>NZ_JBNDMK010000020.1:0-153307 GCF_050436545.1 Paraburkholderia sp. GAS41
CAGGGTTTTTTAACTTCCTGAACCTGCCCACCCCGCCGAAAGCCTTGCCACTGCTGGCTCTCCCGTTCCCCGCGCCCCGTTGTCCGGAACGCGAAGAACGAGATTCTAGCGACCCCATCCGGGCCTTGCAAGCGTTATTTTGACCGACCCATTACCGATGCTTGAACACTGGTTTGCGCTTCTCCACGAAGGCTGCCATCCCCTCCTTCTGATCTTCAGTCGCGAATAGAGAATGGAACAGCCGCCGCTCAAAATGAACGCCCTCCGCGAGCGTAGTTTCGTATGCACGATTCACGGATTCCTTGACCATCATGACTGCAGGCAAAGGGAATTCAGCAATCGTCGTCGCAGCAGCAACCGCCTCATCGATCAACGCCGCGGCCGGCACGACCCGTGACACCAATCCAGCACGCTCCGCCTCGGCGGCATCCATAAAGCGCGCCGTCAAACAGAGATCCATGGCCTTCGCTTTCGAGACCGCACGCGGCAACCGTTGAGTACCACCAGCACCGGGCATGATGCCGAGCTTGATTTCGGGTTGGCCGAATCTGGCCGTATCTGCCGCCAGAATGATGTCGCACATCATTGCCAGTTCGCATCCACCGCCAAGCGCAAAGCCTGCGACGGCCGCAATTATCGGCTTGCGGATTGAACGCACCGTTTCCCAGTTGCGCGTGATGTAGTCGCCCTTGTAGACGTCCATATAGGAATAGGTCGCCATCATGCCGATATCGGCGCCAGCGGCAAAAGCCTTCTCGCTGCCCGTAATGACGATCGCCCCAATTCCATCGTCCGCATCGAATTCCTTCAAGGCCGCGCCCAACTCATCCATTAGCGCATCGTTCAGCGCATTCAGCGCTTTCGGGCGATTCAGCGTGACAAGACCGACCCGTCCGCGGGTCTCGACCAGAATATTCTCGTAAGCCATGCAGCCTCCTTTGTGTGAAGAATGAGCCGTGCGAAAACGCTTCGCGCCGTCGTCCTAATAATGCTAACATTCACCAACCAACCGGTCGGTTAATTATTCAACCAGATTTCTCCCAACCCCTAGCCCCTCACTTCACCATGACACATCCGCTATTTTCCAAGCACGAAGACACGCTGCAAAAAGCGCTCGCCGCCATCGAGACGCGCGGCTACTGGAGCCCGTTCGTCGAGATGCCCAGTCCTAAAGTGTACGGGGAAACAGCCAATGCAGATGGTGAGGCGGCATTCAAGGCGCACCTGAATCAGACCTTCGAACTCGACCAACCCACCACCGGGAAAACCATTGGGGTCGAGGTTTCGCCGTTCGGCGTCCCGCTTGGCATCCGCTACCCGGAAGCCGCCCCTGATACCCTGCTTGCCGCCGCGGCCTCCGCACAGGCAAGTTGGCGCGGCGCTGGCCCACAGGCGTGGATCGGGGTGAGCCTGGAAATTCTGGCGCGCGTGAACCGGGCGAGCTTCGAGATCGGCTATAGCGTCATGCACACCACCGGTCAGGCGTTCATGATGGCATTCCAGGCGGGCGGACCGCACGCCCAGGATCGCGCGCTCGAAGCGGTCGTCTACGCGTGGGATCAGTTGCGCCGCATTCCCGCTGACGCGCACTGGGAAAAGCCGCAAGGCAAGAACCCGCCGCTCGCCATGCACAAACGCTACACGGTTGTACCGCGCGGCACCGGGCTGGTACTCGGCTGCTGCACGTTCCCCACGTGGAATAGTTATCCCGGCCTCTTCGCCGATCTGGCAACCGGCAACACAGTCATCGTCAAACCCCATCCGGGCGCTATCTTGCCGCTGGCCATTACCGTCCGCATCGCCCGCGACGTTCTGCGCGAAGCCGGTTTCGATCCCAACGTCGTCACGCTCCTCGCCACCAACCCGAACGACGGCGCGCTCGTCCAGGATCTCGCGCTACGCCCCGAGATCAAACTGATCGACTTCACCGGCAGCACGCAAAACGGCACCTGGCTCGAGCACCATGCTCATCAGGCGCAGGTCTATACGGAAAAGGCCGGCGTCAACCAGATCGTGATCGACTCGGCGGCCGATATCAAAGCCGTCGCGCGAAACATCGCTTTCTCGCTGGCGCTCTATTCCGGTCAGATGTGTACCGCGCCCCAAAACATCTACATCCCGCGTGACGGCATCCGCACCGCCGAAGGTACGCTCAGCTTCGATGCAGTTGCGCAAGCACTCGCCGAAGCCGTGCAGAAGCTGGTTGCAGACCCCGCTCGCGCCGTCGAACTGCTCGGCGCAATCCAGAATGAAGGCGTCGTGCAGCGCATCGAGGAAGCCCGCAAGCTGGGCCGTGTGCTGGTAGAAAGCCAGTCGCTCGAACACCCGGCGTTTGCAGGCGCGCGGGTACGCACGCCGCTCGTCCTGCAGCTTGACGCGTCTACCGACTCCGCAAAATTCACCAAGGAATGGTTCGGGCCGATCTCGTTCGTCATCGCAACCGATTCGACCGCACAATCGCTCGAGCTCGCCGGCAAGCTCGCGGCCGAACATGGCGCGCTGACGTTCTCGGTGTACAGCAATGACGACGCCGTTATCGAAGCCGCCCACGAAGCCTCGATCCGCGGCGGTGTTGCGCTTTCCATCAACCTGACCGGTGGCGTGTTCGTCAACCAGTCGGCCGCCTTCTCCGATTTCCACGGTACCGGCGCAAACCCGGCCGCCAACGCCGCGCTTGCCGATGCGGCGTTCGTGGCGAACCGCTTCCGTGTGGTTCAGAGTCGCGCTCATGTTGAACCGAAAGCGGCACCCGTGGCAGTCGGCTGAAAGACATAGGACGGAAAGGGTCGATGCGTCTTAGGCCGTTTGGCCGAATGGAACGCCCGACCCGCGCGAACTAACATGAAACACGAAACCGGAATTCCACCCCGGTTCGCCATCTGCAGGAATCCGGAATGAACGACGCTTTCATCTGCGACGCGATTCGCACCCCGTTCGGCCGCTACGGCGGCGCCCTCAAAGATGTCCGCGCCGACGACCTCGGTGCGGTGCCCATCAAGGCGTTGATCGCACGCAATCCCGGCGTTGACTGGCGCGCGCTCGACGACGTGATCTACGGCTGCGCAAATCAGGCCGGCGAAGACAACCGGAATGTCGCCCGAATGGCAGGCCTGCTCGCCGGCTTACCCATCGAGGCGCCCGGCACCACCATCAACCGGCTTTGCGGTTCCGGCATGGACGCTGTCGGCACCGCCGCGCGTGCCATCAAGGCAGGCGAAGCACGCCTGATGATTGCAGGCGGTGTCGAAAGCATGACGCGCGCGCCCTTCGTGATGGGCAAGGCAACCAGCGCTTACTCGCGGCAAGCGGAAATTCATGACACGACCATCGGCTGGCGCTTCGTCAACGCATTAATGAAGCGCGACTTCGGCGTCGATTCAATGCCCGAAACGGCCGAGAACGTTGCCGTCGAGTTCAGCGTGAGCCGCGCGGATCAGGACGCGTTCGCTCTGCGCAGTCAGCAAAGAGCCGCGCGGGCACAACACGACGGCACGCTCGCCGAAGAAATCGTCGCCGTTGAGATCCCGCAGAAGAAAGGCGAGCCGATTCGTGTCACGCTGGACGAGCATCCCCGCGAAACTTCGCTGGAGGTGCTCGGCAAGCTCAAGGGCATTGTGCGGCCCGACGGCAGCGTGACCGCGGGCAATGCGTCGGGCGTCAATGACGGCGCCTGTGCGCTGCTGCTCGCCAATCAGTCCGCGGCCGAGCAATATGGACTGCGCCGCCGGGCGCGCATCATCGGCATGGCGACGGTCGGCGGCGAGCCACGCATCATGGGCATCGGGCCTGCTCCGGCCACACAAAAGTTGCTGAAGCAGCTTGGCATGTCGCTGGAGCAATTCGACGTCATCGAGCTGAATGAAGCCTTCGCCTCCCAGGGGCTGGCCGTGCTCCGTATGCTCGCCTTGCGCGACGACGATCCGCGCGTCATCCGAATGGTGGGGCGATTGCCCTCGGTCATCCGCTCGGCGCGTCGGGCGCACGACTCATCACGACCGCGCTCTATCAACTCGAACGCATTAACGGCCGTTTCGCCCTGTGCACGATGTGCATTGGCGTGGGTCAGGGTATTGCGCTCGCCATCGAGCGGGTCTGAGGCAGCCAAACTGTATTTCGCTCAAGGGCTATCAAATAGCCAGGAGGAGACAACCGATGTCATATGAAGCGATCCGCGTCGACTTCGACGCTTCGAGCCACGTCGCTACCGTGACGCTGAACCGGCCCGACAAGCTCAACAGCTTCACTCGGGCAATGCACGGCGAGCTCAGCGCCGCGCTCGACGAAATCGTTGTTGCAGGCGCACGCGCGCTCGTGCTGACGGGCGCTGGGCGTGGCTTTTGCACAGGCCAGGACCTCGCCGATCTCGACTTCACGCGAGGTGCAATGACCGATCTAGGCGAGTTGATCGACGAGCACTTCAATCCGTTGATTCGCCGGCTTCAGGCGTTGCCCTTGCCAGTGATCGCCGCGGTGAATGGCACGGCGGCAGGCGCCGGTGCCAACCTCGCATTAGCTTGCGACCTCGTGCTCGCAGCTCGCTCGGCCAGCTTCATCCAGGCATTCGTGAAAATCGGTCTCGTACCCGATTCAGGCGGCACATGGTTCCTGCCGCAGCGCGTCGGCATGGCCCGCGCGCTTGGCCTCGCCATCACCGGCGACAAACTGGGTGCGGAGAAGGCGGAAAGCTGGGGACTCGTGTGGCAGGTAGTCGAAGACGCGGATCTCGCCGCTGCGGCGGGCAAACTCGCGGCCCAACTGGCCCAGCAACCCACCCGCGCAATCGCCGCCATCAAGCACGCGATGCGCGCGAGTGCCACCCAGACACTCGATCAGCAACTCGACCTCGAGCGCGATCTGCAAGGTGAGCTAGGTGCATCTCACGACTACAAGGAAGGCGTGCAAGCCTTCATGGAAAAACGTGCACCGCGTTTCGAGGGCCGTTGAAATGTCCACACAATCCGAACATGCCGCCAACCTCACGGCCACACCCGATGGGCACGCCGCGCTGTCGCCCGACGAGCTGGCCCGCGCCACCGCTGACGCCATGTATGCCGCCGATGCCTGCAGTCGTGCGCTGGGATTCGAGCTGCAGGAAGTCCGGCCCGGTTACGCGCGCCTGAGCATGACTGTACGCGCCGATTTCCTCAACGGCCATCAGATCTGCCACGGCGGCCTGATCTTCACGCTTGCCGACTCCACCTTCGCGTTTGCCTGCAATAGCTACAACATCAATACGGTGGCATCCGGTTGCTCGATCGAATTTTTGCGCCCTGTGCAAGGCGGCGATGTGCTGACCGCTGAAGGCGTCGAGCAGACGTTGAGCGGGCGCACCGGCATTTACGACATTCGCGTAACGAATCGCGCCGGCGAAACCGTGGCAATGTTTCGCGGTAAATCGGCGCAAATCAAAGGCACCGTAGTCCCGACCGAAAGCTGATCCAGCAGTTCACGCAGTGCCCGCCCCAAGCTGGCCGCGTGCGCTGCAATCCATTCTGAAGAAGCAAGGAGACACTCGATGAACACCACGCTCCCGCTCGAGCCGATCGAAACGGCGAGCCGCGACGAACTCGCCGCACTCCAGCTCGAACGGCTGAAATGGTCCCTCACGCATGCTTACGAGAATTCGCCGGTCTACCGCCGCAAGTTCGACGAAGCCGGGGTCCATCCAGGTGAGGTGAAAACGCTCGCGGACTTATCGCATTTCCCGTTCACTTCCAAGAAGGACCTGCGCGACAACTACCCGTTCGGGATGTTCGCCGTGCCGCAGGAGCAGGTGTCGCGGATTCATGCGTCCTCGGGTACGACGGGAAAGCCGACCGTGGTCGGCTACACGGCGCGAGATATCGACACGTGGGCCAACGTGGTCGCCCGCTCGATCCGCGCCGCTGGCGCACGGCGCGGCGACAAGGTGCATGTGAGTTACGGCTATGGTCTCTTCACAGGCGGGTTGGGCGCCCACTACGGCGCGGAGCGCGCGGGTCTCACCGTGATCCCATTTGGCGGCGGCCAGACCGAAAAGCAGGTTCAGCTCATCCAGGATTTCCAGCCTGACATCATCATGGTGACGCCGAGCTACATGCTGTCCATCGCCGACGAGCTGGAAAGGCAAGGGCTCGACCCCGCGCAGTCTTCGCTGCGCATCGGAATCTTCGGGGCGGAGCCGTGGACCAACGACATGCGCAGCGCGATCGAAAAACGCATGGGCATCGATGCGGTGGATATCTATGGGCTGTCCGAGGTAATGGGTCCAGGCGTGGCCTCGGAATGCGCCGAGACAAAGGACGGCCCGACCATCTGGGAAGATCATTTCTACCCTGAGATCATCGACCCGGACACCGGCGAAGTGCTGCCGGATGGCGAATTGGGCGAACTGGTGTTTACGTCGCTGACAAAAGAAGCGCTGCCGATCATCCGCTACCGCACACGCGATCTCACGCGTTTGCTGCCCGGCACCGCGCGCACCATGCGCCGGATGGAGAAGATCACCGGCCGGTCGGACGACATGATGATCGTACGCGGCGTGAACGTGTTCCCGACGCAGATCGAGGAACTGCTGCTAAAACAGCACGTCCTCGCGCCGCATTATCAGATCGTGCTGACGAAAGAAGGTCCGCTGGATGTGCTGACACTGAACGTTGAACCGTGCCCCGAAACCGCACCGGACACATCCGCCCTGAGCACCGCAAAACAGGCGCTCACGTACGACATCAAGGCCCTGATCGGCATCAGCGCCGTGGTGAACGTGCTGGCGGTGAATGGTATCGAGCGTTCGGTGGGAAAGGCGCGACGCGTGATAGACAAGCGTAAGGTCAGTGCCTGAGCGCGCGGGCGGGTGCTGCTTGAGCCCGCCTGAACCCACTTGGGCCGGATTCAGCCGGTTTCAGCCGGTTTCAGCCGGTTTGAACCGGTCTGAGCGCGCTTGAATCCGCCTGGGCGCCAGTTTGGCCCCCATGAACCCGCCTGAGCCGGTTAAGGCTCAAGCGCCCTCCGCGCCCCCGCACGATCAGGAATTCGGCAACAGCAACCACATGCGGCCGGCCTGCTTCATCTTGCCGGCGAGGTCACCCGCGTCGTCGCCAAGGCCCCAGAAGTAGTCGGCCCGCACGCCGCCCTTGATCGCCGATCCCGTATCCTGCGCGAAGACCAGACGGTTCATCGGTGAATTGGTCAACGGGCGGGTTGTCTGCAGAAACACCGGCGTTCCCAACGGGATCGAAGACGGGTCCACCGCGATCGAGCGCTCCGGCGTAAGCGGCACGCCTAGCGCACCGATCGGACCGTCAGCACCACCGCTCGGCAGGCTGTCAGTCGAAGGCATTTCCCGGAAGAAAACAAAGCGCGGATTGGTATCCAGCAACGCGTCGACGCGTGTCGGGTTAGCACGTGCCCATGCCTTGATGCCCTGCATCGTTGCCTGAGCGGGCGTCAGTTCACCGCGATCCAGCAACCACCGCCCAATCGACTTATAGGGCTGGTTATTGGTGCCGCCAAAACCGAGGCGCATGACACTGCCGTCCTCCATCACGATGCGCCCTGAACCTTGCACCTGCAGGAAAAACGCTTCAATCGGATCGTCGACCCAGACCAGTTCGTTACCGTCGAGTGCGCCCGAACGTTCGAGTTGCGCACGGCTCGGTATTTCGCCGCCGGGACGATACCCCGTCGGCCAGCGGTACAGCGCCGTCTGGTAGACACCATGCCGGGTCCGTGAGCCGCGCAACAACGGTTCGTAATAGCCGGTCACCAGACCGTCGAGCGTGCCGTCGGTATTGGCGAACTGATACGGGGTGAAATAGGTTTCGAAAAAGACTCGCGCGCTGGTCAGGTCCAGATCGTCGATCTGTGCGGCCGCCGCGCAAGCGCGTTGCCAGTTCGGTTGACGGGCGACCCGCAGGCAGTTCTGCCGTAGCGCAGCAGTTGCGCCAATCAGCGAATCGTCCTGCCAACCCGGCACCTGTTGCCAGGCAACTGCGGTGAGTCGCGTGGACGCAATCTGCCCGGGAAGGATCGCAGCGCCAGTGGGCGGCGCGGAAGTCCGTACAACGCCGCCACCCCCGCACGAAGCCAGCAACACCGCGATGGAAAGCGCCCCCAGCCAGCCGGTGACCTTGCCGGCAAACCGCATACAATGTTCGTTGTTGATGGAAACCGCCATGTCTGATCTGTTCGACGAATACCCGCTGCTCATGCTCGTGCCGGAATTGCTGGTAGCGCTTTTCGTGCTCGTCTTCATCGTTGTATATATGTCGTCCGGCAAGAAAAAAGCAAACCGCGACAAACAACGTTAAAGCCGTTTAAAGACCGCGTTTCGCCCCGCCAGTTCAATGCAGGGTGCGCGGCATGCGCAGGACGAACTCGGGCACGGGTGCTTCGAAACGTTCGCCGTCTTCGGCGACGCAGAAATACTCCCCTCGCATGGTGCCGACCGGCGTCGCAATCACCGCCCAACTCGTATATTCGAATTGCTCGCCGGGTTTGAGCAGCGGCTGATGACCGACCACGCCGAGGCCTTTGACTTCCTGCTCGAGTTTGTCGCTATCGGTGATCACCCAATGGCGCGCAATCAGTTGCGCCGGCACCTGACCGCTATTGCGGATGGTCAGCGTATAGGCGAACGCATACTGACGGCGCTCCGGGTCCGACTCGTCGGGCAGGTACTGGACCTGCGCCGCTACGCTGAATTCGTACTGGCTCATCCTGATTCCGGTCTGGTGAAACAATCTCGTGAAAGTCTGCGAGAGGCCCGGGCGCCAATGCTTTCAGGCGCGCCGCCAAAGCGCTCTATTGTGGTTTCGCATTCTGGCCCATGCACGGCATGCCCGCAACCGGACAATCCCATCCGGACAAGGCTGCGAAGCCTCCAAGGCGGTAAAATGACGTTTCTGCCTACCGCCCCGGCCCCTGCCATGACGCAATTTCGCATTTCCCCCAGCATTCTGTCGGCCGACTTCTCGCGACTCGGCGAAGAAGTTCGCAATGTCGTCGCCGCCGGCGCCGACTGGATTCACTTCGACGTGATGGACAACCATTATGTGCCGAACCTGACCATCGGCCCGCTGGTGTGCGAAGCGCTGCGCCCGCACGTCGACGTGCCGATTGACGTGCATCTGATGGTGCGCCCCGTCGACCGCATCGTGCCCGACTTCGCCAAAGCCGGCGCCAACGTCATCAGCTTTCACCCCGAAGGCTCGGACCACATCGACCGCACGCTGTCGCTGATCCGCGATCACGGCTGCAAGGCGGGCCTCGTGTTCAATCCGGCCACTTCGCTGAGCTACCTCGATCACGTCATGGACAAGGTCGATCTGGTGTTGATCATGTCGGTGAACCCCGGTTTCGGCGGCCAGTCGTTCATCCCCGAGGCGCTCGTCAAGTTGCGCGAAGCCCGCAGGCGCATCGACGCGTACATCGAGAAGACCGGTCGCGAGATCCATCTCGAAGTGGACGGCGGCGTGAAGATCGAGAACATCGCCCAGATCGCGGCCGCCGGTGCGGACACCTTCGTGGCCGGCTCGGCCATCTTCGGCCACCACGACTACAAGACGGTCATCGCCGAGATGCGCGCCGAACTGGCGAAAGTCGGACAACCGTCATGACAACCCGCGCGACCACACCGCCGTTTCCCGCGCCAGCATTCAGCGGTCCGCGGATCCTCGCGGCGATCATCGACCTCGACGGCACGATGATCGACACCGCCGACGACTTCACTGCCGGCCTGAACGGCATGCTCGCCCAACTGGACGCAGCAGAAACGTCGCGCGAGGAAGTGGTGCGGTATGTCGGCAAGGGCTCCGAGCACCTGATTCGCAGCGTGCTCGCGCCGCGCTTCGAGGCGCCCCACGCGCAGGACCGTTTCGACGAGGCGCTCGCGATCTATCTGGAAGAGTACGCCCAGATCAGCGGCCGCCATACGCGGCTGTATCCCGACGTCGAGGCCGGCCTGCGCGCCATGCGTGACGCCGGGCTCAAACTCGCCTGCGTCACCAACAAGCCGCATCGTTTTGCCGTGGAATTGCTGCAGCAATACGGATTGATCGACTATTTCAGCATCGTGATCGGCGGCGACAGCCTGCCGAAAAAGAAGCCAGACCCGCTGCCCATGCTGACCGCCTGCGCCCAGTTGCAGGTTGCGCCAGAGGCCGCTGTGGCAATCGGCGATTCGGAAAACGACGCCCTGGCTGGCCGTGCGGCAGGCATGGCAACGCTCACCGTCCCCTACGGCTACAACCATGGCCAGGCTGTACAAACAATAAAATCGGATGGTATAGTTGCCTCGCTGTTTGATGCCGCCAAGGTCATCGCAGCGCACCACGCAGTTCACCCTACATCGACCTAATAAGTCCTTCATCCTCATGTTTCTGAACAAAAAACGGAGTCTGAGCAGCATCGACCGGGGAGCCTGGCCCTGGCGTCGCTGGTCGCGCTAACCTCTCCTGAGGTACGCTGAAGCTTGTCTTCGGCACCGTTTTTTGCTTCGCTGCGCTCACGCGCCTTTCCCAGCAGTTTTAGTCGCATCGGTTCATGCGGCCGTCGTGTACGACAGGTACCGCGGCACGCCATGCCTTGCACGCTTCCCGGGAAAGCTCGCGCCGGTTGGCCTAATCTTGTCCTTAAGACGATCACGACAGGCAAGGCTTCGCTCACCCGGCCACGTAGACAGCGCATCGCCCCGCTTTGTCCGGCGCACGCCGCGCCCGGACCTATGAACAGGATCGGAACATGACCGAACTCGAATTCCAGTCCCTCACCAACGAGGGCTACAACCGCATCCCGCTGATCGCCGAAGCGCTCGCGGACCTCGAAACGCCGCTCTCGCTGTACCTGAAGCTCGCCCAGCCCGAGCGCAATGGCGCCAACTCGTTTCTGCTGGAATCCGTGGTGGGCGGTGAGCGGTTCGGCCGCTATTCCTTTATCGGCCTGCCGGCTCGCACCCTGCTGCGCACCCGCAATGGTGTGTCGGAAGTGGTAAGAGACGGCAATGTCGTGGAAACGCACGAAGGCGATCCGCTTGAATTTATCCAGCAGTTCCAAGGTCGCTTCAAAGTGGCACAGCGTCCCGGACTGCCGCGCTTCGCGGGCGGTCTTGCTGGCTACTTCGGGTATGACGCGGTGCGCTACATCGAGAAAAAGCTCGCGCACACGGCGCCGCCGGACGATCTGAATCTGCCCGACATCCAGTTGCTGCTGACCGAAGAAGTCGCGGTCATCGACAACCTCGCGGGCAAGCTGTACCTGGTGGTCTACGCCGATCCGACCACGCCCGAGGCTTACACCCGCGCCAAACAGCGCCTGCGCGACCTGCGTCAGCGTCTGCGCACGACCGTGCAGCCACCCGTCACGTCGGCCAGCGTGCGCACCGAGACCTACCGCGAGTTCGCCAAAGACGATTACCTAGCCGCCGTGCGCAAGGCGAAGGAATACATCGCCGCTGGCGAACTGATGCAGGTACAGGTCGGTCAACGTCTGACGAAACCGTATCGCGACAATCCGCTTTCGCTGTATCGCGCGCTGCGTTCGCTGAACCCGTCGCCGTATATGTACTACTACAACTTCGGCGACTTCCACGTGGTGGGCGCGTCGCCGGAAATTCTGGTCCGGCAGGAAAAGCGCGGCGAAGACCGCATCGTCACGATCCGCCCGCTGGCCGGCACCCGTCCGCGCGGCAACACGCCGGAACGCGATGCCGAACTCGCCACCGAGCTGCTGAACGACCCGAAGGAAATCGCCGAGCACGTGATGCTGATCGACCTCGCGCGCAACGACGTGGGCCGCATCGCACAGATCGGTTCAGTGGTCGTGACCGACAAGATGGTGATCGAAAAGTACTCGCACGTGCAGCACATCGTGAGTTCGGTCGAAGGCAAGCTGAAACCCGGCACCACCAATTTCGACGTGCTGCGCGCCACCTTCCCGGCGGGCACGCTGTCCGGCGCGCCGAAGGTCCGCGCCATGGAACTGATCGACGAACTCGAACCGGTGAAGCGCGGCCTGTATGGCGGCGCGGTCGGCTACCTGTCGTTCACCGGCGAGATGGATCTGGCCATCACGATCCGCACGGGCGTCATTAGCAACGGCAATCTGTATGTGCAGGCGGCAGCGGGTATCGTCGCCGATTCGGTGCCTGAATCCGAATGGCAAGAGACCGAAAACAAGGCGCGCGCCGTGCTGCGCGCCGCCGAGCAGGTGCAAGACGGCCTCGATAGCGACTTTTGACCGGAGACAGACCATGCTGCTGATGATCGACAACTACGACTCATTCACCTACAACCTGGTCCAGTACTTCGGCGAACTCGGCGAAGACGTACGGACCTATCGCAACGACGAAATCACGCTCGACGAAATTGCGAAGCTCAACCCCGAGCGGATCTGCCTGTCGCCGGGACCGAGCAATCCGCAACACGCAGGCATCACGCTCGACGTGCTGCGCGAGTTCTCCGGCAAAATGCCGATTCTCGGCGTGTGCCTTGGCCATCAGGCCATCGGCGAAGCCTTCGGCGGTCGTGTCGTGCGCGCACAGAGCATCATGCACGGCAAGGTCAGCACCATCGAAACCGACTGC
This sequence comes from Paraburkholderia sp. GAS41, assembly GCF_050436545.1. Lineage (NCBI taxonomy): Bacteria > Pseudomonadati > Pseudomonadota > Betaproteobacteria > Burkholderiales > Burkholderiaceae > Paraburkholderia > Paraburkholderia sp. GAS41. The sequence continues at coordinate 12,560 of NZ_JBNDMK010000020.1, forward strand.
AAAGGCGTCTTCGCCGACCTGCCGAAGCACTTCGTGGTGACGCGTTATCACTCGCTCGCGATCGAACGCGAGTCGCTGCCCGATTGCCTCGAAGTGTCCGCATGGACCGATGACGGCGAGATCATGGGTGTGCGCCATAAGGAGCTCGACGTGGAAGGTGTGCAGTTCCACCCGGAATCCATCCTGTCCGAACACGGCCACGCACTGCTCGAGAACTTCGTGAAGCAGTCGAAGGCCGCGCTGGCCAGACGCAACGCTTGATCACCCGAGGCGACATCATGACAATCACTCCTCAGGAAGCGTTGCAGCGCACGATCGAGCACCGCGAGATTTTCCACGACGAAATGCTGCATCTGATGCGGCTCATCATGCGTGGCGAACTGTCGCCGGTGATGGCGGCGGCAATCATTACGGGTTTGCGCGTCAAAAAAGAGACCATCGGCGAAATCACGGCGGCCGCCACTGTGATGCGTGAGTTTGCCCGGCAAGTCCACGTGCCGGACAACTCGAACTTTGTCGATATCGTCGGCACCGGCGGCGACGGCGCGCACACCTTCAACATCTCGACGGCCACGATGTTCGTCACGGCCGCGGCCGGTGCAAAGGTCGCGAAACATGGCGGGCGCAGCGTCTCCAGCAAGTCGGGCAGCGCGGATGTGCTCGAAGCGCTCGGCGTCAACATTGATCTGCAGCCCGAACAGGTGGCCGCGTCCATTGCCGAAACCGGCATGGGCTTCATGTTCGCGCCGAACCATCATCCGGCAATGAAGAACATCGCGCCGGTACGCCGCGAACTCGGCGTGCGGACCCTCTTCAATATTCTCGGGCCGCTCACCAATCCGGCCGGCGCGCCGAACCAGTTGATGGGCGTATTCCACGGCGACCTCGTCGGTATTCAGGTACGCGTGATGCAGCGTCTCGGCGCCAAACACGTGCTGGTCGTCTACGGCATGGACGGCATGGACGAGGTCTCGCTAGGGGCGGCCACGCAGGTCGGCGAATTGCGCGACGGCGAAGTTCGCGAGTACGAGATTCACCCTGAAGACTTCGGCATGCAGATGGTCTCGAACCGCTCGCTGAAAGTGGCCGACGCCGACGAGTCGAGGCGCATGTTGCTCGAAGCGCTCGACAACAAGCCCGGCGTGGCACGTGAAATCGTCACGTTGAACGCGGGCACGGCGCTCTATTCGGCGAATGTGGCAGCCTCGATCGCTGACGGTATCGGACTGGCGCGCGAAGCGATCGCGAGCGGCAAGGCCCGTGCGAAGGTCGACGATCTGGTTCGCTTCACCCAGCAATTCAAGCACTAATTCTGTATTGAGAAATCTATGAGCGACATTCTGGAACGCATCATCGACGTCAAGCGCCAGGAAGTTCGCGCGGCGCAACTAAGCGCACCGCTCGAGGAACTGCGCCTCGAAGCCTCGGCGCGTGACAAGCGCGATTTTGTCGGCGCGTTGCGCGCGAAGCATGCCGCCGGTCATGCCGCGGTGATCGCCGAAGTGAAGAAGGCGAGCCCGTCCAAAGGCGTGCTGCGCGAGCATTTCGTGCCGGCTGAGATTGCCCGTTCGTACGCGGGACACGGCGCGGCCTGCCTGTCGGTCCTCACCGACGTGCAATTCTTCCAGGGCAGCGCGGCCTACCTGGAAGAGGCGCGCGCCGCCTGCGACCTGCCGGTACTGCGCAAAGACTTCATCATCGATCCGTACCAGATCGTCGAAGCGCGCGCGATGGGCGCCGACGCGATCCTGCTCATCGCCGCCGCGCTCGAAACCTCGCAGATGCAGGACCTCGAAGCGTTTGCGCATTCGCTCGGACTCGCCGTGCTCGTCGAAGTGCATGACAAAGACGAACTGATGGAAGCGCTGACGTTGAAGACGCCGTTGATCGGCATCAACAATCGCAATCTGCGTACCTTCGAAACCTCGCTCGAGACCACGCTCGGCATGCTCGAATCGATTCCGGACGATCGCATCGTCGTCACCGAGTCGGGCATCCTGTCGCGCGTGGACGTGGAGCGGTTGCGTGCGATGGACGTCCATACGTTCCTCGTAGGCGAAGCGTTCATGCGCGCGGAAGAACCGGGTGCGGAACTTGCGCGGATGTTTTTCTGATCGGACTGCGGGAAAACATCGCCATGGCCATGGAACGTGAAATCAAGCTGGCGCTGCCGGCTGACGAGTTGAGCGCGGCGACCCGCTGGTTCGTCGCGCGCACCGGCGCCGCGGGGCATCCGGTCGCGCTGGCGAATATCTATTTCGACACACCGGACTTGACGCTGGCGCGCTCGAAAAGCGCACTGCGTTTGCGGCACACGCCGGATGGCTGGCTGCAGACCTTCAAGACAGCCGGCAACGCCAGCGCCGGGATGCACAGCCGGCACGAGTGGGAAATGCCGGTCGCGGGCGAGGCGCTGGAAATCGAGACCTTGCTGCAGGCCTGCGACGAACCTACCGTAGCCGCGGCGTTGCGCGGGGCTGCGCCGGGCCTGATCGAGCTGTTTCGCACCAACTTCACGCGCACGCTATGGCAAGTGGCGGCCCATGGCGCCACGATTGAAGCGGCGATCGATCAGGGCGAGGTGATTGCCGACGTCAACGGTGAAACCCGCCGCGCGCCAATTCTCGAGGTCGAACTGGAGTTGAAGAGCGGTGACGAGGCCGCGCTGCATGCATTGGCAGACGAGCTCGGTGCACAGGTGCACGGCCTCGCGCCGGATGACATCAGCAAAGCCCAGCGCGGATACAAGCTGCGCGAGCAATAAAGGGCACCCATTACGCGTCATGACCTCCGCCTCCCGCACCCGCTCTCCATCGTCGCAACAAGCCTCTCTGTTTGGCGACGAACCGTCTGACAAGCTTGCTCCCACGCAAGCGCTATCGCCACAAGCCCCGCAACCCATGCAATCCACGTTGTCGACACCGCTGCCTTCGCTCGAAGCCCAGTTCGAGGCGCTGCCACCCGCGTGGCGCACGCATCTGCGACCGTTCTCGGACAGTGACGCCTATGCGCCGCTGTGCCGCTTCGTCGACGGCGAGCGTGCCGCGGGCAAGACGGTGTATCCCACCGACGTGTTCCGCGCCCTGCGTCTCACCAGCCCGGACGAGGTCAAAGTGGTGATCCTCGGCCAGGACCCGTACCACGGCGAGGATCGCGGTACGCCGCAGGCGCATGGGCTGGCGTTCTCCGTGCCGCCAGCGGTGCGTCCGCCGCCGTCGCTACGCAACATCTTCAAGGAAATCGCCGCCAGCCTTGGTCATGAGCCGCCGCGTCACGGCTGCCTCGATGCGTGGGCCAGGCAAGGGGTGCTGCTGCTGAACACCGTGCTGACCGTCGAGCGCGACGCGGCCGCAAGTCACGCGAAACGCGGCTGGGAAAAGTGCACCGACACGCTGATCCACGAACTGGCTCAGCGTCACGACGGCCTTGTGTTCATGCTGTGGGGCGCGCACGCGCAGGCCAAGCGGGCGCTCGTTGGCGGCAAATCGCATTACGTGCTGGAGGCGCCGCATCCGTCGCCGCTGTCGGCGCACCGAGGCTTTCTCGGTTGCGGACACTTTGCGCTCGCCAATGAGTTCCTGAGCAAGCACCAGCGCCAGCCGATCGACTGGCGCCTGCCCGACGAAGCGCAGACGCTGGCTTAACGCCGCCGTGCGCAGTTCGGCCTGATCATCCGGTCATCCGCGGCAACCGCCGCGCAACCAGCACTGGCACCGGTACCAGCAGCGGTAGCGCCTGGCTAGCGGAAAAGCAAAAACGCCACGGAAGCTCATCCCGTGGCGTTCTTTATGCCCCGCAACCAGTACGCCGCCCTCTTGAGGCACAGCACGGCCGGGGCTGACAGCAGAGATCCGCAACGCGGACCTCCACCATCCCATCCTTAAGCAGCAGCGATTGCTTCGCGTGCGCCGACGAGAGCGGCCGTCGCTGCGTCCGGACCCATGTTCAGGCCTTCAGCGTAGATGAAGTTCACGTCCGTCATGCCGAGGAAACCGAGGAAGGACTTCAGGTACGGCGTCTGGCTGTCGTGCGGCGTGCCGAGATACTTGCCACCGCGTGCCGAAACCACGAACACCTTCTTGCCCTTCACGAGACCTTCCGGACCATTCGCCGTGTACTGGAACGTGATGCCGGCACGCGCGATGAAGTCGAAGTACGTCTTCAGTTGCGACGAGATGCCAAAGTTGTACATCGGTGCGCCGATCACGATCACGTCAGCGGCTTGCAGTTCGGCGATCAGTGCTTCGCTGCGCGCGGCGATGGCAGCTTGTTCCGCGGTGCGTTGATCAGCCGGCGTGAAGAACGCGCCGAGGACGGCGTCGTCCAGGTGGGGCAGCGGTTCAGCTTGCAGATTGCGGACGACGACTTGCGCGCCCGGATTCGATTGTTGCAGCTTTTCGGTCAGCTCGTTGACGAGCAGGGTCGATTGAGCGCCTTGCGAGCGGGCTGCCGAGTTGATTTGCAGGATCGTGGTCATGGTTGACTCCAGTTGGGGCGCGCAGTGTTGCGCGAATGGAGCCATTGTGTTGATTTACCTGTCCGCGAAAAAGCCATCCCGCAGCGACGGATTGTTGCACAGATAGAACAATCCGCCATCGAACTCCGGCTTCCGGGCAAAGGTCAACCGGACCCAGCCGCTATCACCCGGCCAGCCAGCGCTCGCGCCAGTTGCGGGTTGTCGCCCGTTTGTCGGTCACGCTGAGCGAGTAACGCGATACTTCTGGGCCGTCCAGCTTGACTTGCGCGGTGCGCAACTCATCCCGGCGGAACGCGTGCACTTCGACTTTCGCGTCCGGCAGGTAGCGTGAAAGCAGCGCGTCAAGATTCGCGCCCGTGACACGCAGACCGTCGATCGCCACCAGCACGTCACCCGCCGACAGCCCCGCCTTCTGCGCCGCGCTGCCGTCATGCACAGCGGCGAGCGTGCAATCCGCGCCGCCGCGCAGCCGCGCACCGAGCGACGGTTTGCCGTTCCTGTCCCCCTCCGGCGTGAGCGCCATGCCGAACGGTTCGAGCAACGTCTCGAGCGGCAGATCACGGGTGCTGCGCACCGCCTGCTCGAACAGCGCGCCGAGTTCGACTCCGGTGGCTTCGGTGAAAATGGCCTCGACTTCGTCTTCCGCCACGCCAACCGGCTTGCCGCGATAAAAGTCGCGTCCGAAACGCTGCCACAGCAGGCGCATCACGTCGTCGAGCGACTTGCGGTTGCCGGTCTGCGCGCGAATCGTCAGATCGAACGCCAGCGCGACGAGCGAGCCCTTCGTGTAGTAGCTGACGATGGCGTTCGGCGCGTTCTCGTCTTGCCGGTAGTACTTGACCCACGCGTCGAACGAACTTTCGGCCACCGTCTGCTTCAGGCGGCCGCTGCCGCGCAGCACGCCGCCTACCACCTTACCAAGCAGCCCGAAATATTCTTCCGGCTTGATGAGGCCGCTGCGCACGAGGATCAGGTCGTCGTAATAGGACGTGAAGCCCTCGAACAGCCACAGCAGCGAGGTGTAATTTTCGCGCGTCAGGTCGTACGGTGCGAAGGCGGCCGGCTTGATGCGCTTCACGTTCCAGGTGTGGAAATACTCATGGCTGCACAGGCCGAGATAGGTCCGATAGCCTTCCGTGGTCTGCGGGCGGCCTTCCACCGGCAGGTCGGAACGGTTGCAGATCAGCGCGGTCGACGCGCGGTGTTCGAGACCGCCATAGCCGTCGCTCACGGCCTGGGTCATGAATACGTAGCGCTCGAGCGGGGCCTTCTTCGACTTCGGTTCGAAGAGCGCGATCTGTGCTTCGCAGATGCGCTTCAGGTCGGCGGCGAGACGCGCCATGTCGAGTGCAACCACGCGGCCGGCAATCACGATGTCGTGCGGCACGCCATGCGCCTTGAAGGTTGCGAGCGCGAATTCACCGAGCGTGACAGGGTGGTCGACCAGCTCATCGTAGTTTTGCGCGCTGTACTCGCCGAAGCCGTAGCGTTTGGTGCCGCGCGCCTCGGACAACGCCGTCGCGACGCGCCAGCTCCGGTAAGCCACGCCGGCGGGCTTCTGGATATCCACCAGACACGGCGCCGCTTCGTGGCCCACTGCGGCGAGAAACACGCTGGTGCCGTTGAAAAAGCCGGTTGTGTCGTCCAGATGCGCAGCCCGCACCGACATGTCCCACGCGTACACCTCATAGCGCAGCGTCAGCGCGCCATGGCTGGGCGCTGCCTGCCAGGTGTGCTTGTCGGTCTTTTCAATGCGCACCTTGCGGCCGGCTTCGTTGAACGCGCGCAGCGTCACGATATTGCGGGCGAATTCGCGCACCATGTAACTGCCGGGAATCCACACCGGCAGCATGAAACGCTGACCGGCCGGATCGGGATCGGCGACAGTAACGGTGACTTCAAACAGATGGGCAGCGGGTTGTTTCGGAACGATGCTGTAGCGGATCGGCTTCATCTGCGAGGGGAGTGAGAAGAATGGGGAGGCCCGAAACGGCAGGAGGCGCCCAGTGCGCCTCCTGCCTGAGGATACGCGGGACTTAATGCACCGCGGCGAGCTCCTTGTCCAGCCGGTCGGCCGGCACCGCGCCCGGCAGGCGGCGGCCGTCGGCGAGGAATACGGTAGGCGTGCCGTCCACGTTCATGGCATGGCCGAGGGAGAGATTCTTGTCGATAGCGGCGGTGTCGCAAGTGCCGGCGGCGGTCGGCGCCTGCCGATCCTGCATCCAGGCTTCCCACGCCTTGGCGCGATCGGCCGAACACCAGATCGACTTGGATTTCACCGCCGAATCCGGCGACAGCACCGGATACAGGAAGGTGTACACCGTGATGTTGTCGACCGACTTCAAGGTGGTTTCGAGCTGCTTGCAATACGGGCAGTTCGGATCCGAGAACACGGCGATCTTGCGGCTGCCGTTGCCCTTCACCACTTTCACGGCGTTCGCAAACGGCAGGCTCGCGAAGTCGATCCGATTGGTTTCGGACAGACGCGCTTCGGTCAGGTTCTTGCGGGTCTTCGCATCGACGATATCGCCGAGCACCAGATAGTTGCCGTCCGCGTCGCTATACACGATCTGCGTGCCGAGGTTCACCTCGTACAAGCCGGCAATCGGCGACTTCGCCACGCCCTTGACGGTCGCCTGGTCGCCGAGGCGTGCCTGGATAGTTTCCTTGAGTTTGTCGGTGACCTGATCGGCTTGCGCGGAGCAGCCAAGTGTCGCAATGGCCACGGTCAATGCGAGCGCAGCGATACGGAAATGCTTTTTCATACTGAATTCCCTGGTTCATTCGAACACGCGTCACGCGTCTTCGATCTGTACGTCTCGGACAGGCGTGCGGCCCAACCGTTCATCATACTCGTGCCCCGCCAGCCTGACGCGGCGGGCCGTGCCGGCACACGCCCTACCCCAGCGCCGCCGAGACGAGCCAGCGTTTAAGCAGCGGTTGCGCCCCGACGAACGCCATGCCGGTGTTGCGCAATACACGGGCAACCGGGCCGGGCACCGCGAACAGCTTTTGCAGCCCGTCGGTGGCGACCATCAACGCGCGGATGTCCTCACGGCGCGACCGTTCGTAACGACGCAGCAAGACGGTGTCGCCGAGATCGCGGAACGCTTCCTTGCCGGCGATCGTGTCGGCCAGCGCCGCGACATCGCGCAGTCCAAGGTTCATGCCCTGGCCTGCGAGCGGATGGATCAGATGCGCCGCGTCGCCCACCAGTGCGACACGCGGCGCCACCAGGCGATCCACGGTTTGCAGCGCCAGCGGAAAACCCTTGGCGGGCGTCACGCAGTCGAGCGCGCCCAACTGGCCGCCGCTCACGCGCTCCACTTCCGCGGCAAGCTGCGCCGGATCGAGCGCGAGCAGTTGCTCCGCGTGCTCGGTGCGCGCCGACCAGACGAGCGAGACATGTCCGTCGGGCAGCGGCAGCAACGCAATGATCTCGCCGTCCCTGAACCATTGGTAAGCGGTCTCGCCGTGGGGCTTTTCGGCCTTGAAATTGGCGACCACGCCGGTCTGTTTATAGTCGCGCCGAATCACCTTCGAGCCGATCTGCACCCGCACCCACGAATGGGCGCCGTCCGCGCCGACCACCAGATCCGCGCCGAGCACCTTGCCGTTGGCAAGACCGATGGTCGCGCCCTCCGGCTTCACGTCGAGCCCTTGCGCGCGGGTGTCGATCCACTCCAGACTGGGTTGGAAGCGCAGCGCGGCATCGAGCGCACGCTCGATCAGCGATGACTCCGCAATCCACGCCAGTTGCGGCACGGACGCCTGAAACGCCGAGAAATGCAGCTCCGCGTGGGCGTCGCCGTACACGCGCATGTCGTAGACGGGCCCGAGCCGCGAGGTATCGAGCGCCTGCCAGACCCGCAAACGCTCCAGCAGCGCCTCTGAACTGGCGGACAACGCGTAGACCCGCGCGTCGAACGCCGCGCCGGCGGGCAGCGGTGCGCACGGTTGCGCGAGCAGCGCCACGCGCAGGCCGCCTTGCGTCAACGCAAGCGCCGCCGTCTTGCCGACGAGGCCGCCGCCGATTACAGCGACATCGTAATTCTGAAGGTGAGCAGTCATGCACGGATTATAGCCGCGGCGGGATGCCGGGGCCGGATCGGAGACCGCGCTTTTTGGGTGTGCCGGCGGCGGTTTGTCAGGACGTTGAGCGGCACGCCGCCGCGCGCGGACGCCTCGGCCCCGACGCCTCGGCGGCGCCCGCACGGCGTTACGTCAGGGCCGCCACGCGCCTGGCGCGCGAAGGCGGCGGCGGACAGGGTTACAATTGCGGTTTTCGGTGATCCACGTCATACCCACGACGTGCCGCCTGCGCTGCGATATCCGCTGGCGTCCAGCCCGTCGCGTGGACACTGCCCGGCGCGCGAGGCCGAGCCACAGGGGCTGTCCGTGCGCCCCGGTCGAAAAAGCACGTCACCACCTGATTTCTAGAGAAACCCCATGAGCCTCAAATGCGGCATCGTCGGCCTGCCTAACGTCGGCAAGTCCACCCTGTTCAACGCGCTGACCAAGGCGGGCATTGCCGCCGAAAACTATCCGTTCTGCACCATCGAGCCGAACGTCGGCATCGTCGAAGTGCCGGACGCGCGCCTGAACGCGCTCGCCGAGATCGTCAAGCCCGAGCGCATCCTGCCGGCCGTGGTGGAATTCGTCGATATCGCCGGGCTGGTCGCCGGCGCGAGCAAGGGTGAAGGGCTCGGCAACCAGTTTCTCGCCAACATCCGCGAAACCGACGCCATCACGCATGTGGTGCGCTGCTTCGAAGACGAGAACGTGATTCACGTCGCGGGCAAGGTCGATCCGCTGTCGGACATCGAAGTCATCAACACCGAACTGGCGCTCGCCGATCTGGCCACCGTCGAAAAATCGCTCTCGCGTTACGCGAAGGCCGCCAAGTCCGGCAACGACAAGGAAGCCATCAAGCTTGCCGCCGTGCTGGAAAAGGTCCGCGCGCAGCTCGACCAGGCCAGGCCGGTGCGTGCGCTCGATCTGTCTGATGAAGAAAAGGTGCTCCTGAAGCCGTTCTGCCTGATCACCGCCAAGCCGACCATGTACGTCGCCAACGTGAAGGAAGACGGTTTCGAGAACAACCCGCATCTGGATGCCGTGCGCAAGTTCGCAGACGCCGAGAACGCACCGGTGATTGCCGTATGCGCGGCCATCGAAGCGGAAATCGCCGATCTTGACGACGCAGACAAGCAGGAATTCCTCGCCGACCTCGGCATGGAAGAGCCGGGCTTGAACCGCGTGATCCGCGCGGGCTTCAAGTTGCTCGGTCTGCAAACGTACTTCACGGCAGGCGTGAAGGAAGTGCGCGCCTGGACGATTCACATTGGCGACACGGCACCGCAGGCTGCGGGCGCGATTCACACGGACTTCGAGCGTGGCTTCATTCGTGCGCAAACCATCGCGTTCAACGACTACGTGACCTACAAGGGCGAACAGGGCGCGAAGGAAGCCGGCAAGATGCGCGCGGAAGGTAAGGAGTACGTCGTGCACGATGGCGACGTCATGAATTTCCTCTTCAACGTCTGAAAACGTCTGCGCGCGGCCTGGCGCGCCAGCCTTGCTGTGCCAACAAGCCCCGTGCCTCCTCGCGAGCGCGGGGCTTTTTGACGACCGCAGCCGCGCCGACGACGTAACAATGCGCTGTGTAGAATGAACCGCATGACATCGGGCAGCACACCTCACAAGGAGCAAGGCAGATGACGAAGCGAGTGATTGTCACCGGCGGCAGTGGACTGGCAGGCAAGTGGGTCGTCGAAGATCTGGTCGCGCATGGTTACGAAGTCCTCAACCTCGACCGCGTGCCGATGGCGAAACAAACCGCCCGCACCCTGATTACCGACCTCACCGACGCAGGACAGGTTTTCAACGCGCTGGCATCGAGCACCGCGCAGAAGGAGTTCGAAGCGGACATCGAGCCGAAGCCGATCGACGCCATCGTGCACTTTGCCGCCATCCCGCGCATTCTCATCACGCCGGACAACGAAGTGTTCCGCGTCAATGTGATGGGGACGTATAACGTGCTCGATGCGGCGTCGAAGTACGGTATCAAGAAGGTGATCCTCGCTTCGAGCGAAACGACCTATGGCGTGGTGTTCGCGCATCGTCATCGCGATCCGGCCTATTTCCCGCTGGATGAAACGTATCCGGTCGATCCGATGGACAGCTACGCGACTTCGAAAGTCATCAACGAGGTGACCGGCAAGGCGTTTCATGCGCGGACTGGCGCGGACGTCTACTGCTTCCGGATCGGCAATGTGCTGGAGCCATCCGACTACGCGAAATTCCCGACGTGGCTGAAAGATCCTGGCCTGCGTAAGCGCATTGCATGGAGCTATATCGACGGCCGCGATCTGGCGAGCGCGTGCCGCCTCGCCATCGAGAAAGATGGCCTCGGCTTCGAGGTGATGAACGTGGCCGCGGACGACGTTTCATCGGATCTGCCAACGGCGGAACTGCTCAAGCGTTTCTATCCGGATGTGCCGGTCAAGAAGCCGCTCGGCGAATTCGAAACGCTGTTGAGCAATGAGAAGCTCAAACGGTTGCTCGGCTGGCAGCAGCAATATCGCTGGCGGGAACAGGTCGGCACGTCACGCAGCCACGGATGAGCGGGACTGGCCGCGGCGTGAATGCGGCGGCCAGTCTCACGCCAGACCGACTCCCACGCCGCGCCCCGAAGTACAATGTCACCTCTTCCGCCACGCGCGGCGCCGCGTCGAAAGCCCTGATCGCTTCGACCTCGCGCCGCCACCGGCCGGAGACTGGCAAGATCGCAGCAAACCCGCGGCAATCTCGCGGCATCACCGAATTCCCATCCACCCACGACCGCCCGCCCTCAGCGCGGCCGGCGGCGTCAACGCCCTATTGCAAGCAAAATGGCCCAATACGTCTTCACCATGAACCGGGTCGGCAAGATCGTGCCGCCCAAGCGTCAAATCCTGAAAGACATCTCCCTGTCGTTCTTCCCCGGCGCGAAGATCGGTCTGCTCGGCCTGAACGGCTCGGGCAAGTCCACGCTGATCCGCATCATGGCGGGCGTCGACAAGGACATCGAAGGCGAAGCCACGCCGATGCCGAATCTGAATATCGGCTATCTGCCGCAGGAACCGCAACTCGATCCGCAAAAAACCGTGCGTGAAGCGGTGGAAGAAGGCCTCGGCGAAGTGTTCGGCGCGCAGAAGAAACTCGACGAGATTTACGCCGCCTACGCCGAACCCGACGCGGATTTCGACGCGCTCGCCGCGGAACAGGCCAAGTACGAAGCGATCCTCGCCACTGCCGACGGAAGCGCCGAGCAGCAGATCGAAATCGCTGCTGACGCCCTTCGTCTGCCGGCGTGGGACGCGAAAATCGAGCATCTGTCGGGCGGTGAAAAGCGCCGCGTCGCGCTGTGCAAGCTGCTGCTCGAAAAGCCGGACATGCTGCTGCTCGACGAACCGACCAACCACCTTGACGCGGAATCGGTCGACTGGCTCGAACAGTTCCTGACCCGCTTCCCCGGCACCGTGGTCGCAGTCACCCACGATCGTTACTTCCTCGACAACGCCGCCGAGTGGATTCTCGAACTCGACCGCGGCCACGGCATTCCATGGAAGGGCAACTACAGCAGCTGGCTCGACCAGAAGGAAGAGCGCCTGAAGCAGGAAGAGGCGTCGGAATCGGCACGCCAGAAGGCGATCAAGAAGGAACTGGAGTGGGTGCGCCAGAACCCGAAGGGCCGTCAGGCGAAGTCGAAGGCGCGTATCGCCCGCTTCGAGGAACTGAACAGCCAGGACTACCAGAAGCGCAACGAAACCTCGGAAATCTTCATTCCGGTCGGCGACCGCCTCGGCAATGAAGTGATCGAATTCAAGAACGTTTCGAAGGCATACGGCGATCGTCTGTTGCTCGACAACGTCAGCTTCAAGATTCCGGCGGGCGCGATCGTCGGCATCATCGGGCCGAACGGCGCGGGTAAATCCACGCTGTTCCGCATGCTGACGGGCAAGGAACAGCCGGATTCGGGCGAGATCGTGCAAGGGCCGACGGTCAAGCTCGCGTATGTGGACCAAAGCCGCGACGCGCTCAACGGCACGAAGACGGTGTTCGAAGAAATTTCCAACGGCGCCGACGTGCTGACGGTGGGCAAGTACGAAACGCCGTCGCGCGCGTACATTGGCCGCTTCAACTTCAAGGGCGGCGACCAGCAGAAGATCGTCTCGAACCTCTCGGGCGGTGAACGCGGTCGTCTGCACCTCGCCAAGACGCTGATCGCGGGCGGCAACGTTCTGCTGCTCGACGAACCGTCAAACGACCTCGACGTGGAAACGCTGCGCGCGCTGGAAGACGCCCTGCTCGAATTCGCCGGCTCGGTGATGGTGATCTCGCACGATCGCTGGTTCCTCGACCGTATCGCCACGCACATCCTCGCGTTCGAAGGCGATTCGCAAGTGACGTTCTTCGACGGCAATTACCAGGAATACGAAGCGGACAAGCGCAATCGCCTCGGCGAAGAAGCCGCCCGGCCGAAGCGTCTGCGCTACAAGCCGATCGCGCGTTAAGCAACGCGTTTGCCGGACCATGGACCGCGCCACGACAGGCGCGATCCATGGTCCGGAACGCGGCGATGCGGCACGAGGTTTGCTCCGCTATCAACGGCCAGCCGCGCACGACGCGGCTACGAGGAGGCAAGCATGGCGATGTCGACCGGAAGACGTGTGGCCATTGTCGTCGCCGGCATCGTGCTGGCGCTGGTTGTCGTCGCTGTCGGAGGTCTCTATCTCGCGCAATACAAGGTCAAACAACGGGTGATCGCCGCGCTCGGGCCGCTCGGCAGCGCGGAAAGCATCGACGTCGGTTTTACCTCCGTGCGGCTGACCCATGTTCGCCTCAAAGGGGCAGCCGACTGGCCCACCCCCGACACGCTAAGCGCGGACCAGATCACCGTCATCCCCGACGTCCGCGAACTGCTCCAGAACCGCGTGCATATCCGCTCGGTCGTGGTGAGCGGCTTTGATCTCTCATTGGTGCGCGAGGCGGATGGCACGCTCAATCTGCTGCCCAATCTCAGGGAGTCGCTGAACCGTCCAGAGGGCAGTGCGGTTGCCGGCGAGACGCCGCTGCCGGCGGACAAACTCATCGATCACGTCGCGTTCGAACAAGGCACCTTCGAGTTCTACGACTACACCGTGCGCAAACCGGCGTACAAGGTGGCCGTTACCCACGCCAACGCAAGCGTCGACCATCTGCATCTGCCTGAGCTTACGGAACCCACCACGGTCGCGGTGAATGGAGACATCGTCGGTCCATCGCATACCGGCACCGTGTCGTTCGGCGGCTGGATGAAGATTGCCAGCAAGGATTCGCAGACCACCAGCACGCTGCGGGGTGTCGATATCGTGATGCTCGACCCCTACCTCCTGAAGAAGGCCGGCGCCAAAGCCCAGGTCACCGGCGGGACGGCCGACATGACGGTCGAATCGACGGTGAGCAACTATCACCTGCACGCGCCGGGCACGCTGACCTTGCATCACCTGCAGCTGGCCGACAGCGGCAATCCGCTCGACACGTTTCTGTCGATTCCCACCAAGGCCGCCGTCGCGGCCCTGAAGTCGCGCAATGGCGACATCACCGTGCACTTCGTACTCGAGGGCAATTTGCGCGATCCAAAATTCTCGGTGAACGAGAATCTGCTGAACAAGCTCGGCACCGGTTTCGCGCAGATGATGGGCGTGAGCGTCGAAGGCGTGGCCAAGGGCACAGGGGAAACCGTCAAGGGCTTGGGCAACGCACTGAAAAACCTGCTGGGGCAGTAGTCGCCGCGCAGGGCGACCTCGCCAGGCCGGGCCGGGTCTGCACGTCTTGACACCCCATCTAGAAAGTCAGACGATTTGTCCATCATGTGATTTAAATATCCACATAGTAGACAGACAAGGAGACGCGATGTCAGCTCCCTCTGCTGGCGACGATGCGATGACACCGTATCAGCTCGCCAACCCGCCCGAAGCGTTGCGCGAGATCGTGGTTGAATCGGCCATTCCTCAAGACGAACGTCTATGGGTGCCACAAGCCGAAAACGTCTGGTTCCGGCCGCTATGCCTGAACGTTTCGACCGGCTACTGGATGAATCTGCTGCGCGTACGCAAGTCCGGTGTGCTGAGCCGCCATCGGCATCCAGCCGCCGTGCACGGCCTGGTGCTCAAAGGTAAATGGCGCTATCTCGAACACGACTGGATGGCCACCGAAGGCAGCTACGTCTTCGAGCCGCCGGGCGAGACGCACACGCTCTACGTCCCCGAGGACGTCGAAGAAATGATCACCTACTTCCAGGTGAACGGCGTGATGTACTACTGCGATCCATACGGTAATTTCACCGGCTATGAAGACGTCTTCACGAAGCTCGAGATGTGCCGCGAGCACTTCGAAAACGTCGGGCTCGGCGCCAGTTACGTCGATCAGTTCGTGAGATAGCGCCGCACCGCATTCCATCCAATAGGCTCAAAAGAGCGTCGGAGGAGACAACCACCATGCAGGCCAAGACACCGCGCTTACGGCGCATCCAGTGGATCGCGCTGACGTTCTTGACACTCGCGGGCATCGTCAACTACCTCGATCGCAGCACGCTGTCGATCGCCAATCATTCGGTGAGTGGCGAGCTAGGCCTGTCTGCCTCGCAAATGGGTCTGCTGTTGTCCGCATTCTCGTTTTCGTACGCTTTCGCGCAATTGCCGATGGGCGCACTGCTCGACCGCTTCGGCGCGCGCATTATGCTCGGTGTCGGCATGTTGGTCTGGTCGGTGGCGCAGTTGTTCGGCGGCTTCGTGCAGACCCTGCAGCAATTCCTCTATGCGCGGATCTTTCTCGGGATCGGCGAAGCGCCGCAGTTTCCCGCCGGCGCCAAGGTCGTGAGCGAATGGTATTCGCTGCGCGAGCGCGGACGGCCGACCGGCATCTTCATCACCTCTTCGACCATCGGCCCGGCCCTCGCCCCGCCCATTCTGACCGGGCTGCTGCTCGCGTTCGGTTGGCGCTGGATGTTCATCGTCATGGGCGTGCTAGGCATTGCGGTGGCGATCGGCTGGTACCTCGTCTATCGCAACCGGCGCGAAATCGCGCTCGCTCCGGAAGAGCTCACCCATCTCACCGAAGAAGAGCCCCACGCCCGCGCCGAGCGCCGCATGACCGGCGCGGAATGGCGCGGCCTGTTCGCCTCGCGGACCACGTGGGGCATGATCTTCGGCTTCATGGGCGTGATCTACATGGTCTGGCTCTATCTCACGTGGCTGCCGGCGTACCTCGAACACGAACGGCATCTGTCGATCGCGAGGACCGGCTGGATCGTGTCGATTCCGTATCTGTTCGGCACGCTCGGCATGCTGTCGAGCGGATTCGTCGCCGACGGACTGATGGAGCGTGGCGTCTCGCCGATCCGCAGCCGCAAGTGGCCGATCTGCACCGGCCTGATCTTCGCGGCTGTCTTCACGGTGCCCGCTGCCTACACGCCGAATACCACGCTCGCTATCGTCTATCTGTCGCTTGCGATGTATTTCATCAACATGGCGAGCGGCGGCGCATGGGCGCTCGTCAGCGTCGCAGCGCCACGGCATCTGGTGGCCTCGCTTGGCAGCATCCAGAACTTCGGCGGTTACTTCGGCGGGTCGTTCGCGCCGTTCATCACAGGGGTGGTGGTCGAGCAGACGCACTCGTTCGTGGATGCTTTTCTGATCAGCGCGGGCGTGTCGTTCGCGGCGGCGCTGATCTACATTTTCGTGGTGCGCGCGCCGATTGCCGAGCGCCCGGACACCGCGGCAGCCGCCACGCTGGCGTGATCGCCCGATGTCATCCGGCGCTTCGCCGGTTCGGCCCTCCATCTATTTGCACGGGGACTCGCCATGACGTTCCAGCACGATCTCTTCAAAGGCAAGACCGCCGTCGTGACCGGCGGCACGCAAGGTATCGGTGCCGGGATTGCGCGCCAGTTCGCCGCGCTTGGCGCACGGGTGATCGCCGCGGGCCTCCCGCCCACCGACGCGCAACGCAGCGCGCTCGGACCGCAGATCGAGGTCGCCGCGCTCGACGTCGCTTCGAACGACGAGGTCACCGCGCTGTTCAACTCGCTCGCCGCGCTCGACATGCTCGTGAACTGCGCGGGTGTGATCCGCCGTGCCGCCGAGCACGAGATCGATGTCTTCGAGCAGGTGATCGACGTCAACCTCACGGGGACGATGCGCGCCTGTTCGGCGGCGCGCGGGCTGTTGCGAAACAGCCGCGGCACGATCGTCAATACGGCATCGATGCTGAGTTTTTTCGGTGGCGGCCTCGTCCCGGCGTACAGCGCGAGCAAGGGCGGCGTCGCGCAACTGACCAAGTCGCTTGCGCTCGCCTACGCGCAGGACGGAATCCGCGTGAATGCGGTCGCGCCGGGCTGGATTGCGACGCCGCTCACCCAGGCACTGCAGGACGACGACGGCCGTTCGCGGGCGATTCTCGAACGCACGCCACTTGGCCGCTGGGGTGAACCGGACGATGTCGCGCAGGCGGTGGTGTTTTTGTGCTCGCCGGCTGCGGCGTTTATCACCGGCACGATCGTGCCGGTGGATGGCGGCTATCTGGTGGCGTGAAAGGCACGGCGCGCGCCAGAAACCTGCGACTCACAACGCACAGTACGCAAGCCACGTCGCCACGTGTCCGGTGCAACCCGCCTGCTGCGGATCGTCCTCCGGCTTAAACCGGCAGGCCCAGTTCGCGCAACTTCGCCTCGGTTTGCGCCGCAGACGTGTGATGCACGCCATGCCAGCCGAGCGCGGTCGCGGCCTCGGCGTTCTTGAGGTTATCGTCGATGAACACGAGCTCGTGCGCCTCGATGCCGGGCAGTTGCACCTCGATACGCTGGCGCATTTCGGCAAAAATCGCCGGATCCGGCTTCACCATTTTGACCCGGCCCGACACGACGATATCGCGAAAGCGCCGCAACACCGGGAAGTGCTCCCACGCGTATGGAAACGTCTCGTCGGACCAGTTGGTGAGACCGAACAGCGGGACGCCCGCCGCGTCGAGCTTGTCGAGCGTCGACACGCCGTCTTCGAGTACGCCACGAACCATCTCGTGCCAGCGCTCGTAGAACGCCCGGATGAGTGGCTCGTGCTCCGGAAACCGCGCGACCAGCTCGGCGGTGCCTTCCGCGATCGGCTGGCCGCCGTCCTGACGGATCACCCACTCCATCGAGCAGACATGCGTCAGAAACCATCGACGCTCCGTCTCGTCCGGAATCAGTTCGCGAAAGAGATACTCGGGGCTCCAGTCGATCAGCACCCCGCCGAAATCGAACACCACGGCTTTGATGCTCATGCGAACTCCGTAGCCAGCACATCCGCCACGTCTGCCATCTGTCGCACTCCTCGCGTTAAATTGCCTGCGTCCGCGTTTCCAGCCAGGCCTTCGCCTCACCCGCGACATGCGGCGCGAGGCGCGTGCGCACCGTCTCGTGATACGCGTTCAGCCATGCGCGCTCGTCTTCGCGCAGCATCGACAGGTCGAAGCAGCGTGCGTCGATCGGGCACATCGTGAGCGTCTCGAAATTGAGGAAATCGCCGAATTCGGTCTTCTCCGCAGCGCGGTTCAGCACCAGATTTTCGATCCGCACGCCCCACTTGCCCGGCCGGTAAATGCCCGGCTCGACCGAGGTGATCATGCCCTCTTCCATCGCCGTCCACGGGTCAGCCGGCGCGTAGTGAGAAATGATCTGCGGGCCTTCATGCACGTTCAGGAAATAGCCGACGCCGTGGCCCGTGCCATGGCCGTAATCGGCTCCGGCTTCCCAGATCGGCGCCCGCGCGATCGAGTCCAGCATCGGGGAACGGATGCCGCGCGGAAACTTCGCACGCGAAAGCGCCATCATGCCTTTCAGCACCAGCGTGCAGTCGCGCCGTTGCGCGTCGCTCAGCGTGCCGATAGGCATGACACGGGTGATGTCGGTCGTGCCCGTCAGGTATTGCGCGCCCGAGTCGATCAGCAACAGCCCGTTACCTTCGATAGTGGAGTGCGCGGCGGCGGTGGCGCGGTAGTGCGGCATGGCGCCGTTCGCGTTGAAGCCGGCGATCGTCGCAAAGCTCAGCGAGATATAGTCCGGACGCCGTGTACGCGCAGCCGTGAGGCGTTCGTCGATGGTGAGTTCGGTAATCGTCTCGCGGCCCAGTGCACCTTCGAACCATGCGAAGAATTCGGCCAGCGCGGCGCCGTCCTGGTCCATCGTGGCCCGCACGTATTCGGCGTCGGCCGCGCTTTTCTGCGACTTGAGGAACGTTGACGGATTCACCGTTTCGACGATCTTCACCGTCGAGGGCACCGATTGCAGCAGACCAAAGGTGATCCGGCGCGGATCGATCAACAGGGCCGAGCCGCCCGGCAACGCGGCGAGCGCGTTGGCCGCCTGCCCATACGCTTCGACATGGATGCCGTCGCGCGCCAGCGCTTCAGCGAGCGCCCGCGGCACCTTGCCTTCGGCCACGAACAGCGAAACGCGCTCCAGCCCGATCAGCGCATGGGCGACGAACACCGGGTTGTAGCTGACATCGGCGCCGCGCAGATTGAACAGCCACGCGAGATCGTCGAGCGTCGAAACGAAGTGCCACTGCGCGCCTTTTTCCTGCATGGCGCGGCGAATCTGGCCGAGCTTTTCCAGCCGGGAGACCGTTGCATGCGGAGCGGCGTGTTCGAACACCGGTTCGGTGGGCAGCGAGGGACGCTGCGGCCAGATCGCGTCGAACAGATCGATGTCCGTGCGCAGTTTCACACCGTACGCGCCCAACGCCGAGCTCAGCGAGCGGGCTGCGGCCACGCCAAGCACCGCGCCGTCGACGCCGACCGTGCCGCCGGCCGCCACGTTCTGCGCGAGCCATTCGAAGTGCGGTTGCGATTGCTGGCCCGCCAGCATCTTCATCAATTGGACTCCGGTGCCGGCCAATTGCGCTTCGGCCTGCTCCCAGTAACGGCTATCGGTCCACACGCCGGCAAAGCCGTCCGTGACGATCAACGTGCCGGCCGAGCCGGTAAAACCGGAGAGCCATTGCCGCCCCTGCCAACGTCCGGGCAAATACTCGGACAGATGCGGATCAGCAGACGGGACCAGATACGCGGAGATGCCTTCGCGCGCCATTGCGCCGCGCAGGTGAGCGATACGCTCAGGAATAGAAGAGGTTTCGGGAAGTCGGGCATTCATCGGATTCACCTGCATATGTTCATCGACGGGAGAACAAGCCGACCGTCACGGCAACGGCGATTAGCGAGACAGCCGTACAGACCGGCCATTCAAGCGTATCGCCGTCATGGAAAAGACCCACTACGTTGCCGGCCAGGCAGGCGAACGCTGCGCCCAGCACACCAGCCAGCAACGCCACCCAGAAACGTGTGCGGCTGGTCCGCCGCAGCGGATGCAGCCACCAGCCCGCGAGGCCAATCACCGCACCCAGCAACACGATACCGGGCCAACCCATCAGTGTGGAACCTCCCTCACTTTCAGACTCCTCTCATAGGCTCCAGGCGTTAGGACAGCTAGCATTTTTGTCTCGTTAACTATAAAGGTCAGCACGGCGCTTTCCGCGTAGCGGTTGAGTTTAGGGGCCGGGGTCATATTTAGGCAAGCCGTAAGGTTCGCCGCCCGCGCCCGCCACGCTGAAAAGCGCGTCCCATGCGAATCGCCCTCATCGAACCTGACGTACGTCACGCCGAACTCGTCGACAAACTGATTTTTGCCGGCGGCCACGCCTGTCAGCATTTCATCGCCAGCACACCGTTTCTCGCAAGCGCACCCAGCCAGTTCTTCGATCTGCTGCTGACCGAAAGCTGGGCCGGCGATCGCCCCGCCGAAGACGTCATTCCCCGCGCCCGCAGTATTCTCCCCGGTCTGCCGGTCATCATGCTCATGTCTTCCCCGCGCGAAAGCGAGATTGTTGCAGCATTGAACGCCGGTGCCGACGATTGCCTGACGAAACCGGTGCGCGGCCCCGAAATGCTCGCCCGCGTCGAAGCCCTCTTGCGCCGCGCCGGTCTGCGCCGTCCGTCCAATCGCCGCTGCGATGTGTTCGGCGGCTATGTGTTCGACGCTGCGAACTTTACCGTTACATTTCACGGGCAGACAGTGGCACTAACCCCCAAGGAGTTCCGCTTTGCGCTGCTGCTGTTCAACAATGTGGCGCGACCGGTGTCGCGCGCGCATATCCTTGAAACAGTGTGGGCGCGCCGGCGTGACGTAAGGTCGCGCACGCTGGATACGCATGCGTCGCGGGTGCGCACCAAATTGCAGTTGCGACCCGAGCACGGCTACTGTCTGACGCCGCTCTACGGCTACGGTTACCAGCTCGACGCGATCCCGCTGGAGGCCGGCGCCGGGGCCTGAGGCGGTGCGCAATCTGAAAGAACTGCGAAAACGCTATAATATTGCGCTAAACCATAGCCCCGCATATGCAGCTTCTAACGATCGGAATCAATCACCACACCGCGCCCGTCGCCTTGCGCGAACGCGTGGCATTTCCGCTCGAACAGATCAAACCTGCACTGGCGACCTTCAAGGAAATCTGGCTCGGCCCCAGCGCCCGGACGGCCCCTGAAGCCGCGATTCTCTCCACCTGCAACCGCACCGAGCTCTATTGCGCGACCGACGACCATGCGGTTCGCGAAGCCGCTATCCAGTGGTTCTCGCGCTCGCACAACCTGCCGGTCAGCGAACTCGCGCCGCATGTGTACGCGTTGCCGCAATCGGAAGCGGTGCGTCACGCATTCCGGGTCGCCTCGGGGCTCGATTCCATGGTGCTGGGCGAAACGCAAATCGTCGGACAAATGAAGGATGCGGTGCGTACCGCGTCAGAAGCCGGCGCACTCGGCACCTATCTGAACCAGCTGTTCCAGCGCACCTTCGCGGTGGCGAAGGAAGTGCGCAGTAACACGGAGATCGGTTCGCAATCGGTTTCGATGGCCGCTGCGGCCGTGCGTCTCGCGCAGCGCATCTTCGACAAGGTGGCGAACCAGCGCGTGCTGTTCATCGGCGCGGGCGAGATGATCGAACTGTGCGCTACCCACTTCGCGGCCCAGAAGCCGCGTGAGCTGGTGGTGGCGAACCGCACCGCCGAGCGCGGCGCGCGGCTCGCCGAACGCTTCAACGGCCGCGCGATTCCGCTAGCCGAATTGCCGACCCGCATGCACGAGTTCGACATCATCGTGTCGTGCACGGCCTCCACGTTGCCGATCATCGGCTTGGGCGCTGTCGAGCGGGCCGTGAAAGCGCGCCGTCACCGGCCCATTTTCATGGTCGATCTGGCGGTGCCGCGCGACATCGAACCGGAAGTCGGCAAGCTGGAAGACGTGTTTCTGTATACCGTCGACGACCTTGGCGCCATCGTGCGCGAAGGCAATGCGTCGCGTCAGGCGGCGGTCGCCCAGGCCGAAGCCATCATCGAGACGCGCGTGCAGAACTTCATGCAGTGGCTCGACGCGCGCAGCATCGTGCCGGTGATCCGCCACATGCACACCCAGGCCGATCTGTTGCGCCGCGCCGAAGTCGAACGCGCGCAAAAGATGCTGGCCCGCGGCGAAGATCCCGCCGCGGTGCTCGAAGCGCTGTCGCAGGCGCTGACCAACAAGCTGATTCATGGTCCGACGCACGCGCTCAATCGCGCCAGCAGCGAGAATCGCGATAAGCTCATCGAACTGATGGGCGGGTTCTACAAACACTCCGATTCTTCGGAACGTTAGCGGCGCTGCCGCCGCGCGCAGCCTCGCCATGTGGTTTCGGCAGGGCGGCGCCAATCTTCAGGGTCCACGCCCGCCTCCCCAGTTACGCCGTCCTTTCCGGAGCCCGCTCCGTACCGTCCGATGAAAACGAGCATGCAAAGCAAGCTCGACCAGCTCACCACCCGGCTGGCCGAACTGAACGACCTGTTGAGCCGCGAGGACATCACCGCGAATCTCGATCAATACCGCAAGCTCACGCGTGAACACGCGGAGCTCGGCCCGGTGGTCGAGCATTACGC
Source organism: Paraburkholderia sp. GAS41 (assembly GCF_050436545.1). Taxonomy (NCBI): domain Bacteria; kingdom Pseudomonadati; phylum Pseudomonadota; class Betaproteobacteria; order Burkholderiales; family Burkholderiaceae; genus Paraburkholderia; species Paraburkholderia sp. GAS41. The sequence goes on from NZ_JBNDMK010000020.1 coordinate 35,054, forward strand.
GCTGTGGCGCCAGGCGAGCAACGACGCACTGACTGCACAAGAGCTGCTGGCCGACGCGTCGATGCGCGATTTCGCCGAAGACGAAATCCGCGCGGCACGCGAACGGATGGACAAGCTCGGCGCCGAACTGCAGACCATGCTGTTGCCGAAAGACCCCAACGACGACCGCAACATCTTCGTCGAAATCCGCGCGGGGACGGGCGGCGACGAGTCGGCGCTGTTTGCGGGCGATCTGTTGCGAATGTATCTGCGCTTCGCCGAGCGCAATCGCTGGCAGGTCGAAATGATGTCGGCCAGCGAATCCGATCTGGGCGGCTACAAGGAAGTGATCGTGCGGATCGCGGGCGTGGCGGCGTATTCGAAGCTCAAGTTCGAATCCGGCGGTCATCGGGTCCAGCGCGTGCCGGCAACTGAAACGCAAGGCCGGATCCACACCTCCGCGTGCACCGTCGCGGTCATGCCGGAGGCGGATGAAATCGGCGAGGTCGAGATCAATCCGGCCGATCTGCGCATCGATACGTTTCGCGCGTCCGGCGCGGGCGGCCAGCACATCAACAAGACCGATTCGGCCGTGCGCGTGACGCACTTGCCCACCGGCATCGTCGTCGAATGCCAGGACGACCGCTCGCAGCACAAGAACAAGGATCGCGCGTTGAAGGTGCTCGCCGCGCGCATCAAGGACAAGCAGTATCACGAGCAGCACGCCAAGGAAGCCGCGACCCGCAAGAGTCTGATCGGCTCGGGCGACCGCTCGGAGCGCATCCGCACCTACAACTTCCCGCAGGGGCGGCTCACCGATCACCGCATCAACCTCACGCTGTATCGCCTCGAATCGATCATGGACGGCGATCTCGACGAACTGATCGCCGCGCTGGTGACCGAGCATCAGGCCGAATTGCTAGCCTCGCTCGGCGACGCGGACTAGGCGCCGCCGCTCGCCGCACGCACTTGCAACCCATGCCCCATCAAGCCGCCATGGATAACGCCACCACCCTGTTGCGCGCCTCCGCCTTGCCGCCGCTCGAAGCGCGCATCCTGCTCGGGCACGTGCTCGGCTGGCGCCGCACCGAGTTGATCACGCGCAGCGACGAACCGCTCGACGCCGCGCTGGTGGCGCGCTATCAGGCGCTGGAGGCGCGGCGTGTGGCGGGTGAGCCGGTTGCACAACTGGTCGGTGTGCGGGAGTTCTTCGGGCTCGATTTCGAAGTCACGCCGGCGGTGCTGATCCCGCGGCCGGAAACCGAGTTGCTGGTCGAAACCGCGCTTGCCGCGCTGGAGGGCATGGCGCGGCCAACGGTGCTCGACCTCGGCACCGGCACCGGCGCGATTGCGATTGCGATTGCGTCGGTCAGGCCGGACGCGCAGGTTTGGGCGCTCGACCGTTCGGCTGAAGCGCTCGCCGTCGCGGCCCGCAACGCCGCCCGGCTGCTGGATGGATCGCGCCACGGCGGCGCGCTGCAAATGACGCGCAGCGACTGGTACGCGGCGCTCGATCCCGCGCTGCGCTTTGACGTGATCGTCAGCAATCCACCGTATATCGCCAGTGGCGACCCGCATCTGGCCGAAGGCGACTTGCGCTTCGAACCGCGCGGCGCGTTGACCGACGAGGCAGACGGGCTCAGCGCGATCCGCGCCATCATCGCCGATGCGCCCTCGCGATTCGCGCCGCGTGGCGGCGTGCTCTGGCTCGAACACGGCTACGATCAGGCCGCCGCGGTCCGCGCGCTGCTCGACGCGGCGGGCTTTGCAGCGGTGCGCTCCGAGCGCGATCTGGCCGGCATCGAACGGATCAGCGGCGGTACATGGCCCGCGCAGACGTAACACTGGCGCGCCGCCCGCCTGAGCGGGCGAAATCCGCTATCATTTCAACCATTCACCACCTTATTCCGGAACCGCAAGGTCAGTCATGGATACGCAACAACGCATCAAGCAAATCGTCGACGAGAACGCCGTCGTCCTCTTTATGAAGGGCACCGCGCAGTTCCCGATGTGCGGCTTTTCGGGCCGCGCCATTCAGATCCTGAAGGCATGCGGCGTCGACGCGCCGAAGACCGTCAACGTCCTCGAGGACGACGAAGTCCGCCAGGGCATCAAATCCTTCTCCAACTGGCCGACCATTCCGCAGCTCTACGTGAAGGGCGAGTTCATCGGCGGCTCGGACATCATGATGGAGATGTATCAGAACGGCGAACTGCAACAACTGTTCGCCGCGGTCTGATCGTCCAGTAGACAAGACCAGGTGCCGCACGTCATGGAAACACGCGCTGCGGCGCCGCGCCGGCTGATCATCGCGATGACCGGTGCGACCGGCGCCATTTACGGCGTCCGCTTGCTCGAAACGTTGCGCAGGCTGGGCGGCGTGGAAACCCACCTGCTGATCTCCAGCGCCGGCTGGCTCAACATCCAGCACGAACTCCAGCAAAGCAAAGAAGACCTGCATGCGCTCGCAGATGTCGTGCATTCAGTGCGCGACGTGGGCGCGAGCATCGCATCTGGCTCGTTTGCGACCGACGGCATGATAATCGCGCCCTGTTCGATGAAAACGCTGGCCAGCGTCGCCCACGGTCTCTCGGACAATCTGATCACCCGCGCCGCCGACGTCACGCTCAAGGAGCGCCGCCGCCTCGTCCTGATGGTGCGCGAAGCGCCGTTTAACCTCGCGCATCTGCGCAACATGACCGCCGTCACCGAAATGGGCGGCATTATCTTTCCGCCGCTGCCCGCGTTCTATAACCGGCCCGCCTCGATCGACGAGATGATCGATCACTCCGTCGCGCGCGTGCTGGATCTGTTCGCCTTAGGACCGGCACTCGCGCCCGCGTGGCCGGGGCTGCGCAACGTGTCGGCCGAACAAGGCGCGGCACCGTCTACCGATTAACAACCGCAGCGACGCAATCAATTCTGGTTTCGCCTGTTTATCAAACGACAGTGCGGCCGTATATTCATGGCAACCCAACTTACGAGCCGCACTCGCTGCGGAGTTTGCTGCCATGATCCGCTTACCCTCGCTGTTCCTGTCCCACGGCGCCCCGACGCTGCCGATCGACCCCTCCATGCCGCGGGCCGAATTCGCTGCGCTGTCCACCCAGGTGCCGCGCCCTGAAGCCGTCCTGATGCTGTCGGCTCACTGGGGCACTGTCCAGCCGCTGGCGAGCACCGCCGCCCAGCCGGAAACGATTCACGATTTTTACGGCTTCCCGCGCCAGCTATACGAGATCCAATACCCGGCACCGGGCGCACCGGAGGTCGCGCGCAGAGCCGCCGCCATGCTCAACGAGCACGGTTTCACGGCCGACACGCAGACGCACGGTCTCGATCACGGCGCGTGGGTGCCGATGCTGTTGATGTTCCCGCACGCGGACGTGCCGGTGGCACAACTATCGATCCAGCCGCACATGGATGCCGCTCACCACTTTCGGATCGGCCGCGCGCTGCGGGCGCTGCGCGACGACGGCGTGATGGTGATCGGCTCCGGCCAGATCACCCACAATCTGCGCGCTGCCGACTTTTCCGCGCGACCGGAAGACGCCGATCCACGTGTCGTCGAATTCACCGACTGGTTCGAAGCGAAGCTAACCGCGCACGATACCGATGCGCTCCTCGACTATCGTCGGCAAGCGCCGCACGCCGTGCTGATGCACCCGACCGACGAGCATCTGCTGCCGGTATTTGCCGCACTCGGCGCGGCGGACGACGACTACACCTTGGGGATTCAGTCGCTTGGGACGTTCCAGAAAGCGCTGGCCATGACGAACTACGTGTTCGGCACGGTGTAAGCCCACGCGCACAAGGCACGCCGCCGGCTCCATGCCGCGCCGAGAAAACAAAAAGCCCGCCTGACTTCATTCAGGCGGGCTTTTTTGCATCCCGTACGCAGCCTCCGGGACTACGTTCAGCGGCGCGCTTGCAATCAGTGCGCGCCCATTCCTTCGAGCACTTCGTCGTGGACGTCACGCTCGTCGAGGTAATCGCTGCGGTAACCGGAGTGAACGCCCCAGTAATAAAAGACCAGTGCGACCAGCGCGACGACCAGCATGTCCCAGCCGTACGGCAGAACACCGTGGCCGCCGAACTGCTTGCTACCAATCAGCGACAGGACCGCCATGACCGGCAGGTATGCCACCAGCCACCAGGCAGCTTTCAGGTCGCGCGAGTAACCGCTGAAGCCCGACTTGGCCTGGAAGTACAGATATACCGGCAGCGCGACGATCATCAGCAGAATGATTTCGCCGGTCAGCGGCCACTTCGCCCAGAACAGCACCATCGACGCACAGACGAACGCGAACGGCGCGATGACCTTCATCCCGGCGATACGCAGCGGATGATCCAGATCCGCTGCCGCACGGCGCAGCGCCATCAGGCTGATCGGACCCGTCAGGTACGAAATCACCGTCGCCACCGAAATCACGGCCGCCAGCGAGCTCCAGCCGCGGAAGAAGAACAGGAAGATGAACGACACCAGCAGGTTGAACCACATCGCCTGGCGCGGCACGCCGTAGAGCGGGTGCACGTTGCCGAACATTTTCGGCATGGTGTTATTGCGCTCCATGGCGTAGATCATGCGGCTCGTCGTCGCCATGTAGGTGGTGCCCGTGCCACTCGGGCTAACGAACGCGTCCACGTACAACAGAAACGCCAGCCAGTTCAGGTTCAGTGCGATCGCCAGTTCAGCGAACGGCGACGCGAAGGTCAGATGACTCCAGCCCTTCGCCACGTCAGCCGGATTGACCGCGCCGATATACGCAATCTGCAGCAACACGTAGATCACCAGCGCGAGCAGGATCGAGCCGATTACCGCAAACGGCACGCTACGCGACGGATTACGCGCTTCGCCAGCCAGGTTGACCGGGCTTTGGAAACCGTTGAACGCGAATACGATGCCGCTCGTCGCAACCGCCGTAAACACCGCCGACCAGCCGTACGGAGCGAACGTGCTCGCCTCGCCGAAGTTCTCGTGGTGAAAACCGGTGGCCATCAAACCGGCAATCGTCGCTGCGGGAATCACAAACTTGAAGATCGTGATCGTCGAATTGGCGCGTGCAAACAGCTTCACACCCCAATAGTTCAGCATGAAATAGATAATCACGAGGATCGCCGAGAGTAATAACCCATTCGTGGTTAATGACCCGTCGACGAACAATGCATGCGCCCATAGATATGGCCAGGTACTCATGTATTGAATCGAAGCTTCTGCTTCAATTGGAATCACCGAGACGATGGCGATCCAGTTTGCCCATGCGCTAATGAACCCGACCAACGCGCCGTGCGAATAACGCGCATAGCGCACCATGCCGCCCGACTCGGGAAACATCGCGCCAAGTTCCGCGTATGTGAGTGCAATCGCCAGAATCACCACTGCGCCGATAACCCAGGCACAAACGGCTGCGGGGCCCGCGATTTTTGCCGCCTTCCACGCTCCGAACAGCCAGCCCGATCCGATGATCGAGCCAAGACCGGTGAGCAGCAGCGCGAACGGACCTATGTTCCGTTGAATAGAACTTTTCACGTCTTCTCCTTGTTGGCCGGAGTTAGCACTTTAGCCCTCGCTCCAAGTTCGCGCTTGCTTGGCGACCAGGGGTTTGCACTCGGCTGTCGGCCCGAATTCGCGCGTTAGCTCGCGACTCGGGTCCCATGCGAAGAGCCGCACTCTGGTTCCATGCAAAGCCCGTGACTCGGGTCGTGTGCAGGCACTGACTCCGATCCATGCAACTTGCGTCAGAAACATGTCGGCACCGCGGCATTGCTTGTAACGCTGGAGACGGGGTGACGGCCATGATGCGCCGAAGGGGGTTACCTGACATCAGGTGCAACCCAAGCGCGCGGCGCGTAGTTTAACGGTTGCACCGCCAGATTGCAGCGAAGGCTAGGGTTATCCCTAGCAAAAAATCAGGATAGTTGCAAGATTTACAGGCACCCACGGTGTCCATCTCTAAAAACCTTGTAAAGATGTGCAGAGACTGTTGACCTTCTCTCAAAATCGCCGTATAACGTTCGGGCAGGATTTCAAGCGGCGAGTGAATCGGTCTTTCGTAGTTCGCCCATCAACGGTACTCCGGTTGGTCCCATTACCCCCTTCCTTGATTTTCATGCACCCAACGGGCTTCGGCCTTATTTACCATCTTTAGGAACAAGTAATATGGAAACCGGTACCGTCAAGTGGTTCAATGACGCAAAGGGCTTTGGCTTCATCACTCCCGACGGCGGCGGTGAAGATCTGTTCGCGCATTTCTCGGAAATCCGCACGGAAGGCTTCAAGACGCTGCAAGAGAACCAAAAGGTCACGTTTGAAGTGAAGACGGGCCCGAAGGGCAAGCAAGCAGCTAACATCAAGCCGGTGTAAGCGCGCGCTTCCTTCTCTGGACGCGAAAAACCCCGCCTCGCCGCGGGGTTTTTTTATGTCTGATGTAAATGGCGTGGAAAGCGCTTTAGGTGAAGCGAAGTGATATTGAAATCACTTGACCATAATGTCTCCGGTAGCGCGACGCGCCGGTTGAGACGCCCCACGCAAGCCGCTTAACCGCTTCTTATCCGAATACACGCCGCGCGTGAATGCCCAGGCCCGTGGCAACGCTCGCGAGGCGATCGCCAAACACCGGCCGCGCATCCGGAAACGCAGCGGACAGCGCACCCGATAGAAACGCAAGTCCAGTCGAGCCGCCGGTGAAGTAGATCGCGCCCACGTCGCGCGACGCCACACCTGCCGCCTGTACCGTATCCCGCGCTGCCTGCACGATGCGCAGCGTCTCGTCGCCACCTGCCTTGATCAATTGCGCTTCGTCGAACGCGAGACGCAGATCCTCTTCCACCAGTTCCAGATCGATCATCGTCTCGCCGCCCGCCGCGACGCCAATCTTCGCTTCTTCGGCGTGCGCCGCGAGCGCGTGGCCCAAACGCCGGTCGACCACCCGGATCAGGCGATCGTGGTGGCGCGTGTTAGTAAACAGATGCCGCATCAACGCCAGTTCGCTCACCCGCTTAGGGGCGTAAACCGTGTTGATCAGATGCCACGTGGCAAGGTCGAAATAGACCCGGTTCGGAATCTCGCGCCCTTCCGGATCCAGCGTCTGATAGCCGAGTTCCCGCAGGATGGTGGCGAGTTCGACGCGGCGGTCGAAGTCCGTGCCGGCCACGTGCACGCCGTGATGCGCCAGCACGTCGTCCTTGCGTTCGACGCGTTTGACGCGCTCCGGCCCGACCCGCACTAGCGAGAAGTCCGAGGTGCCGCCACCAATATCGGCCACCAGCACCAGCCCTTCTTCGGTCAAGTGCGACTCGTAGTCGAACGCGGCGGCAATCGGCTCGTACTGGAAGTGAATCTCCTTCAAGCCCACCGAGCGCGCGGCCGCTTCCAGTTGCTGTTGCGCGAGCTGGTCGGCGCGCGGATCATCGTCAACGAAGAACACCGGGCGGCCCAGCACCGCGCGGCTGATCGGGCCACCGGCGCGGGCTTCCGCCGAGCGCTTCAGGTGATCGACGAAAATCGCGATCACTTCGGTGTACTTGATCGCCGAGCCGTCGCCCAGGTCGGTGGAGTTTTCCGCCAGCGGCGAGCCGAGGATGCTCTTCATCGAGCGCATCAGCCGCCCGTCGAAGCCGTCGATATAGGCTTCGAGCGCAGCGCGGCCGAAGCCGCGAGAGTTATCGTCGGTGTTGAAGAAGACGGCGGTGGGCAGCGTCGTGTAGGCGCCCTCGACTGGCGCAAGCCGCAACGCTGTGCCGTCTGGCACGGCGACTGCCGAATTCGAGGTGCCGAAGTCAATCGCGCAATAGGTCATGGCAGGAAATCGCCGCTCACGGCTGGCGCGGACAGAAAGGGGACGGGCTTTGTATCACGAAAATGCGGCGCGTATCAACTGCAACAGAAAGCGGCAAAACGCGGGACGGACCCGGGTTCTGCCGGTGGAGGGATACGCAAACGTGCGCGCGTTCAGGGGAACGAAAATTGCTCATTCGCACAGGATACGCCATTCAAATTACCTAACGTCGGGAGACTTGATGCAATGACCGAACTGCCTGCCGCAGCGGTGCAGGAAAATCCCCGCACCGTGATCGAAACCGACCTGCCGTCGCGACTCGACCGTCTGCCTTGGGGGCAATTCCATTCGCTGATCGTAGTCGCCCTTGGAGTGACGTGGCTGCTCGACGGTCTCGAGGTGACGTTGGCAGGCGCGGTGGCAAGCGCCCTGAAGGGCAGCCCGACGCTGCACTTTACCAACAGTGAAGTCGGCCTGACCGGAAGCGCCTATATCGCCGGGGCGGTGCTCGGCGCGCTAGGCTTCGGCTGGCTTACCGACCGGCTCGGCCGGCGCAAGCTGTTCTTTATCACGCTGACGCTCTATCTGGCCGCCACAGCGGCCACGGCGCTGTCGTGGAATCTGGCGAGCTTCCTGCTGTTTCGCTTCCTCACCGGTGCCGGTATTGGCGGCGAGTACACCGCCATCAACTCGACGATCCAGGAATTCACCCCGGCGCGCGTCCGCGGCTGGACCGATCTGGGCATCAACGGCACGTTCTGGGTGGGCGCCGCGCTGGGCGCGACCGGCTCGCTGGTGCTGCTCGATCCGCACCTGCTGCCCTCCGACTGGGGCTGGCGTGCGTGCTTCTTCATCGGCGCGGTGCTGGCGCTGGCCATTCTGCCGATGCGAGCCTGGGTCCCCGAAAGCCCCCGCTGGCTGCTCACGCATGGCGCGGCGCGTGAGGCAACAACGATCGTCGAAGATATCGAGGCGCGCTTTCGCCGCGCCGGACATCGGTTGACGGATCAGCCGCTCACCCGCCTGCGCCTGCGCATACGGGACCACACGCCGCTTGGCGAAGTCTTCCACGTGATTTTCACGTTGCACCGGCGCCGCGCGCTGGTCGGACTTTCGATGATGACCGCGCAGGCGTTCTTCTACAACGCGATCTTCTTCACCTATGCGCTGGTGCTCACCGATTTCTATCACGTGCCGGGCGATCATATTGGCTGGTATCTGCTGCCGTTCGCGCTGGGGAATTTTCTCGGGCCGCTGCTGTTGGGGCGCCTCTTCGATGTCATCGGCCGGCGCACGATGATCGCGACAACCTACGCGCTTTCCGGAATTCTGCTCACCCTTAGCGGTTATCTGTTCGAACAGAATCTGCTCACTGTCGTGACGCAAACCGCCGCGTGGATGGTGGTTTTCTTCTTCGCCTCGGCGGCAGCCAGTTCGGCTTATCTGACCGTGAGCGAATCATTTCCGCTGGAGATCCGCGCGCTGGCGATTGCCGTGTTCTACGCGTTCGGTACCGCGCTCGGCGGCATTGCCGGCCCCGCATTCTTCGGACGACTGATCGATACCCATCAACGCAGCGAGGTCTTCACGGGTTATCTGGTCGGCTCGGCGCTCATGGTGGGCGCGGCAGTGGTGGCGGCGATCTGGGGCGTCGATGCCGAGCGGAAATCGCTCGAAAGCGTCGCGGCACCGCTATCGGCGCTGGCCGACGGCGAGTGAACAAAAAACGCGCGGTCTGAGTGAACAGACCGCGCGTTTCTCGTCCTCTGACTCGCTATGCCATGAAAGCCGGCATGGCGCGTCACCTCGGTCAAAGCACTTAGAACGCTTTCTTCCACACGCCGTTGTAAGCGATCTCGCCGAGCGGCAAACGCGTACGCACCGACTTCTCACGCTCGCGCAGCACCGGGTCGAGCTTTTCGACTTCGCCGTAGTGGCCGACTGAAATCATGGAGATCACGTCGATATCGTCGGGAATGGCGAACGCCTTGCGAAATGCCGGGACGTCGAAGCCGCTCATCTGGTGGGCGGCGAGCCCCAGCGCGTGGGCTTGCAACACCAGTGCCATCGCGGCGGCGCCGGCATCGTAGGATGCGCAGCGGTTCACTTCACCCTTGCTGTTGAGCGTATGCGTGGTCACGGCAATCAGTACCGGCGCCGGGCCGTTCCAGCCCTGGTTGAACGGCACCAACGTGGCGAATGCGCGCTTGAACGACACTTCGTCCGTGCTGCGATCGAACACCACGAAACGCCACGGCTGCGAGTTATACGACGAAGGCGCCCAGCGGGCCGCTTCAAGAACCGCATGCAGATGGTCGCGGCTGACCGGCTCGCTCGAATACGCGCGCGGGCTCCAGCGACCTGCAATCAGTTCATGAAGGGGAACTGCGGTTGGGGCGGGTTTGTTGGCCATGCGCTTCTCTCAGTCGAAATACATGAACGTCGGGCGGCTGCCCGGGGCCACATAGCATAACCGGGCTTTGCCACGCGTGGCTCAAGACGGACTGATAAAGCGTATCCAAAGGCGGTCGCGCGAATTCATCTGACCTTAAACACGGGCCTGGCGACGGCGCCCCGCGCCCGTCCCTACGCCGGCTGCGGCAATACCGGACGTTCGCCGCGGTTGATCCGCAGCACGATCACCGATGCGACCAGGCACAGGCCGCCCGAGATCATCGACGCCACGGTGTACGTGCCGAGGCTCGCGCGCAGCAGCCCGGCGCCAAGCGCTGCGAAGGCCGCGCCGAGCTGATGCCCGGCCACCACCCAGCCGAATACGACCGGCGCCGCCTCTTTGCCGTAGACATCGGTCGCAAGGCGCACGGTTGGCGGGACCGTGGCGATCCAGTCGAGACCGTAGAACAACGCGAAAATCGGCAGACCGAAGAAATCGATGCCGAACGCGTGCGGCAGATACATCAACGACAAGCCTCGCAGTCCGTAATACCAGAACAGCAGCACGCGGCTATTGAAGCGGTCCGACAACCAGCCCGACAGCGTCGTGCCGAACAGATCGAAAACGCCCATGGCCGCCAGCAGCGACGCGCCCTGCACTTCGGTCAGGCCGTGGTCGCTGCACATGGCGATCAGATGGGTGCCGACGTAGCCGTTCGTGCTCGCGCCGCAAATGAAGAAGCTGAAAAACAGCAGCCAGAAATCGCGCGTCTTGCTGGCCATTGCGAGCGTGCCGAAGGCGATGGCCAGTGGATTTTGCCGGGTGATCTGGGTATTCAGGGGCGCGTCGGCGGCGTCGCCGAACGGGCGCAGCGTCAGATCGGCGGGGCGCTCGGGCAGCAGGAAAGCGACCAGCGGCAACACGATTGCCGCGGCACCGGCGACCACCCACACCACCGGACGCCAGCCGTGATGCTCGGCAATCGCCGCGAGCATGGGCAGGAAGACGAGTTGCCCAGTCGCCGAACTGGCGGTGAGGATACCCATCACCAGGCCGCGATGCGTCGTGAACCAGCGATTCACCACCGTCGCCGACAACGACAACGCCGCCACGCCGGTCGAGCCGCCCACCATCACGCCCCAGATCAGGATCATCTGCCACGGATGCGTCATCAGCGAGGACAGCGCCACGCCACCGGCCATCGTGCCGAGGGCGATCAGCACCGTCGGACGGACGCCAAACCGCTGCATGGCCGCCGCTGCAAACGGCCCCATCAGGCCGTACAGCGCGATATTGACCGAGATCGCGAGCGAGATCGTCGCCCGGCTCCAGCCGAACTGCTGCTCGAGCGGGACCATCATCACGCTGGGGGTCGCGCGCGTTCCCGCCGCAGCCAGCAACACCAGAAACACCACCGCCACGGTTAGCCAACCGTAGTGGAAGCGCCCGCCAATCATTTTCGCCGCCCAGTTCATCGGATCTCCAGTCGGCGCGCCGTCCGTCGGACGCCGCCGCCTCGCATTGTGTTACCGCTTTTGTAAAGGACTTGTGACAGATCAGTCACAATTGTGTTGCGATCTTAGTTACCGCTCGGTAACATGTCAAGGTATCTACCACCGACTGTGGGGTCACCATGTCACAGAGCGAAAGCTCAACACCCGACAAGGCAGCCCGCCGCGCCCGTACCCAGACCGCCGGGCCGCAAGCACAAGAGCATTTGCTCAAGGCGGCGAGCGAGTTGTTCTATGAGGAAGGCGTGCGCGCGGTGGGTGTCGATGCGGTCGTCGAGCGCGCCGGCGTCAACAAGATGAGTCTGTACCGCCAGTTTTCCTCGAAGGATGAGCTCGTGCTCGCTTATCTCGATCGTCAGGACATGCGGTTCTTTGCCTACGTCGAGGCCAGCTTCGACAAACATCCCGGTGACCCCGCCAAACAGCTGGTGCAGTATTTCGAGGACCTGGCTGTCCGCGCGTCAGCAGAAGGTTATCGCGGCTGCCCGTTTGTGAATGTCGCCGTGGAGTTTCCGGACGCCTCGCACGCAGCCCGGCGCTTTGTTGCCGACAACAAGGCCCGTCTGATGGCGCGGATCACCACCCTCGCCTGCGAGACTGGCGCCGACGACCCCGTGGCACTGGCCAATGCGCTCGGCCTGCTGATCGAAGGGGTGTATGCGGCGAGCCAGACCTACGGGCCGGGTTGTGGACCGATTATGGCCGCACCGCGCGTCGCGGCGCAGTTGATCGCCGCGGCTTGTTCGAAGGCGGTCGCAGCGGCCTAGAAAATTTCGCCACGCCCAACGCCCCGCCCGACATCCGCGCGATGGAGAGTCGTTACTCACGCCGCCGGTAAAATGGCGCTTTCAGCCCGTTGCTCCGCCATGCCCTCATCCACCGACGCCCACGCCACCGTTCTCGCGGCCACTCGCCACTGGCTGACCCGCGCGGTCATCGGCCTGAACCTGTGCCCATTCGCCAAGGCCGTACATGTGAAGAAGCAGATCCGCTATGCGATCAGCGAGGCGACCAATCTGGAAGGTGTCCTGACCGATCTCGAAACCGAGTTGCAGGCCCTCACCCAGGCTGACCCGACCGAAGTGGATACCACGCTGCTGATCCTGCCGCACGCGCTCGCCGACTTCATCGAGTACAACGACTGCCTGTTTTTCGCCGAGCGCTTGCTCAAGCAATTGCGCCTGGAAGGCGAAATACAGATCGCGAGTTTTCACCCGCACTATCAGTTCGAAGGCAGCGCGGAGGACGATATCGAGAACTACACGAATCGGGCCCCTTATCCGATCCTGCACCTGCTGCGGGAAGCGAGCATCGAACGCGCGGTGGATGCGTTTCCCGACGCCGCGGACATCTACGAGCGCAATCAGGAAACCCTGCGCCGTCTGGGCCTGGACGGCTGGAAACAGTGGATGAGCGCGCCCGCTGACGAATGAGCCGCGGCGCTTCGCGGTCAATGAACTGACCTTGCCGCCGCAGATATCCTCAGTCGTCCTTACGCGTTCTCAGCCTCGACAAAAAACCGCTCGCGCAGATCTGCCAGTCCAAGCGTTTCCATCACCTCGTTGAGGCGCTCCGTCGGGCGGCGGCGCGGCAAGTCCTTGTATTGGGCAATGATCAGTTCATTCTTCATCGAATGCTCCCAGCCCACCAGCTCGGTCACGCTCACCTGATAACCGTGCGCCTCGAGCTGCAGACAGCGCAGCACGTTGGTGATCTGACTGCCGAATTCGCGCGTGTGTAGCGGATGGCGCCAGATTTCCGTCAACGCATTGCCGAGCGACTTGCTCTTGTTCTGACGCAGCACGCCGGCCACTTCGGCCTGACAGCACGGCACCACCACGATGTACTTCGCGTGTTTCTGCAACGCGAAGCGGATGGCGTCGTCCGTCGCGGTATTGCATGCGTGTAGCGCCGTGACGATATCGACGGTGGGCGGCAGACGCTCGGAGGTAATCGAGTCCGCCACCGAAAGATTCAGAAACGACATCCCTTTGAACCCGAGCCGGGCCGCCAGCGCCTCGGAACTCGTCACGAGTTCTTCGCGCGTCTCGATACCGTAGATGTGCGAATTATCCTGTTGCTCCTTGAAAAACAGGTCGTACAGGATAAAACCAAGGTAGGACTTGCCGGCGCCGTGATCGACGAGGGTCAGATTGCCGCGGGTTTCTTTCAGATCTTTCAGAAGCGGCTCGATGAACTGGAACAGGTGATACACCTGCTTCAGCTTGCGACGGCTGTCCTGATTCATCTTGCCGTCGCGCGTGAGGATGTGCAGTTCCTTTAGCAGTTCGACGGATTGGTTGGGGCGAATTTCGTGAGTTTTGCTGGACATCGTACGGACCACTATCGATTGCACGGCGAACGTGCGACAGGCGACGGAAAAAGAGAAAAGTTGCTGCCAGTTTACCCAAAGTGCGGCACACCCACCGATTCGATGCCGCCAACGACGCGCGAAGCACGTATTCCTGGAACACTTCCTGCTCTAAAAGGGTACGCGAAGCAGGCAAGACACGACGTGAAACGCGCAGCAAGCGAAGCGAGCGGCCCAAAGCCCCTGCGGCAGGCCGCATGAAGAACAACGACACGCAGCCAGTTGCCGGATGGTTCAGGCGAACGGCATGTGTGGGGGGAGGTCGGACCCGAAACATGGGGACGAACGTTACGTAACCTGCAGTGCGCCGCGATCTCAACGGGAAGCGCGCTCAGAAAAAAATGAGGCGGCAATGGATACGATACCCAACGGCAACGCCGAGCAGAAGTTTCAGGAAATGTTGACCAAGCTGATGGCGACACCCGCGTGGTCAGAGAAACAACAGATCGAATTGGAAATGGCGCGCGACATTTCGGTTGAGATGCTGCGCCTCGCCGAGTTGATGCGCGACGGCAGCGTCGATCTCGAAACCTGTCTGATCATGCTCAAGTACGCGAAGGTCCTCGACTTCGTGATGACGACGCTCGCATCACGGCGCGATATCAAGCCGCAAACACTGCGTGTGATCTTCAAGCTGGCTGGTCTCAAGGTGGACGAGGAATATCCCGGCTAAGCCCGGTTAGCGCTGGACAGGTGAGCACTGTCACCACGGCCGCACTCGCAGCAGCGCGCGGCCGGGTTCAACGCTTGTGCTGGATCGGCAGGTGCCTATAAACATTAAAACAGGCAGATTCAGATTGCGCTGCAGTGGGTTGCGGGCGCCGTGTGAAAATAGCGGGCTTTGACCGCCAGCCGCGGCAAGCTGGCCGTGCACACCGTGTTTGTCCCGCTCCCCCTCACCTGAACGCACCGCATGTCCACATTGCCTGATTCCCCTTGTGTCGCCGTCATCGGCGGCGGCCCCGCCGGGCTGATGGCCGCCGAGGCGCTCGCCCAAGGCGGGGTGCGCGTCCACGTGTACGATGCGATGCCGTCGGTTGGGCGTAAATTCCTGATGGCGGGCAAAGGCGGCATGAACATCACGCATTCGGAGCCGCTCGAACCGTTTCTCGGGCGCTACGGCGCGAGGCAGCCGCAGATTGCCCCGCTGCTCGCGGCATTCGGCCCGGACGCGCTTCGCACATGGCTGCATGAGCTCGGCGTCGAAACCTTCGTCGGCAGTTCGGGACGCGTGTTTCCCACCGACATGAAAGCGGCACCCATGCTGCGCGCCTGGCGGCGTCGTCTGGAAGAGGCTGGCGTGCGGTTTCACATGCGGCACAAATGGGTGGGATGGGGCGATGATGACGCCTCGAACGCCACCCGCCCTACCTCGCTCCGCTTCATGACGCCCACAGGCGAGCAGCAGGTGCGCGCCGACGCCGTCGTGCTGGCGCTGGGCGGGGCGAGCTGGCCGCGCCTCGGGTCGGATGCGACGTGGGTTCCACTGATGAACGCGCGCGACGTGCCGGTCGAGCCGCTGCGCCCGGCGAACTGCGGCTTCGACGCGACCTGGAGCGACTACTTCCGCGAGCGCTTCGCGGGCCAGCCGGTCAAACCGGTGGCCATCACGCTAACCGATGTGGATGGCAACGTCCATCAGCGGCAAGGTGAGTTCGTCGTGACCGGGACGGGTATCGAGGGCAGTCTGGTGTACGCGCTGTCCGCGCCGATCCGAGAGCGTCTGCGGGTTGATGCCGAGGCGACGATCACGCTCGATCTGCTCCCGGCGTTCAGTGCGCAGCGCGTGCTGGACGAAGTCACCCGGCCGCGCGGCTCACGTTCGATGTCGAGTCATCTGCATGGACGCATTGGTCTCACCGGGGTCAAGCTCGGATTGCTGCATGAAGCGCTCTCGAAAGACGCATTCGGCGATGCGACGCGCCTCGCTCATACGATCAAGGCATTGCCGTTGAAGCTCGTGCGCCCTCGGCCCATTGAAGAGGCTATCAGCAGTGCGGGCGGCATTCCGTTTGAGACGCTGGATGCGCGTTTGATGATCGGACACTTGCCCGGCGTGTTCTGTGCCGGCGAAATGCTCGATTGGGAGGCGCCGACTGGCGGGTATCTGCTGACCGCATGCTTCGCAAGCGGGCTGGTGGCGGGACGCGGCGCGCTGGCCTATCTGGCTGGGACAGGAAGCTGAGGACGTCAGCTTCGAACACAGGCCGACGCCCAGACTTCTATCGCGCCTTCAAACGCCACAGCGACGTCACTTCCGCCATACGCGCGGCATGCAACGGATCGTTTTCATCGGATGACTTCGGATGCCGCGGACGGATATCCTCCCGGCCAACAACCGTCAGCCCGGCCTTTTCGATCGCCGCGAGCAAAAACTCGCGGCTGCGCAAGCCGAGATGCTCCGCGAAGTCCGAGAGGATCAGCCAGGCTTCGCCACCGGGCGACAAATGCTCCGCCAGCCCATTCAGGAAGCCGAGCAACATCCGGCTCTCCATATCGTAGATGGCGTATTCGATCGGCGACGCTGGCCGCGCCGGCACCCAGGGCGGATTGCAGACGACGAGCGGCGCGCGGCCTTCGGGGAACAGATCGGCCTCGATCACGTCGACCTGCTGGGCATAGCCCAGCCGTGCGAGATTCTCGCGGGCGCACGCCAGCGCACGTGGGTCCGAGTCCGTGGCGACAATCTTCTTCACGCCCCGTTTGGCGAGCAACGCAGCGAGCACGCCGGTGCCGGTGCCGATATCGAACGCCTTGTTCAACGACGGCAGCGGCGTGCGCGCCACCAGATCGACGTATTCGCCACGCACCGGCGAGAACACGCCGTAGTGCGGATGAATACGCTCGCCGAGCACGGGAATCTCCACGCCCTTCTTGCGCCATTCGTGCGCGCCGATCAAACCAAGCAGTTCACGCAGCGAAACGACGGACGCTTCGTCGGTCGCCGGTCCGTAGGTTTCGACACAGGCTTGCTGCACCTCGGGGGCACGGCGCAGCGGGATGGCATAGGCGGCGTCGAGCGGGATCAGCAGCATGCCAAGCGTGCGCGCGCGCTGCGACTGCGCCTGACGGTGGAAATTGAACGCGTCGAGCAGCGTCTCGGCCTGCTTGCGCGGCTTGCGCTCGAGGCGCCGCGTTACCGCCTGCAACAGCTGCCGTGCATTCTGGAAATCGCCTTGCCAGAGCAAGGCCGTGCCTTCGCAGGCAAGCCGGTAGGCCGTGTCCGCGGTGGTGCGGTCATCGGCTACGACCACGCGTTTGGGCGGCGGCACTGCCGCTTCGGAGCGCCAGCGGGCGGTACGCGGGCCATCTGCTTCAGGCCACGTAATGGTGGGGACTTGCGAAGGGTGCTGCGAGGGGTGTTGGGTCATTGAGCGAGGTGGGGGATCCGATATGACAGGGATATCGAATAGACCTACATGGTAACTGATGCCACTCACCTAGTAGCGGGCTGGTTTGTCTTGGCTTATAATAGCGCGCTGCGTTAGCCCCCTTAGCTCATTTGGTAGAGCACTTGACTTGTAATCATGAGGTGGTCTGTTCGAATCAGACAGGGGGCACCAATAGATTCAAGCACTTAGCCCGGTCCTCGTGACCGGGCTTTTTGCTTTTTGGCCCTTGTGCACACCCGCGAAGGGTTTGGGCGCCGCCTCGATCCGGACTTTCAACTCCGGGTCACGGGTTTCTCAGGGTCAACCGTTCGACGCGGCAGCCGAGGCTGGATCAGCATGTCCGATCCGGGCAAGCAGGAACGTGCGACGTATTTCGAACCCAAGACGTTCATACAATCCGATCGCGGATTGGTTGCCACTGATCACGTGCAGGAACGGCGTCTGCCCCCGTTGCTCGATCTGGCTTCGCAACAGGCTCACGAGCCGACCCGCAAGTCCCCGCCCACGCCACTCGTCGTCGACGCAGACAGCACTTATCTCAACGTATCCGTCGAGGCACATCCGTTCGCCGGCCATGGCAATGAGACGCCCCTGCTCGCGGATCCCAATGTACTTGCCCATCTCGTGCGTTCGTGTGCCGAACGGACCCGGCTTGGCTTTCTGGACCAGCTCGAGCATATCGTTCGCATCGACATGACTCAGCGCGATCACATCCCGATCGTCCAGGCTTCCGTCTACGTGACCGGCTTCGTAGCGCGTGGCGACCATTTGGTGGAGATCGCCCAGATGCGTCAATTGCAACGCGTCAATTGGACTGACGGGCGCCGGCAATAGCAACGCAACCGTTTCGTGAGGTTGCAGGAGTTGATGAAGCGCCTCGTAGGCCGCCGGGGTCTCGGCTGACAAGGCGGCAAAAGGCGCCACGTCGGCGTGGTATCGACGGGCGAGAGAATTTCCCTGCCCAAGATGGGCTTGCCTCGTGGTCAGCGCCGTCCAGATGGGGTGATCGAGGCCTGGTTGCGGTGAACGATTCATGAGGTCCTCTTCAGAGTGCCAGCCGCCATGGCCTGCATGGCAACGCCACTTGCAAACATTGATTGAAATGCCATCCGGACCACGCGGGCCGAATGCGTTCGGATTGACATCACTTTAAGCGGGAAGCGGCGTGCGCACCAGTGTCGCAAATGACAATTTTGGCGTCGTTTACGTCAATCGTTCAGTGTGCAGTCTAATTGCTGCATGGTCGCGCGATCTGGCGGGACGCTGCAGCAGATGGTGGCGCTACGTGTGAATGCGACGGCCATGCCGTGGCCCCGATCCGGTACATGATTGCGTGCGTGATGATGTCGCTGATTACCGTTTCGATATTCGGAGAAACTGGCGGCCGCGAACGGGCCAAAGGAAACTGCGACGGGTCCAGTCTTATAGAAGCGCTCAACCCGCCGGCAGCAATACTCACTTTACTTCACTTGACGACCTTTAAATGGCCGCGACCGCCGCCCTTCGAGCCATCGTCATCCGGACCCGGCGTGCCGTCCGGGTCAGTCTCGTCGGCTTTCGCCTGCGGTGCAGGCGCAGGCTCAGACTCGACCGCCCGCGGGCCGCTGCCAGCCGGCTTCACTGGCGGCAGCTCATCGGCTTCTACGGCATCCGCGCCGGAATCCGTCGCCTCGCCACCCGCCGAATCAACCGGGAACGCCATGCCCTGGCCGTTCTCACGCGCGTAGATCGCCAGCACATTGGCGACCGGCACTTCGATCTTGTGCGACTTGCCCGAAAACCGCGCGCTGAACTCGACCCACTCGTTGCCCATCTGTAACTGGCTGGTCGCCTCGAAACTGATGTTCAACACGATTTCATTGTCCCGCACGAACTGGCGAGGCACCCGCGTCTGATTGTCGACCCGTACCGCGATGTGCGGCGTATAGCCGTTATCCGTGCACCACTCGTAAAGCGCGCGCAGCAGGTAGGGTTTCGTGGAAATCTCTTGCATCAACAGTCCTCTTACCGGGCAAGACGTCGCACTCTCACGCGCTATTCACACTCACGAGCAGCGCGCGACGCCCCTACCCTCAAGCCATACTCAACGACGCATCACCTTTTCCGACGGCGTCAGCGCTTCGATATAGGCCGGGCGGCTGAAAATCCGTTCGGCGTACTTCATCAGCGGCGCGGCATTCTTCGACAGTTCGATGCCGTAGTGATCCAGACGCCACAGCAGCGGTGCGATCGCGACGTCGAGCATCGAGAACTCTTCACCGAGCATGTACTTGTTCTTCAGGAAGATCGGCGCGAGCTGCGTCAGGCGATCGCGGATCGCGAGGCGTGCCTTCTCGTGATTCTTCTCGGCCGCCTTGCCCTTCTCGTTTTCGAGCGTGCCGACGTGCACGAACAGTTCCTTCTCGAAGTTGAGCAGGAACAGGCGCGCGCGGGCGCGTTGCACCGGGTCGGCCGGCATCAGTTGCGGATGCGGGAAGCGTTCGTCGATATATTCGTTGATGATGTTCGATTCGTACAGAATCAGGTCCCGTTCGACGAGGATCGGCACCTGACCATACGGATTCATCACAGCGATGTCTTCCGGTTTGTTGAACAGGTCGACGTCGCGGATCTCGAAGTCCATGCCTTTCTCAAACAACACCAGCCGGCAGCGCTGGGAGAAGGGGCAAGTTGTGCCGGAATACAGAACCATCATGTTTACGTTTCCTCAAAAAGCTGAAGGGCCAGCACGCCGAAAAACCGTCCAGCAGGTTTTTCCTTGCGCCGGCCCCACGCCAGTGATGGCGTGATTATTTGATATCTTTCCAGTACGCAGCGTTCAATCGCCAGGCGAAAAAGCTCAGGACGCCGAGGAACAACAGCACCCACACACCGAGACGGTGGCGGGTTTGCTGTGTCGGTTCGGACATCCAGGACAGGTACGACACGAGGTCGGCCACATCCGAATCATAATCCACCGCGGACAACGTCCCCGGCGTGACCTGCTGGTAACCGACGAATTTATGGACTGTTTCCCCGCTCCTTTCGTCGATCACGTCGTCGAACTTCGCCGTGCGCTGCCCCTGAAGCTGCCACAACACATGGGGCATGCTCACGTTTTCATACACCAGATTGTTCCAGCCGGTTGGCCGCGTATCGTCGCGATAAAAGCTGCGCAGATACGTGTAGAGCCAATCGCGGCCGCGCGCCCGCGCCTCCACCGACAAATCCGGCGGCGCCGTGCCGAACCACGCTTTCGCGTCGTCGGGTTTCATGGCCACCGACATCGTGTTGCCGATTTTATCGGTGGTGAAAAGCAGGTTTGTCTGAATTTCCTGCGGTGAAATGCCTAAACTGGTCAATGCGCTGTACCGCATCAGGTTCGCACTATGGCAATTCAGGCAGTAGTTTACAAACAATTTGGCGCCATGCTGCAAAGAAGCAAAATTGTCCGCGTTATCCGGCGCGCGGTCGAGCGGGAAATTCTCGTCCGCATAAGCCGGCGCGACCAGCAGCGTCAGCGCCAACGTGAGTGACGCAGCCCCTATTACGGCGAGCCTCGAAAGCATTTTTCTCATCTTCGTGTCTCCTTGGCCCGCGATTAGTGAGGCTTGAACCGCACCCGCTCGGGTGGCTGCTTGAACTTGCCAAGCGGCGTCCAGAAGGGCATGCCTAGGAAGAACGCGAAATAGACCAGCGCGCAGACCTGCGCAATCAGGGTCGCGACGGGCGACGGCGGCTTGGTCCCGAGAAATGCCAGTGTCAGAAAGACCAGTACGAAAATCCCGTAGAAGACCTTATGGAAGAACGGCCGGTAACGGATCGACTTCACCGGCGAACGATCGAGCCACGGCAGAAAGAACAGCGAAATCACCGCGCCGCCCATGACCACCACGC
This sequence comes from Paraburkholderia sp. GAS41, assembly GCF_050436545.1. NCBI lineage: Bacteria > Pseudomonadati > Pseudomonadota > Betaproteobacteria > Burkholderiales > Burkholderiaceae > Paraburkholderia > Paraburkholderia sp. GAS41. The sequence goes on from NZ_JBNDMK010000020.1 coordinate 56,353, forward strand.
CCCAGAACTTCGATTGGGTGAAATACATGGCCAGGATCAACAGCACCGCCAGCACCGGCAGTCCCAGTTTCCACTTGCCGCGGGCGCGCACCAGTGCGAACAGCCCGAGCAGCGCGATCACGATCATCAGCACGATCTTGAACGGATCCGTGGTGGCGCGCAGCATCGCATAGAACGCGGTGAAGTACCACACCGGCGCGATCTCCGGCGGCGTCTGCAGCGGATTGGCCGGGACGAAGTTGTTCGCCTCGAGGAAGTACCCGCCCATCTCCGGTGCAAAGAAGATGATCGCCGCGAAGATCAGCAAGAACACCGTGACGCCCATGAAGTCATGCACGGAGTAGTACGGGTGGAACGGAATGCCGTCGAGCGGAATGCCATTCGCGTCCTTCTTCGCCTTGATCTCGACACCGTCCGGATTGTTCGAGCCCACTTCGTGCAACGCCACCAGGTGCGCTACCACCAGCCCGATCAGCACCAGCGGAATCGCGATCACGTGAAACGCGAAAAAGCGGTTCAGCGTGACGTCCGACACCACGTAATCGCCGCGAATCCACAGTGACAGGTCCGGACCGATAAAGGGAATCGCCGAAAACAGGTTGACGATCACCTGCGCGCCCCAGAACGACATCTGGCCCCACGGCAACAGGTAGCCGAAGAACGCCTCGGCCATCAGGCACAGGAAGATCGCGCAGCCGAAGATCCACACCAGTTCGCGCGGCTTGCGGTACGAGCCGTACATCAGCCCGCGGAACATGTGCAGATAGACCACCACGAAGAACATCGACGCGCCGGTCGAGTGCATGTAGCGGATCAGCCAGCCCCACGGCACCTCGCGCATGATGTACTCGACCGAGGCGAACGCGAGCGTCGCATCGGGCTTGTAATTCATGGTGAGGAAGATGCCGGTGACGATCTGGTTGACCAGCACCAGCATCGCCAGCGAGCCGAAGAAATACCAGAAGTTGAAGTTTTTCGGCGCGTAGTACTCGGAGACGTGCTTCTTCCACGTCGAGGTCATCGGAAAGCGGCGGTCGATCCAGCCGACCAGCCCGGTCGTCTCTACTTCGTGATCGCTCGCCATTTACGCTTCTCCTTTCTCGTCCTTGCCGATCACGAGCTGGGTAGCCGACGTGAACATATAGGGCGGAATGTCCAGGTTCTGCGGCGCAGGTTTGTTCTTGAAGACGCGGCCGGCCAGGTCATAGGTCGAGCCGTGGCAAGGGCACAGAAAGCCGCCTGGCCAGTCGTCCGGAAGATTGGGCTGCGCGCCTTCCTGGAAGCGCGGTGTCGGCGTGCAGCCCAGATGCGTGCACACGGCGACAGTGACCAACAGGTTCTTGTGATCGGTGCGCGAGCGGAATTCGTTGTTGCAGTACTCCGGCAACGGCATCGAAAAGGGATGTTCGGTATGGGGATCGGCTACTTCGTTATCGGCTTTCTGGACGTCGGCCAGCATCCGGTCAGTGCGGTTGAGGATCCAGACGGGCTTGCCGCGCCAGGCGACGGTCATCATTTCGCCAGGCTTCAGATTGCTAATATCGGCCTCGACTGGCGCGCCGGCTGCCTTGGCCTTTTCAGATGGTGCAAACGAACTCACAAAGGGTACGACAGTGGCCACACCTCCAATGCCACCTGCTACGGTCGTCGCTATCAGCCACGTACGGCGGCCGCCATCGACGAGCTCCTCTTCTTTGTCTCGCATCACACGCCCCACTTCTGAGTTGGATTTTTCCTTCACGTCGCTTCTACCGACGCTAGTTTGCTCGAATGGAGTTGTCATTTACAAGGCCCGAATGCCAAAAACCATGCGAAGTCTTTGATATCCAAGGGTTTCCCCGCACCAATTCGAAACTTTTTAGTCGTTTCTTTTAAGTGATCCCTGTGTATTTCGTGTGTTTTAGTTCGGCTATCAGACCGGATTGTGGATATCGATAAACAGGTGTTCGATATCGAATGATTCCGACAGATGCGCACCCAATGCCTGCACCCCGAAACGCTCGGTCGCATGATGACCGGCGGCGAGAAACGCCACGCCGCTCTCCGCCGCGGTGTGCATGCTCTGTTCGGACACTTCGCCGGTGAGATAGACATCGGCGCCGGCTTCGATCGCCGCGTCGAAATAACCTTGTGCGCCGCCCGTGCACCAGGCGACGCGCCGCAGTTCGACATCCGGATCGCCGAACACGAGCGGCGTGCGGCCGAGCGACTCTTCCACCTGCGCGGTGAAGTGCGCGAGCGTGACCGGCATGGGCAGCGTGGCGATCCAGCCGATGTCGTTCTCACCAAAGCGCGCGTCGGCAATCCAGCCCATCTTCGCGCCGATCTGCGCGTTATTGCCGAACTCGGGGTGGTCGTCGAGCGGCAAATGGTAAGCGAACAGGTTCAGGTCGTTGGCGAGCAGCAGTTTCAGACGCGCATATTTGCGACCGGTAATTTGCGGCGGTTCATTGCGCCAGAAGTAACCGTGGTGGACCAGCACGGCGTCGGCGCCCCAGTCGAGCGCCGCTTCCAGGAACGCCACGGACGCCGTCACGCCGGTGGCAAGTTTGTTGACCCGGCGCCGCCCCTCGACCTGCAGGCCGTTCGGGCAGTAGTCCTTGAAGCGCCCGGTTTCAAGGACTTTGTTCAAGTACAATTCAAGTTCGATCCGATCCATATAAACCTCTAATCTTCAGATGCTTAGACGCTTTTGGCTGTTCTTTGCCCAAGCGGTGACCGTGCTGTTGGCGCTGATGTTCATCATTGCGACCCTCAAACCGCAATGGCTGCAGCGACAAGGGCAATTCGGCAAGCAGCTCGCCGAACCGATCGTCGCCCTGCGGGAGGTAGCGCCTGGCATCGGTAGTGGTCCCGCTCAGGCTTCCTATGCCGAAGCCGCGCAGAAGGCGTCGCCCGCGGTCGTCAATGTGTTCTCCAGCAAGGACGGGTCTCTGCCGCCCGACCCTCGGGCGAAAGACCCGCTGTTTCGGTATTTCTTCGGCAACAAGAACAACAACAAACAGCAGGAGCAACCGGCCGCCAATCTCGGCTCGGGTGTCATAGTGAGTTCGGAAGGTTACATTCTAACGAACCAGCACGTGGTCGACGGCGCGGATCAGATCGAAATCGCGCTCGCCGACGGCCGCACGACCACCGCGAAGGTGATCGGCGTCGATCCGGAGACGGATCTGGCGGTTCTCAAGGTCAACCTCACCAATCTGCCTACCATCACGCTCGGCCGCATGGACCAGACGCGCGTGGGCGACGTGGTGCTGGCGATCGGCAACCCGTTCGGCGTCGGCCAGACGGTGACCATGGGCATTGTCAGCGCGCTCGGCCGCAATCACCTCGGCATCAATACCTTCGAAAACTTCATTCAGACCGACGCCGCCATCAACCCCGGCAACTCGGGCGGCGCGCTGGTCGACGTGAACGGCAATCTGCTCGGCATCAACACCGCCATCTACTCACGCTCGGGCGGCTCGCTGGGCATCGGCTTTGCCATCCCCGTCTCGACGGCGCGTAGCGTGCTGGAGAGCATCATCACGACCGGCTCGGTGACGCGCGGGTGGATCGGCGTGGAACCGCAGGATGTGACGCCGGAGATCGCGGAGTCGTTCGGGCTCGAACAGAAGTCGGGGGCAATCGTCGCCGGCGTGCTGAAGAACGGCCCGGCCGACCGCGCCGGCATCAAGCCTGGCGACATTCTGGTCAGCGTGGACGGCCAGGACATCACGGATACGACACGCCTTCTGAATCTCATCGCCCAGATCAAGCCGGGCTCCAACGCGAAGATCCACCTCGTGCGCAAGAATCGCGAACTGGATCTGGATGTGATGATCGGCAAGCGCCCGCCGCCGCCGAAGCAGCCCGCCGACGACAGCAACAATCAGAACGATGACGACGGCGGTTGAGCGTTAAGCTCCCGTCGCGCTCAACTCGGCGCCTGCCCCTCGTCCTCGGTCACTTCCTTCTGCTTGCCGACGATCAACCGCGCCGCGATGATCCCCGCTTCGTACAGCACGATCAGGGGCACCGCGAGAATCAGCTGCGAAAACACGTCAGGCGGAGTGACCACAGCGGACACCACGAACGCCCCGACGATCACGTACGGGCGAATCTGCCGCAGCTTCTTGATCGTCAGAATATTCATCCGGACCAATAGCACGACAACGATCGGGACTTCGAAGGTCACGCCGAACGCGAGGAACATGGTCAGCACGAAACTCAGATAGTTGTCGATATCTGTGTTCATCGCCGCGCCAAGCGGTGCGTTGTAATGCGCCATCACGCGGAAGATGGTCGGGAACACGACGAAGTAGGCGAACGCCATGCCGCACAGAAACAGGATGTAGCTGCTGCCCACCAGCGGCACGACCAGTTTCTTTTCATGCTGATAAAGCCCTGGCGCGACAAACGCCCAGATCTGATACAGCACGACAGGCAGCGCAATCACGAGCGCCACCATCATGGTCACTTTCATCGGCACGAAGAACGAGCCGGTGACGTCCGTCACGATCAGCTTGCCGTCCTTCGGCAGATTCATCATCAAAGGCCGCGCGAGCAGCCTGAAGATGTCCGGCGCCCAGTAGACGAGCCCGAGAAACACCACGATGACAGCAATGCCGGCGCGGATGATGCGGTCGCGCAGTTCGACGAGATGCGAGATGAAGGTCTCTTCAGCGCCTTCGCTCTGGGTTTGGGGGTCGCTCACACCGGCCCTCGGTAGGAGATTATCGCTAGGATCATCAGAAGAAGCGCGTCGGCCGGCGCAGACTGACCGGCGTATGACGCGCCACGCGCGCTGCGCCCGACTGCACGCGCGTACGGCGGGCAGTGGCGCGCTTATACCAGGTTGGCATGGCTGTTTGCCTGACGCGCCAGTTCCTGCGTTTGGGCGCGGCGGCGGGCGTGCTGCGCCAGGACGTCGAACTGGACGTGCCGCCGCTTGCCGCTGCACTTTCCAGTGCACCGCCGGCAATGCTTGGGCTCACCGACGAACCCGAGTTCCACGCTTCGTTCAATTCGCTTTCATGCTTGCGCAGATTGTCGTGAACGTTGGTTTCGACATTGCTCGCCGCCGTTTCGAACTCGGTTTTCATGCGACGCAATTCGTCGAGTTCGATCTCACGCGTGACTTCGGACTTCACGTCGTTGATATAACGCTGCGCGCGACCGAACAGCGCCCCCGCCGTGCGAGCCACGCGCGGAAGCCGCTCCGGCCCGAGTACGACCAGCGCGACGACGCCGATCAGCGCCATCTTGGTTAGACCGAGGTCCAGCATGAAGTAAGGTTCCCGTCAGTACGCGGATGGACCGCGGCTTAGCGGTAGTCGCTCGAGCGCGGGGTTTTTTCTTTTGCGTCGACGTCGACGGTGTCGGTGCGCGGCAGCTCGCGCTGTTGTGCGTCGCCGGCCGGTGTCTCCGCTTCTTTCATGCCTTCCTTGAAGCCCTTCACCGCGCCGCCCAGATCAGTGCCGATATTGCGCAACTTCTTCGTGCCAAATACCAGTGCCACGATCAACAAAACAATCAGCCAATGCCAAATACTCAACGAACCCATGACTACTCTCCTTAACCCCGACATCGCGTTTGCACGCGTCGAACATCTGTGCCTTTACGGCCCGAATCGAAGCGCGTACGCCTCATCTATACGTTGCCGCCGCTGTTTCAGATTCCAGCAGCGGCCGTGCGCGTGATTGTGTCCGCGCAATCGCGACGGCGTTATTACGTCGCAACGAGAAAAACGCCTTTGCCCGCCGCTCACCATCATACGCAGTTAAATCGGCCCGCTGAATGCGCCAGAATTGTCTACGTTGGCGGCGCTCCGGCGTTTAGCCCATCCGTTGCCACGGACGCGGACCCGCCAGAATATGCGCATGCAGGTGGTACACCTCCTGCCCGCCGCCCGGCCCGGTGTTGATGACCGTGCGAAAGCCGGTCTCGCCGCCGGTGTAGGCCACGCCGAGCTGATCGGCAAGACGCGCCACCAATATAAGCATTCTACCAAGCAGTGGCGCATCGCTTTCGTTGCAGTGCGACAGGGTTTCGATGTGCTTGCGCGGAATCACCAGCACATGGGTCTCCGCCGCCGGACGGATGTCGCGGAAGGCGAGAAACTCCTCGTCCTCGTGAACTTTGGTGGAGGGGATTTCGCCCGCGGCGATCTTGCAGAAAAGGCAGTTTGAATCGTGGCTCATGGGTGTCCTGAAGCGCAAACGGGCGGGCGAGGAATGGGCGTCAGAACCACGCCCGCGGATTCAGCAGCGGCTTGTTGTCGTACAAATACAGCCAGCCCTTGATAATACGGTACAACATCCAGATCCCGACAGCCCACAGGATCGGAATGCCGATCACGACGAAAAACAGCAGGGCGCCAATCAGGTAGCCGAGCATGCACCACCAGAATGTGCGCATCTGCCACTGGAAATGCGCTTCGTACGGTGTGCCCGCGACGTCAGGCCGCTTCACATAATTGATGATGATGGCGATCAGCACCGAGATACCGCCGGTCAGCCAGTAGACCGCGTAGAGCGCATACAGCACGTGCGTCAGCGTGCGCAGGCTGCGTTCGCGATCGGTTTCGAGGGCATGACGGTAAGACGGCGGCGGGTATTCGCCTTGCGACTGTTCCATGTTGCGTCCTCCTTGCGGGTGGCGTTCGGTTGGCGCTGGGCTCTCACCGAGTCGGCGTTCAGTCGCCCTTCTGTTCGCGCTCGCGGCTCTTGCGCAACGCTTTCTCTTCGATCCCCGACAGACCTTCGCGGCGCTCGAGTTCGGCCAGCACGTCGGCCGGGCTCAGATCGAAATGCGACAGCATCACGAGGCAGTGGAACCAGAGATCGGCCACTTCGCCGACCAGCGCGGTGGGCGCGCCGCCCTGGCGCACGTCCTTGGCGGCGAGCACGACTTCGGTCGCTTCTTCGCCGATCTTCTTCAGGACCGCGTCGTCGCCCTTGTGGAACAGGCGCGACACATACGAGACGTCGGGGTCGCCGCCCTTGCGGCCGTCGATCACCGCGGCGAGGCGCAGGAGGGTATCGTTCGTCGATTGCGGGTTTTGCGTCATTTGTAGATCTGTTCGGGATCTTTCAGGACGGGATCGACTGCGGTCCATTCGCCGTCGTCGATCGTCCCTTCGAATTTCTGGAAAAAGCATGAGTGGCGGCCGGTATGGCAGGCAATGCCCGACACCTGCTCGATCTTCAGCAGCACGACGTCTTCGTCGCAATCGAGCCGCACTTCCTGCACGTGCTGCACGTGGCCGGACTCTTCGCCCTTGAACCACAGCCGCTGACGCGAGCGCGAGAAATACACCGCGCGGCCCGTCTCGACCGTCCGGGCGAGCGCCTCGCGGTTCATCCACGCGAACATCAGCACGTCGTTGCTCGACGCTTCCTGCGCGATGACCGGCACGAGGCCGTTCGCGTCCCACTTCACCTTGTCGAGCCAACTCACCGCTGCGGGATTCACCACGTCACAACCTCACCGAAATGCCTTGATCGGCCATGAAGCGCTTGGCCTCGCCCACGGTGTGCTCGCCGTAGTGAAAAATGCTGGCCGCCAGCACGGCGTCCGCGTGACCGTCCCTGATGCCGTCCGCCAGATGCTGCAGCGAGCCGACACCGCCCGAGGCGATCACCGGAACCGACACGGCGTCCGATACCGCGCGGGTAAGCGCCAGATCGAAACCGCTCTTGGTGCCGTCGCGGTCCATGCTGGTCAGCAGGATTTCGCCGGCACCGAGTTCGGCCATCTTGCGCGCCCATTCGACCGCTTCCAGCCCGGTCGCCTTGCGTCCACCATGCGTGAAGACTTCCCAGCGCGGCGTTTCGCCGTCGGCGGAAACCCGCTTGGCGTCGATCGCGACCACGATGCATTGTGAGCCGTATTTGTCCGTCGCGTCGCGCACCAGTTGCGGGTTGGCGACCGCCGACGAGTTCATGCTGATCTTGTCCGCGCCGGCGTTCAGCAGGCGCCGCACGTCTTCGACGGCGCGCACGCCGCCGCCGACCGTCAGCGGAATGAACACCTGCGACGCTACCGCCTCGATGATCGGCAGGATCAGATCGCGTTGATCGGAGGTGGCGGTAATGTCGAGAAAGGTGAGTTCGTCGGCGCCCTGTTCGTCGTAGCGACGCGCGATTTCGACCGGATCGCCGGCGTCGCGCAGTTCGACGAAGTTGACGCCCTTGACCACGCGGCCAGCCGTGACGTCGAGACAGGGAATGATGCGTTTAGCTAGAGCCATGATCGTGCAAATTCTTGCCAATACCGCTGATGAGACCGCTCGTACCGGAGCGGCGCAATGCCGGCGCGCGTTGCCGGGCCGGGCTTGACATGGGCTGGGGCGCGCCAGCTTCGCCGGACCGTCCGGCCAGCGCCGCCTGCAGCGTAAAGCCGAAGCCCCCGCGCGTCACCTGGCGCTTGCGCTTCGCGCTGACAACCCGTCAGGCGTCGTCCGACTCGCGCAGCTTGTCGGCGAGCGTCTGGGCGGCCGCAAAATCGAGATCGCCCGAATAGATGGCGCGACCGCAGATCACGCCTTCGATGCCTTCGACTTCGACTTCGCACAACGCTTCGATGTCGGTCAGATTCGACAGACCGCCGCTCGCGATCACCGGAATCTTTACCGAACGCGCCAGTCGTACCGTCGCTTCGATGTTGATACCCTGCAGCATGCCGTCGCGGCCGATGTCGGTATAGATGATCGATTCGCAACCGTAATCCTCGAACTTGCGCGCGAGGTCCGCCACTTCGTGGCCGGTCAGCTTGCTCCAGCCGTCGGTGGCGACCTTGCCGTCCTTCGCGTCGAGTCCGACGATGATATGGCCGCCGAACGCCGTGCAGGCATCCTGCAGGAAGCCCGGATTTTTCACCGCCGCCGTGCCGATGATGACGTAGGACAAACCGTCGTCCAGGTAGCGCTCGATCGTATTCAGGTCACGGATGCCGCCGCCCAGCTGGACGGGAATCTCGCCGCCGACTTCCTCGATGATCGCGCGAATCGCGTCTTCGTTCTTCGGCTTACCGGCAAATGCTCCATTAAGATCGACGAGATGCAGGCGCCGGGCACCGCGGTCGACCCAATGTCGGGCCATCGCCGCCGGTTCCTCGGAGAAAATCGTCGCCTGGTCCATGTCGCCCTGTTTGAGGCGTACACACTGACCATCTTTCAGGTCGATGGCGGGAATCAGCAGCATAGCAATCGGGTGTAGTCAGGGAAAAGGTTGAGTGACGGGCGGCGCCGAGAAGCCATCAGCCTGCTCGCGCACCGTTCCGCTAGTTTAGTACAACTCTTTCAGGAGCCCTGCGCATGCGTAGCATGCACAAAGACACGAACGAAGATGCAGCACCGGCCAGCGCCCCGCTACGAGTCGGGCGGCACGTGGCAGAACGGAGCAAAAGACGGGAGGCGCTCACGGGTTCCAGTGTACGAAGTTTCGATATACACGCAGGCCCGCTTCGGCGCTCTTTTCCGGGTGGAATTGGGTTGCAAAGATGTTATCCCGCGCCACCGCCGAGGTAAAGGGTACGCCGTACACGGTCTCGCCCGACGTGTGCGCCGCGTTGTCCGGCTGGACATAGTAGCTGTGAACGAAGTAGAAGAAGCTGCCGTCCGCGACGCCATCCCACAGCGGATGCGCCAGGGTCTGGCGGACCCGGTTCCAGCCCATCTGCGGCACCTTGAAGCGCGAGCCGTCGTCCTGCAGCTGGCCTTCCAGTTCGAAGCGCAGCACCTTGCCGGGCAACAGGCCGAGACCCGGCGTATCGCCCTCGGCGCTCCAGTCGAACAGCATCTGCTCGCCCACGCACACGCCCATCAGCGGCTTGTTGCGGGAGGCTTCGACCACCGCTTCCTGCAGGCCCGATGCGCCGAGGCTGCGCATGCAATCGGGCATCGCGCCCTGGCCTGGCAGCACGACGCGGTCGGCCGCGCGGATCGCTTCCGGCCGGTCGACGATCGCCACGTCCGCGTCCGGCGCGGCCTTCCTCAACGCCTGGGCGACCGAACGCAGGTTGCCCATTCCGTAATCCACAATCGCAATCGAAGTTTTCATTTCAAGTTAGGCAGTAACGCCTTCAGACCGTCGACGATGAATTCCACCGCCAGCGCCGACAACATCAAACCCATGAGCCGCGTGCCGATATTGATACCGGTTTGCCCCACCCAGCGGGCGATCGGTTCAGCGAGCCGCAGCGAAAAAAAACAGATCGCCGCCAGCACGGCGCCGATACCAATCAGACTGATCCGGTCGTACCAATGCGGCGAATGCGCCGCATAGATAATCACCGTGCTGATGGCGCCCGGCCCCGTCAACAACGGAATCGCAAGCGGCACCACCGCGACGTTATCCTTCTGCTCGGCCTCGTGACGCTCTTCCGGCGTTGAACGGCTGTTGCCGATCTGCGCATTCAGCATGTTGATCGCCATCAGCAGCATGATGATGCCGCCGCCCACCTGCAACGAGCCGACCGAGATGCCGAAGAAGCTGATGATCTGCTGCCCCAGCAGCGTCGTCACCGCAATCACGCAGAACACCGATACCGTCGCAACCCGGATCGTCCTGCGCCGCTCGCCGTCCGACTGCTGCGCCGTGAGGCTCATGAAGAACGGAATGGCGCCGACCGGATTGATCAGCGCCAGCAGCGAGATGAACGACTTGAGGATATCCATCGCAAGCCGGGCTCGCGCAAAGCGCGCGCCGGGTCCGGTTAGTCCTGCGTGCTCTAGAGGCTGCCTTTGGTTGACGGAATCTGCCCCGCCGCGCGTTCGTCCAGTTCGACTGCCATGCGCAAGGCACGTCCGAAGGCCTTGAACACCGTTTCCATCTGATGATGGGCGTTCAGGCCGCGCAGGTTGTCGATATGGAGCGTCACGCCGGCGTGATTCACAAAGCCGCGGAAAAATTCGATGGAGAGATCCACATCGAACGTCCCGATGCGCGCGCGCGTGAACGGCACGTGGAACTCGAGCCCCGGGCGTCCGGAAAGATCGATCACGACCCGGGACAGCGCCTCGTCCAGCGGCACATAGGAATGCCCATAGCGACGGATGCCCTTCTTGTCGCCGACGGCCTTCGCCACCGCCTGACCCAGCGTGATGCCCACGTCTTCGACCGTGTGATGGTCGTCGATATGCGTGTCGCCATGCGCTTCGATGTCGAGATCGATCAACCCATGCCGCGCGATCTGGTCGAGCATGTGGTCGAGGAACGGCACACCGGTGGCGAGCTTTTGCTTGCCGGTGCCGTCCAGATTGATCTTGATACGGATCTGCGTTTCGCTAGTGTCGCGAACGACTTCCGCCTGGCGCATGGTAATTCCTCGAATCTGACGGTGAAAGATGGAGAGTGGGGGAACGCCGGCCGCCGCGCCCGTCAAACGGAACGTAGCGCACCGGCACGCCGGTCAATGCAGCACGAGTTTCAGTGCGGCCAGCAGCTGTGCGTTTTCGTCAGGGGAACCGACTGTCAGGCGTACACAATTTGCCAGCAATGGATGCATTTTACTCACGTTTTTGATCAAAACCCGCGCAGTAAGCAGCGTTTCGAACATAACGGATGCATCCGGCACGCGCACCAGCAGGAAGTTACCGGCGCTCGGGAACACTTCGGCACCCGGCAGGTGACCGACGGCCTGAGCCAGCTTCGTGCGTTCTTCGCGCAATTGCGCCGCCTGGGCGTCGAGCACGTCGAGGTGATCGAGCAGGAAATCGGCGGTGGCCTGAGTCAGCACATTGATGTTGTACGGCGGGCGCACCTTGTCGAACTCGGTCAGCCAGGCCGCGCGTCCGACCAGATAGCCGAGGCGAATGCCCGCGAGACCCAGCTTCGAGACTGTGCGCATGACGACCACGTTGTCGAACGCGTCGGCACGCGGCAGCCAGCTTTGTTGCGCGAACGGCTGATACGCCTCGTCGATCACGACCAGGCTCTGGTCCGCGGCACGGATGATGCGCTCCATGTCCGCATCTTCGTACAGCGTGCCGGTCGGATTGTTGGGGTATGCGAGGTACACGATAGCGGGCTGATGCTCGGCGATGGCCGCGAGCATGGCTTCGGTGTCGAGCGTGAAATCGGACTTGAGCGGCACGCCGATGAATTCCAGATTCGCCAGCTTCGCCGACAACTGGTACATCACGAAACCCGGTACCGGTGCGAGCACCTTGGCGCCAGGCCTCGCGCAGGCCATCGAGATCATGCTGATAATCTCGTCCGAGCCGTTGCCAAGCAGCACTTCGCAGTTGGCGGGCACGCCCATCACGCGTTTGATCTTTTCGAGCAGCGCTTCCGGACGCGGCGCCGGATAACGGTTCAGCGCGACACCGGCGAGACGTTCGCCGAGTTGTGCCGCGAGCGGCGCCGGCAAGGCGAACGGATTTTCCATCGCGTCGAGCTTCACGAAGCCCGTCGCGTCCGGAACGGGATAGCTCGTCATCGCGAGCACGTCGCGGCGAATAATGTCTTGAGGTGTCGTCATGAATAGGCGGACCGGCCCGCAATGCAGGCCGGTCATGCAGGGGCGGCGCGAGAGCCGCTCCGGTTGGTCAATGTAGGTGATGCGCCGGCTGTTTCACGCCTGACCGATGCGCTCAGCCGTTTTGCTTCATGCGGTATTCGGCGCTGCGGGCATGCGCCTGCAGGCCTTCGCCGTACGCCAGTTCCGCCGCAATCTCACCGAGCGTCTGCGCGCCTTCCGCGCTGACCTCGATCAGGCTCGAACGCTTGAAGAAATCATAGACGCCGAGTGGTGAGGAGAACCGTGCGGTACGCGACGTAGGCAGCACGTGATTCGGCCCCGCGCAGTAGTCGCCGAGGCTTTCGCTGGTATAGCGGCCAAGGAAGATCGCGCCCGCATGACGGATCAGCTTGCTCCATTGATGCGGCTCCAGCGCGGAGATTTCGAGGTGTTCCGGCGCAATGTCGTTGGCGATCGCGCAGGCTTCCGCCATGTCGCGCACCTTGATCAGCGCGCCGCGTCCTTCCAGCGAAGCGCGGATCACGTCGCGGCGCGGCAGGCTGTGCAGCAGTTCGTTGATGGCGTCATGCACGCGCGCGATGAAGGCGTCGTCCGGGCACAGCAGGATGGATTGGGCGAGCTCGTCGTGCTCGGCCTGCGAGAACAGGTCCATGGCCACCCAGCGCGGATCAGTGGTGCCGTCGCACAGCACCAGAATCTCCGAAGGACCCGCAATCATGTCGATGCCGACCGTGCCGAAGACACGGCGCTTGGCCGATGCGACATACGCGTTGCCGGGACCACAGATCTTGTCGACCGCCGGCACCGTCGCGGTGCCGTAAGCCAGTGCGCCGACTGCCTGTGCGCCGCCAATGGTGAACACGCGGTCCACCCCGCCCAGCAGCGCGGCCGCCAGCACCAGCGGATTCTTCGCGCCGTCCGGCGTGGGCACGACCATGACGATTTCGCGCACGCCGGCTACCCGTGCCGGAATGGCGTTCATCAGCACCGACGACGGATACGCGGCCTTGCCACCCGGCACATAGATCCCGGCGCGGTCCAGAGGCGTGACCTTCTGGCCCAGCACGGTGCCGTCCGATTCGGTGTACTGCCAGCTATGGCTGCCGCATTCGATCTTCTGCTTCTCGTGATACCCACGCACGCGCGCGGCGGCGGCTTCGAGTGCAGCGCGGCGGCGCGGATCGAGCCCTTCCAGCGCGGCTTCGAGTTCCGACATGGGCAATTCGAGTGCGGCGACGCTCGATGCCGCGACGCGGTCGAAGCGCTGGGTATATTCGAGCACAGCCGCATCGCCGCGAGCCTTCACGTCGGCCAGAATCTGCGCGACCGACTGCTCAATGGCTTCGTCCTCGCTTGCCTCGAACGCGAGCACCGCGTGCAACGCCTTCTGGAATCCGGGAGCGCTGGAGTCGAGTTTGCGAATGTTGATAGACATGCTGGTATCCGTTTCGGTAAGGCGCACCTGATGCCCTTCAGGCCTTCAGAACAGCCTCAGGCGGCATCAGGGCACCGTCAGGCGTTGTCAGGCCGCCGCGTCGGCGCGCCGCGACGCGCGTTCGAACGCGTCGAGGAACGGCCGCAACGCGGCGCGCTTGAGCTTGAGCGCCGCCTGGTTCACGACGAGGCGCGACGAGATCTGCATGATCTCTTCCACCTCGACAAGATTGTTGGCTCGCAAGGTTCCGCCTGAGCTGACAAGGTCGACGATCGCGTCGGCGAGGCCCACCAGCGGAGCAAGTTCCATCGAACCGTACAGCTTGATCAGGTCGACGTGCACGCCCTTTGCCGCGAAATGCTGGCGCGCGGTTTCCACGTATTTGGTGGCAACCCGCAGCCGCGCGCCCTGGCGCACCGCGTTTTCATAATCGAAGCCCGCCGCCACGGCGACCGACATCCGGCAACGCGCGATATCGAGGTCCACCGGCTGATACAGGCCGCTGCCGCCATGCTCCAGCAGCACGTCCTTGCCGGCTACGCCGAAGTCGGCGGCGCCGTATTCGACGTAGGTTGGCACATCGGTGGCGCGCACGATGATCACGCGCAGATTCGTGTCAGTGGTCGGCAGGATCAGCTTGCGCGAGGTTTCCGGATCTTCGGCGACCTGCACGCCGGCTGCTTCGAGCAGCGGCAATGTCTCTTCGAAGATACGCCCTTTTGACAGCGCGAGCGTGAGCGGCGCGCTCGCCGCCGTCGAGGACGAAGTTTGCGGCAGTGCGCTCATACGGCGCCCCCGGCAATGCGGCGCACCTTGGCGCCAACGGCCGTCAGCTTCGACTCCATCTGGTCGTAGCCGCGATCGAGGTGATAGATACGGTCGATCAACGTCTCACCGTCGGCACACAGGCCGGCAATCACGAGGCTCGCCGATGCGCGCAGGTCGGTGGCCATGACCTTGGCGCCCGACAGCTTGTCGACGCCGTTCACGAGCGCGGTATTGCCGTCGATCGTGATGTTGGCGCCAAGACGGTTCAGCTCCTGCACGTGCATGAAGCGGTTCTCGAAGATCGTCTCGACCACTTGCGACGTGCCGCTCGCGATCGTGTTGAGCGCCATGAACTGCGCCTGCATGTCGGTGGGGAACGCTGGGTACTCGGACGTGCGCACGCCCACGGCATGCGGACGCTGGTCCATGCGCACGCGCATCCAGTCGTCGCCTTCCTCGATCGTCACGCCGGCTTCGCGCAGCTTTTCCGTCACGGCTTCGAGGATCAGCGGGCGCACGTGGCGCAGGATCACGTCGCCGCCCGCGGCCGCGACCGCGCACAGGAAGGTGCCGGCCTCGATACGATCCGGAATCACCGTATGCTTTGCGCCGTGCAGCTTGTCGACGCCCTGGATCACCAGGCGGTCGGTGCCAATGCCTTCGATCTGCGCGCCCATGGCGACGAGCAGGTGCGCGAGGTCGCCCACTTCCGGCTCCCGCGCGGCGTTCTCGATCACCGTCTCGCCCTCGGCGAGCACGGCTGCCATCAGCAGATTCTCGGTGCCGGTGACGGTAATCATGTCGGTCACGATGCGCGCGCCTTTCAGACGCTTGGCGCGCGCTTCGATAAAGCCGTGCTCGATCGTGATTTCCGCGCCCATTGCCTGCAGGCCCTTGATGTGCTGGTCGACCGGCCGCGCGCCGATGGCGCAACCGCCCGGCAGCGACACCCTGGCCTCGCCGAAGCGCGCGAGCAGCGGCCCGAGCACGAGGATCGAGGCGCGCATCGTCTTCACCAGCTCGTAGGGCGCCACGAGGTTGTCGACCTTCGATGCGTCGAGCGACACCCGGCATGCGGCCGCTTCGGTACGCACACCCATCTGGTTGAGCAGCTTGAGCGTGGTACGCACATCCTGCAGATCCGGCACGTTCTCGAGATGCACCGGTTCCGCGCTCAGCAAGCCGGCGCACAGGATCGGCAATGCGGCGTTCTTCGCCCCCGACACGACGATCTCACCGGCCAGCCGCTGACCGCCTTCAATGACGAGTTTGTCCATACCTGTCAGTTCCTGATCTACCCGGCGCTGTACCGGGGCTGCATTGCTGTCCGCGGCGGCGCCGCTACCGGCCTCACGGCTGTCTTGAGTAATTCGCACTAACGTTCCAGATTACGCGTTTTGCCATTCGGCGGGCGTCAGCGTCTTCATGCTGAGCGCGTGGATTTCCTCGCGCATGCGGTCGCCGAGCGCCGCGTACACGAGTTGATGGCGTTGGATCAGACGCTTGCCTTCGAAGCTCGGAGACACGATGGTCGCAAAGAAATGCTGACCGTCGCCTTCGACTTCGAGATGCTCGCAAGCGAGTCCAACTGCGATGTATTGCTTGACCTGTTCGGGAGTCGGCAACATGAGAAAGCTCCTCGTCAGTGGCGCAGTTTGAAACCGGAGGCGAGCATGCGCATCGCCACCACGGCCAGCACCACAAAGAAACCGGCGACGATGGCCAGGCTCACGAGCGGATCGATATCCGAAACCCCGAAGAAACCGTAGCGAAAGCCGTCGATCATGTAGAAAAAAGGATTGAGCCGCGACACTTCGCGCCACACCGGCGGCAACGTATGCGTCGAGTAGAACACGCCCGAGAGGAACGTGAGCGGCATGATCAGAAAATTCTGGAAGGCGGCGAGCTGATCGAATTTTTCGGCCCAGATCCCGGCGATCAGGCCGAGCGTGCCGAGAATCCCCGCGCCCAGCACGGCAAACGCGACGATGATCAATGGTGCGCTGAAGCTGAGCGGCACGAACCAGATTGTCACGATAAACACGCCGAACCCGACCGCGAGACCGCGCACCACCGAAGCCAGCACGTAGGCGCAGTACATCTCATAGTGGGACAACGGCGGCAGCAGCACGAACACCAGATTGCCAGTGATTTTCGACTGGATCAGGGACGACGAACTGTTGGCGAACGCGTTCTGCAAAACGCTCATCATCACCAGCCCCGGAATCAGGAAGCTCGTGTACTCGACGCCCGGATAGACCTGCACGTGACCGCGCAGCGCGTGGCCGAAAATCGTCAGGTACAGCAGCGCGGTAATCACCGGTGCGAGGACCGTCTGGAACGCCACCTTCCAGAAACGCAGAATTTCCTTGTAAAACAGCGTGCGAAATCCACCAAAGCCGCTCATGCAAGCCCCTCGATCACTTCCGGACCGTTCATCACCTGAACAAACACGTCTTCGAGGTCGGCTTTGCGCACCTCGACTTCTTCCAGCTTGCAACCTGCGTTGCGGCATTGCGCGAGAATTCGCTCGACGTCGTCATAGCTCGCCAGCCGCAACAGATAGTGCCGGCCGTTGCCGCTGCCCGCGCCGGACTCGACTTCGAGCGGTCGCAATTCGGCCGGTAGCACGCCCTCGGTAAAGCGCAGAAACAGCTGCATGCCGGCGAAGCGTTGCAGCAGCGTGCTGGTGCGCTCGAGCGCCACTACTTCGCCGCGTCGCAACATCGCAATCCGGTCGCACAGCGATTCCGCTTCTTCCAGATAGTGCGTGGTCAGGACAATCGTGTGGCCCTCGCGATTCAGGCGCGAGATGAATTTCCACAGAGTTTGACGCAGCTCGACGTCGACACCCGCGGTTGGCTCATCGAGCACGATCACCGGCGGACGATGCACCAGCGCCTGCGCGACCAGCACGCGGCGCTTCATGCCGCCCGACAGCGCGCGCATATTGGCGTCGGCTTTTTCGGTGAGATCGAGGTTGGCCATCACCTCGTCGATCCACGCGTCGTTGCGGCGCAGTCCGTAATAACCGGACTGGATGCGCAAGGTTTCGCGCACCGTGAAGAACGGGTCGAACACGAGTTCTTGCGGCACGACGCCGAGCGCCCGGCGGGCATCGCGGAAGTCGGCGACGACGTCGTGGCCGCGTACGGCGATGGTGCCTTCATCGGCGCGCGCGAGGCCGGCAAGAATGCTGATGAGCGTCGTCTTGCCCGCGCCGTTCGGACCGAGCAGTCCGAAAAACTCGCCTTCTTCCACCGTGAGGCTGACGCCCTTGAGCGCCTGAAGATCTTTGTAGCGCTTCTTGACGTTACGAATTTCTATGGCTGGCATGACTGTGCGCCGCTTTGGATCACGGCGCCTGATAGGTGCGCACAATGCTGGAGGGAACGAAATTGGGGCTCATTGAAAGCCCCAAAAAACGTTTGATTATAGGGCAAAAGTCGGGAACCTCGACTTTGCCAGGGGAAACGGAGAGGTGACGCCGGAAGCGTCAGTAGAACGTCAATCTCTCGACACACGACCCGGTTGCATGGCACCGAAGTCGCGCCAAAGCGCCCGCTACGCGCGCCCCAGCAGGTTATCGACGCCGTAGGCGTGCGCCAGACTGGCAAGGCCAGCCGGCAGATTGACGACTTCGAGCGCGGCGCCGCGCGCCTGAGCGGCGCGCTGCCATGCGATCAACACGGCGAGCGCCGACGAATCGAATTGCGCGAGCGGCGCGCAATCGACACCGGATGCGCCCGCCGCGATACGCTGCAGCCCGGCTTCAAGCGCGGCTTTCGCGCTCGCGTGGGTCAGTGTCGTACCGGTTTCGAAACGGTCCGCCTGTGAGCGGACCCCGCCGTTCACCGCTGGGCTCACGACTGCTTGCCCGCGGCGAGTTGCTGGTTACGCTGCGTGAGGAACTGGATCAGCCCATCGACGCCGTGCTGCTGGATCTGCTCGTTGAACTGTTGCTGGTACGCCTGGATCAGCCATGCGCCGAGCACGTTGATGTCGTACACGCGCCAGCCTTGCGGCGTCTTGTACAGACGGTAGTCGAGCTCCACCGGCGAGCCGTTGTTCATCACCACCGAACGCACCACCGTGTCGGTGTCGTCCGGGTTCATGCGGAACGGCTTGTACTGGATCTCCTGGTCTTTGACCTGCGCCAGCGCGCCCGAATACGTGCGGATCAGCAGCATCTTGAACTGCTCGACCACGGCGTTCTGCTGGTCGGGCGTGGCGGTGCGCCAGTTGCGGCCCATCGCCAGTTGGGTCGTACGGCGGAAGTCCGTGTACGGCAGGATTTTCTCGTTGACGAGCTGGGAAATGTGGGAAATGTTCCCCTGCTGGATCGACTTGTCGTTACGGACGGCGTCCACCACCTGCTGGGTCACGGTCTTGACCAGCGCATCTGGCGCGCTGCTGTCGACCGCTTGCGCGAATGCCGCACTATTAAACGAAAACAGTGCAGCAAAAAACGAAATAAGGAAGAATTTTTTCATATTGAGCCTGACAGAAAGAATAGTGCAGTGCAAACCTTGGAGCCGACAATAACACGCGAGTTCATCCGCGATCCACGCGGAAACTGCGAGAGTCGTTTCGAGGTGTTACGGCTGCGCCCTCAACGTAATCTGAATGATGGGAAATTAAGCCGCGGCGGCACGACCTGATCGGCAGGCACCTGGTCGTTCTCCGGGCCGCCGTTCAGATCCAGCGGCGGCGAGCCGGAGGTATCGGAGGCCGGCGCCGCAGTTGCGGCGGTGCCGCCCGAAGCGCTTTCAGGTGCCGTTGCGTTGGCCGGCGCGGATGCCGCCCCCGGTGCGGAGGCTGCCGTCGTGCCTGCAGCCGGTGCCGCTGCGCTCCCCTCCACGTCGTCGTACTTGGGCAGCGCCGCGTTGTCGCCATAGTCCGGGAGTGCAGCATTGCCACCCGCCTTGCCTTGCGACAGCAAGTAAGTCCGGCGTTGCAGATAGGCGTTACGCACAAACGAATACTTGTCGAGCGCCGCGCCTTCCAGCACATCGCTCGCGCTCAGCAGGTTCGCCCGCGTGTTGACGATGTTGACGCCGTACAGCGCCCAGCTCAGGCCATCCGGATGAATGTAAGACAACGGATTGACGTAATAGGCGCCAATCGAGCCCACCGCGTCGCGCACGGTGCTCGGTCCGAACAGCGGCAGCACGAGGTACGGGCCGGCCGGCACACCATAGTGACCAAGCGTGAGGCCAAGGTCGTTGTCGTGCTTCGGCAGCTTCGCAAGCGTTGCCACGTCGAACAGACCGCCCACGCCGAACGTGGTGTTGATGACGATCCGCATGATGTCTTCGACACCATCGGTAATCTTCAACTGCAGCAGGTTGTTCGCGGCAATGTAGACGTCGCCGATGTTCGAGAAGAAGTTGGTCACGCTGTCACGCACCGGCTGCGGCATGACGTACACGTAACCCTTGGCGACCGGCTTCAACGCGTACTGGTCGACCTTGTCGTTGAACTTGAAGACGGTGCGGTTCAGCCCTTCGAGCGGATCGCCCTTCGTGGGGGTCTGAACGGTCGCACAACCGGCCAGCATCGCTGCACCGAACGCCAGCGCCGAGAGTCGGACGCGCATGGTCTGCATTGTTGTTCTCCTTATTGACCCGACGCGCCCGACGCGGGCACGGCCGGTGCCGGTGCCGCCGGCGCGGGGGCCGCAGCGGCTGCGCCAGACTTGGAGGCACCCGAGTCTGCCGCCTTGCTGTAGAGGAATTGTCCGATCAGGTTTTCGAGCACGATGGCCGACTGGGTCATCGAGATCGTGTCGCCTGCTTTCAGCATTTCGCTATCGCCGCCGGGTTCGAGGCCGATGTACTGCTCACCGAGCAGGCCAGCGGTCAGGATCTTGGCGGAGGTGTCCTTCGGAAACGGGTATTGCTTGTCCAGATCGATCGTCACCACGGCCTGGTACGAATTGCTGTCGAAGCCGATCGAGTCGACCCGGCCGACCGTTACGCCCGCGCTCTTCACCGGCGCGCGCGCCTTCAGGCCGCCGATATTGTCGAACTTGAGCTTGACCGGGTAAGTTGCCTGAAATGACAACGAGCTCATGTTGCCGGCCTTCAACGCCAGGAACAGCAGCGCTACGAAACCCAGCACCACGAACAGGCCGACCCAGAAGTCGAGAGCAGTCTTTTTCATCGTCATCCCAAAGAGAATCCATCGCGTCGGCCACACCTTCCGCGCGGCGCGGGCAATCCAATGCCCGCGGCGGGAGGCACGTCGCGCGGTTTTTTTAGCTGAACATCAACGCGGTCAGCAGGAAATCGAGGCCAAGCACGGCCAGCGAGCCGTACACAACCGTCTTGGTGGTCGCCCGTGAAACACCTTCCGGGGTTGGTTTGGCTTCGTAGCCCTGGAAGAGCGCAATGAACGTCACCGCAAAGCCAAACACGATACTCTTGATCACGCCGTTGCCGACGTCGGCCCAGACGTCCACGCCGCCCTGCATCTGCGACCAGAACGAGCCGGCGTCCACACCAATCATCAGCACGCCCACCACGTAGCCGCCGCCGATCCCGACCGCGCTGAAAATCGCCGCGAGAATCGGCATGGAGATAATGCCCGCCCACAAGCGCGGCGCGACCACGATCTTGATCGGATCGACCGCCATCATTTCCATGGCCGTCAGTTGCTCGCCGGCTTTCATCAAACCGATTTCAGCGGTGAGCGACGTGCCGGCGCGGCCCGCGAACAGCAACGCGGTGACCACCGGCCCCAGCTCGCGCACCAGCGAGAGCGCCACCAGCAGCCCGAGCGCCTGCTCCGAACCGTAGCGGTTGAGGGTGTTGTAGCCCTGCAACCCCAGCACGAAACCGACGAACAGCCCCGACACCGCAATGATCACCAGCGAATAATTACCCACGAAGTGGATCTGCTTCGTGACAAGACGTGGACGGCGCAGTAACGGAAAGAATTCCAGCACGAGGCGGAAGAAGAGCCGCGTCGCGTAACCGGCGGTCTCGAGCCCGCCGACCACCGAACGTCCGAGCGCACTGATCATGCCTGTCCCCCGCCGATGCCGAAATCTGCCGCAAGCGGCGTATTGCTGGGATAGTGGAATTTGAACGGACCGTCCGGCGCGCCGTCGATGAACTGACGCACCGTGGGATCGCTCGAGGCCCGCAATTCGGCGGGCGTGCCTTCGGCGTGCACGCCGCCGTTGGCCAGAAAATACACGTAGTCGGCAATCGCGAACGATTCCGGCACGTCGTGCGTCACCAGAATGGAGGTGGCGCCGAGCGCCTGATTCAGCGCGCGGATCAGGTTCGCCGTAATACCGAGCGAGATAGGATCGAGGCCGGCAAACGGCTCGTCGTACATCATCAGTTCGGGGTCGAGCGCGATGGCCCGGGCGAGCGCCACGCGTCGCGCCATGCCGCCGGAAATCTCCGCCGGGGAGAGATCGCGCGCGCCGCGCAGCCCCACCGCGTTGAGCTTCATCAACACGAGGTCGCGGATCAGTTCTTCGGGCAGATCGGTGTGTTCGCGCAACGTGAACGCCACGTTTTCGAACACCGACATATCCGTAAACAGCGCGCCGAACTGGAACAGCATGCCCATCTTGCGACGCAGCGCGTACAGGCCGTCGCGCGTCTGTGCGCCGATGTCCTGCTGCTGGAACAGGATCTGCCCGCGCTGGGCGCGCACGAGGCCGCCGATCAGCCGCAGTACCGTGGTCTTGCCGCACCCCGAGCCGCCCATGACCGCAACGACCTGGCCGCGCTTGAAGCGCAGGTTCAGGTTCGACAGGACGAGCCGGTCGCCATAACCGAAGTCGACGTCGCGAAGCTCGAGAAGGGTCTCGGAGGAGGAAGGCACGAAGCTGACGATCCTTTTACACAGAAGGCCGGATTATAGGGCCATCATGCAGAAGCTGCCGTGACGCGCCCTGTCCCCGATAGGCAGGGACCACGCGATTATGGCGTAAACCCGCGCTGCATCGCAGCGACGGATGCAGCGGGATCGGCCGCCTCCGTCACGGCACGTACAACGGCCGCGCAA
Source organism: Paraburkholderia sp. GAS41 (assembly GCF_050436545.1). Taxonomy (NCBI): domain Bacteria; kingdom Pseudomonadati; phylum Pseudomonadota; class Betaproteobacteria; order Burkholderiales; family Burkholderiaceae; genus Paraburkholderia; species Paraburkholderia sp. GAS41. The sequence goes on from NZ_JBNDMK010000020.1 coordinate 79,049, forward strand.
CCGACGCCTGTCGCCAGCACTTGCGGCAGCACCTGCTGGTCGATTCCGCCGATCGCCACCAGCGGTACGACGCCCTCGAGCAGGCGCACGTAACGGGCGAGCCGCGCGAGTCCCTGAGGTGCCGTAGGCATCACCTTGGTGGTGGTCGCGAACACCGCGCCGAGCGCAACATAGCTAGGCCGGAAGTGCAGCGCGGTGAGGATCTCGTAGTAGCCGTGCGTCGAAAGGCCGAGGCGCAGGCCCGCAGCGGCGAGCCCGTCAAGGTCGGCCTTGTGCAGATCTTCCTGACCGAGGTGAACGCCATACGCACCCGCAGCGAGTGCAAGTTGCCAGTGATCGTTGATGAACACCTGGGCATCGTGCGCGCGGCCCGCTGCGACGCAACGGGCAATGTCCTGCGCCAGTTCGCCCGGCTCGGCCGTCTTGCGACGCAACTGCACCGTCTTCACCCCAAACCCGACCACCCGCTCGACCCAGTCGGCCGTCGGCAGCACCGGATACAGTCCAAGGCGCTCCGGGCAGCGCGCGAACGCCTGCTGCGGAGCCGCCGGCAAGCCCATCACGCGCGGGAAACGGGACAGATCCGTGGGCCACGCGTCGTCGGACGAGGTTTCGTCGCCGTCGCGCCAGGCGAGCGCGAGCACCAGCGCGTCGTGCGGTGCGAAGCCGCAATCGAGAAAGGCCGCCAGCGCGGGAATCCAGTCTTCGGCCAGATGCCCTTCCAGCGGATAGCGCTCGCCGCCGAGATGAAGCGTCGCACGGCCCGCAGCCGCTTCGATCACGCCTGCGCCCTGCACCTGCCAGCGCGCCACCTGCTCGCCATGCTGCTGGGCATCGGCGACGACGATCAGATCGCCGCCGTTCGCGTCGTCCGGCGCAGCGAGGCAAATACGCCACGGCGCGTGGGTAGGCGGCCAGACGCCCAGCCGGGCGCGGATACGCTCAGCGGCTTCGGTCAGTTCGTCAGCGGGCGGCCAGAACAACTCGCGGCCGCCGAGCGGTGAGGTCGGCGTGAAAGTCAGGTTCATGCTGCGCTCCCGTCCTGATGCCAGAACGGCATGCCGACCACCGGCGTGCTCGCATGGGCGGTTTCGCGTTCGGCCATCGGCCCCGCCAGATACGCCTCGCGCCCCGCTTCGACGCCCAGCGCGAAGGCGCGGGCCATGGCGTCAGGATGGGTCGCCTGCGAGACGGCCGTGTTCAGCAGCACGCCGTCGAAGCCCCACTCCATCACCTGCGCCGCATGCGACGGCACGCCGAGCCCCGCGTCGACGATCAGCGGCACGTCCGGCAAGCGCTCGCGCAGCACCCGCAGGCCGTACGGATTGATGACGCCCTTGCCGGTGCCGATCGGCGCTCCCCACGGCATCAGCGCCTCGCAGCCGGCGTCGAGCAGACGGCGGCCGATCACCAGATCTTCGGTGCAATACGGCAGCACCTTGAAGCCGTCCTTCACCAGTCGCGCAGCCGCTTCGATCAGGCCGACCGGATCGGGTTGCAGCGTGTAGTCGTCGCCGATCAGTTCCAGCTTGATCCAGTCGGTTTCGAACACTTCGCGCGCCATATGGGCGGTCGTGACCGCTTCACCGACGCTCTGGCAGCCGGCTGTGTTCGGAAGGAGCGGTACGCCATGCCGCTTAAGCAGGTCGAAGAAGCCGGCTTCGGCGCCGCCTTCGTTCATCTGACGGCGCAGGGCGACGGTAATCATGCCGGGCTTCGCGGCATCGATCGAATCCGAGAGCGACTGCAGCGACGGATAGCGTGAGGTGCCGAGCAGCACACGGCTTGCGAAGGTTTCGCCGTACAGCGTGAGCGCGTCGGCGGGAGTGGGAGAAGTCATCTAAAAATCCTTGTCTCTGGCGATGCACGGCCGTCTGGCCGAGGCGTTCGCGCAGGCGTTCAGCTAGCCGCCGGCGACGGGTTGCACGATGTCGAGCTTGTCGCCCGCCTGCAGCGCGCGTGCAGCGTGCTGGGTGCGGGCCACGAAATCGCCGTTCAACGCAACGGCGAACGGTGGGCGCGCGCCGAAGGCGGCGAGCGCGTCGGCGACGGTCGCCCCATCCGGGAGCGACAACGGCTTCTGATTGATATGAATGTCCATGGTGTTCAGATACGGTTCAATCGATAGCGCAAATAACTAGCCCGGCGGCGGCTGCGCAAGCAGCCGCAACGCTCATGCCGGCTCCTGCGAGCAATCCTGTGGGTCGAGCCGGGCAAGCTGAAACAGCTCGCTCCAGCGGGCATTGCGCTGCCAGCCGGCAAAAGCATCGGCATCGCCGACCCGGCCTTCGAGCAGCGCGGTCGCGAAGCGGACGGCCTCGTCCGCGACTTCCGGCACGATCATGTAGCCGTGGCGGTACAGGCCGTTCACGCGCAAGGTCTGCGCGCCATCCCACACCAGCGCCGGACGGTGGTCCGGCAAGGTCGGGCGGCACTGCGAGTTCAATTCGAGTATGCGCGCCTCGCCAAAGCCCGGATGCACCGAAAACGCCGCGCTGAGCAATTCCAGCGCGGAGCGCACGCTGACGGGCGACATGTCCTCGCCTTCCACTTCGGTGGCGCCGATCACGTAGAGATCGTCCTGCTTCGGCGCGATATACAGCGGGTAACGCGGATGCAACAGGCGCACTGGCCGCGTCAGTCCGATCCCGGGCGCATGCACGCGGGCCACTTCACCGCGGATGCCGCGCAAGGTGGGCAATACCGTCTTGGCGCCGAGCCCGCGGCAATCGATGGTCACGCGCGCCGGCGGCATGGCGTGATCGAAAACCGGCGTGTTCCAGTGTGTCTCGACACCACGCTCCGCAAGCCCAGCAGCCAAAGCGCTGAGCACCTGACGATTGTCGAGCTGGCCTTCATGCGGCAACAGCCAGCCTTGCGTGAAGCGGCCCGCCAGCGCCGGTTCCGCGGCGCCGACCTGGTTGCCCGACAGCGTGACAAAACCGCCATCCAGCAGATCCGCAGGCGCGTTCGAGCGCACGCGGCGTTCGAACAGCGGCGCTTCCGTGCGGTCGGCGTGATGCCAGACCACCAGCGTGCCATTGCGTTGAAAGAACACGGGTTCGGGCAACTCGGCCAGCAGCTTCGGCCAGCTGTCGAGCGAGGCAGCGCCGAGGCGCGTGATGAGCAATTCCGCGCTCGCCGCTTCGGCAAGCGGCGCGAGCATGGCCGCCGCCACCCACGCGGCGGCTTGCGAGCCGGCAGCGTCGCCCCGCTCGTACAACACAACGCGGTGTCCCGCACCGGCCAGGCGCCATGCGACCAGCCGGCCGCACAGACCACCGCCGATCACGGCGAAATCCGGTTGAGCAAGCTGCTTCATCGCCAGACTACCGGCACGTACAGAGCGGCGGCATAGGCCGCGAGGGGGCGAACGAAGCAATAAACTGAAGAATGAGCGGTCATCGTATCCTTTCCGTACGGCATCAGGCGCACGTACCCAAGGACGAAACCGGCGGGCGAGGCCGGCCGGGCAAATGGCGCGCCCAGTGTGAAGGACGCTGCCCGGCGGGAGAATGGAAGCGAAGCTGGAAGAAACGCTGACTTCCGGAAACTTCCCGCGCCGGTATTACCCGGATCGGGTGCGAAGGGTCTCTCTCAGCCTCACCGCGGCGTGTTGCCCGCGCGCAAAGCACCCCTGTTTCGTCGAGAGTCATTAGACCATAAAAGGCGCGACGGCCGCAAACCGAGGGCAGCGCAGGCGCGAGGACCGCCGATTGCTGCAGCCACGCCCGACGCTCTGGCACAATGCAACGATCGGACGCCCCCGCCGTGGGTGCGGCGTCTTGCACCTCACGCGCGGTCGTCGCTTGCCCGGGTTTTACGCGATTAATTTTCGCTTAAGCCGTTCGCGCCAGAATCGGGCGACGGGTATCCGGCGGCAAGATCCAGCCGCAATCGCAATTTCGCCGTGGCGCGGACTCACTATTCACCGAGCCATCTGGGCCCGGTCGTGGTGAGCCAGCCCAAGTTGAGCCAGCATTACTTCAGGATGGTCATGACACCCAATACTTCTTCTGCCCGCCCGCTAGAGCCCGACGACAAAGTCTCGGCGTGGAGTCTGATCAAGCCCTACTGGGTCTCTGAAGAATGGAAGATCGCGTGGGGACTGCTGATTACGATCATCGCGATCAACCTCGCCAACGTGTGGTTAAGTGTGAAGTTCAACACCTGGAACGGCGACTTCTATAACGCTTTGCAGGCCAAGAACGTTCACGACTTCCCGCACCTGATGGTGGTCTTCTCGGTCATCGTGTTCGCGATGATTATCCTGTTCGTGTATGGCCGGTACTTGCGTCAGATGCTCGGTTTCCGCTGGCGCCAGTGGCTGACGCACCGGTACCTTGAAGAGTGGCTCGGCGACGCCGCCTTCTATCGGATCGAGCGCGACCGCCTTGCCGACAACCCTGACCAACGTATCAGCGACGACCTGCAGTCATTTGCCACCAGCACGCTCACGCTGACACTCGATCTTCTGTCGACGGTCGTTACGCTCATTACGTTCGTCACCATCCTCTGGGGACTGGCCGGTTCGCTAAGCGTGACGCTCGGCGGCGTGCCGCTCGTCATTCCCGGTTACATGGTGTGGGTCGCCGCGCTCTATGCGCTGGGTGGCTCGTACATGATCTACAAGCTCGGCCACCCGCTCGTTTCGATTACCTACCAGCAACAGAAGGTCGAGGCAGATTTCCGTTTCGGCCTGATCCGGGTGCGCGAAAACGCTGAACAGATCGCGTTTTACGATGGGGAAGCGACCGAACGGGCCACCGCGGGAAATGTCTTCCAGCGCATTCGCGATAACTGGTGGCGCGTGATGAAGTACACCAAGCGCCTGAGCTTCGTACTGAGCTTCTATGCCCAGATTGCGATTATCTTTCCGATCGCAGTTGCCGCGCCGCGGTACTTTGCCGGAGCATTCACATTCGGCGTGCTGATGCAGATCCAGAACTCGTTCGGCACCGTGAGCGATTCGTTCTCCTGGTTCATCAACAGTTACGGCAGCCTTGTCGATTGGCGGGCTACGGTGAATCGTCTGCGCGAATTCAATCGCGTCATCCGCGCCTCGCATCTGAAAGAGACCACCTCGCCGGCCACCGCGCATGGCGGCATCAATCTGCACTACGTCGACGAGGACAAGCTCTCCACCGACCGCCTGTCGCTCTGCTTGCCGAACGGCACGGCCCTCTCGCAGATCCGCGACATCACCATCCAGCCCGGTTCGCGCTGGCTGGTACGCGGCCCGTCCGGCTCGGGCAAGAGCACCTTGATGCGCGCGCTGGCCGGGCTGTGGCCGTTCGGCGACGGCGCGATCGACGCGCCGGTCAATGCGCGCATGATGTTTATTCCGCAGCAGAGCTACATGCCGATCGGCACCTTGAAAGGCGCGCTCTGCTACCCGTCCTCCGCCGACGCCTACACCGAGGACGAATGCCGCGAAGCGCTGCGCGTGTGCCACCTTGCAGACTATGCGGACCGCCTGGACGAATCGGGCCACTGGGCGCGTGTTCTGTCGCCGGGTGAACAGCAACGCCTCGCCGCCGCGCGGGTCTTGCTGCACAAGCCCGACTACCTGTTCCTCGACGAAGCCACCAGCGCGCTCGACGCCGCGAACGAGGCGCGCCTCTATCACCTGTTCACCGAGCGTCTGCCCAAGGCCGCGATCGTCAGCGTGGCGCACCGCGAATCGCTCGCGGCGTTCCACGAAGAAACGCTCGATGTCGAGCGCTCGGGCGAACCGGTCGCGGCATGAGCGCGAGGGCGTGCGACGGTGTGGCGTCGATGCGTGTAACGCGCAGACGCCGCTCGCAAGAACTTTGCACACCTGAAGTCTCGCGGATGCGGCGTTCCCCGGCGTAACGCTCCGGCCTACCCGCCTGGCGACGACGTGCTTGCCAACGCCCGGTAACGCGCCCCGTGCCGGGCCAGCGTGCTCGAGTAAAGAATCAGCGACTCAAAGCGCGCCAGCAGATTCACGGGTGTGTCCGCCGGGTGCCCGGCGGGCCCCGCCTCGCGGCCGAAGCGTGCCAACGTGATATGCGGCCGGAAGGCCCGGGCGTCGACGGGCAAGCCTTGTTCGATCATCAACGAGCGCACGCGCCAGTCGAGTTTCACGAACTCATCGGTCATCGCCAGTGTCGCGACCGTCAGGCGCGGATGCGCGGCGCTCGGCCAATGTTCGACGTGCATCACCGGTGTGGGCGTGAGCGGAATGCCATGTTCGCTCAAGGCCTCGGCCAGTGCGCCGCCCTGCTCGACACTCAGCGCGCCAATGAACGTCACCGTCAGATGCAACTGTTCGTATGGCACGCGCCGCGCGTTTGCCGACACCTGAATAGCGCTGAGCGCATCACGTGTCCCGACATCGGGCGCCAACGCGATGAAGCAGCGCTGCCATCCCTTGATCGCCGCTGAATCCGGTAAATCCGTTGATTGCATCGTTTGTCACCATCCGTGGTTGAAACGTGTGCTTTCGTGAGATGACTTCGGGCGCCGTACCCGGCACTCTCGCTTGCACGTGCAGCCCCTACCGCCGCATTTGACCGCGTAGCTCGCCCAACGCAATATTATCCGCGCCCCCGATCGCCTTCGCCCGCCAAGTAAAAAGCCGGGTCGCCCTCACGGGCGCCCGGCTTTGGGTACTGCCTTGTCGTCTCCACCTCGTCCTGCAAACGGTTGCAGTTCCGCCACGCGGCGCGATACTCGCCGAAGACTTAGCGCGGCAGTTCTGACTGCCCCATCAGGTACGCGTCCACGGAGCGCGCGCACTGGCGCCCTTCGCGAATCGCCCACACGACCAGCGACTGGCCGCGGCGCATGTCGCCCGCAGTAAACACCTTGTCCACCGACGTGTAGTACGCCTTCTCACCTTCGGTCGAGGCACGCACGTTGCCGCGGTTGTCCTTGTCGACGCCGAACGCTTCCAGCACCGGCGAAACCGGTTGCGTGAAGCCCATCGCCAGCAGCACCAGGTCGGCCTTCATTTCGAATTCGGAACCCGGCACTTCCTGCATCTTGCCGTCCTTCCATTCGACGCGCACGGCAATCAGCTTCTCGACCTTGCCGTTCTTGCCCTCGAAACGCTTCGTCGCCACGGCCCAATCGCGCTCGCAACCTTCTTCATGCGAGGACGAAGTGCGCAGCTTGATCGGCCAGTACGGCCACACCAGCGGCTTGTTCTCTTCGTCCGGGGCCTTCGGTAGCAATTCGAACTGCGTGACACCCTTCGCGCCGTGACGATTGGAGGTGCCGACACAATCCGAACCCGTGTCGCCGCCACCGATCACCACCACATGCTTGCCCTTGGCGAGCAACTGGCCGGTGAGCTTGTCGCCGGCATTGACCTTGTTCTGCTGCGGCAGGAATTCCATCGCGTAGTGGATGCCTTCCAGTTCGCGGCCCGGCACCGGCAAATCGCGCGGCGTTTCTGAACCGCCCGTCAGCACCACTGCGTCGAACTGCTCTTTCAGTTCGGCCGGCGTAATGGTCTCTTTTGCCGTATTGCCGATGTGCCCAGGCAGCGGATCCTTACCGATGAACACGCCCGCGCGGAACGTCACGCCTTCGGCTTCCATCTGACGCATGCGGCGGTCGATCAGCCACTTTTCCAGCTTGAAATCGGGGATGCCGTAACGCAGCAGGCCGCCAATGCGATCGTTCTTTTCGAACACGGTGACATCGTGCCCCGCTCGCGCGAGTTGCTGCGCAACCGCGAGGCCCGCGGGGCCCGATCCGACCACAGCGACCTTCTTGCCCGTCTTGTGCTTCGCCGGCAGCGGCGCGACCCAGCCCTCGGCCCACGCCTTGTCGATAATCGCGTGCTCGATCGACTTGATGCCGACCGGGTCGTCATTGATGCCGAGCGTACACGCCGCTTCGCACGGCGCCGGGCAAATGCGGCCCGTGAACTCCGGGAAGTTGTTCGTGGAGTGCAGCACTTCGATCGCGGTCTTCCAGTCCTGATGAAACACCAGGTCGTTGAAGTCCGGGATGATGTTGTTCACCGGGCAGCCGTTGTTGCAGAACGGAATGCCGCAGTCCATGCAACGTGCGCCTTGAATCTTCGCTTCGTCGTCGGCCAGTGCCGCAACGAATTCCTTGTAGTGCTTCACACGCGTGAGCGGAGCTTCGTACGTCTCATGGCGACGTTCGAACTCGAGAAAACCGGTTGCCTTGCCCATGTGGTTCTCTTATCTATCGGTACAGGTGGGGGAATCGACACCCGCCGCACACGAGGGCGGCGGGCACAACTAATGGGTATCTACGAGCTTGAGCTGAATTAAGCGGCGAGGACTTCCTTGTTCGCCTTCTTTGCAGCCATCTCGCCCAGTGCGCGCTTATATTCGGTCGGGAAGACCTTCACGAACTGACGGCGCGACGCATCCCAGTTTTCGAGCAACGCCTTCGCACGCGGCGAACCAGTGAACTGGAAGTGACTTTCGATCAGCCCCTTCAGCAGCACTTCGTCGGTTTCGTTGGCGTGCCACAAGCCCTTGTCGACCGTGCGTTCCTGCTCGGCCTGTTGCAGCACCGGATCGAGCGCGACCATCGACTTGTTGCACTTGCCGGCAAACGTGCTGTCCGGATCGAAGACGTACGCGATACCGCCCGACATGCCGGCCGCGAAGTTGCGGCCCGTTTCGCCGAGCACGACCACCGTGCCGCCCGTCATGTATTCGCAACCGTGGTCGCCCGTGCCTTCGACAACTGCCGTCGCGCCCGAGTTACGCACACAGAAACGCTCGCCAGCGACGCCGCGGAAGAACGATTCGCCTTCGATCGCGCCGTACATCACCGTGTTGCCGCAGATGATGTTCTCTTCCGACTTGCCGCGGAAATCGTTAGTCGGACGAATGATGATGCGCCCGCCCGACAGACCCTTGCCGACGTAGTCGTTACCGTCGCCGACCAGATCCAGCGTGACGCCTCTCGCGAGGAACGCGCCGAAGCTCTGGCCCGCCGTGCCCTTCAGCTGGATGTGCACCGTGTCGTCAGGCAAACCGTCGTGGCCATACTTCTTCGCGATCGTGCCGGACAGCATGGCGCCGACCGTACGGTTCACGTTGCGTACCGGCTGGATGAACGAAACATGCTCGCCCTTCTCGATTGCCGCCTTCGCCTTCTCGATCAGCACGTGATCCAGCGCGCGGTCGAGACCGTGATCCTGCACGTCGACGTGCTTGCGCGCCACTTCCGCCGGAACCGACGGCAGGTGGAACACGCGCGAGAAGTCCAGACCCTTCGCCTTCCAGTGCTCGATGCCCTTCTTCATGTCGAGCAGTTCGGCGTGGCCGATCAGGTCGTCGAACTTGCGAATGCCCAGTTGCGCCATGATTTCGCGCGCTTCTTCCGCAACGAAAAAGAAGAAGTTGACGACGTGTTCCGGCTGGCCCTTGAACTTCGCCCGAAGCACAGGATCTTGCGTCGCCACGCCGACTGGGCAGGTGTTCAGATGGCACTTGCGCATCATGATGCAGCCTTCGACGACGAGCGGCGCCGTCGCAAAGCCGAACTCATCCGCGCCGAGCAACGCGCCGATCACCACGTCGCGGCCGGTCTTCATCTGACCGTCGGCCTGCACGCGAATCCGGCCGCGCAACTGGTTGAGCACCAGGGTCTGCTGCGTTTCCGCGAGACCCAGTTCCCACGGCGTGCCTGCGTGCTTGAGCGACGACAGGGGCGAAGCGCCCGTACCGCCGTCATGGCCCGCGATCACGACGTGATCGGCCTTCGCCTTGGCCACGCCCGCTGCCACCGTGCCGACGCCCGATTCGGACACGAGCTTCACCGAAATGCTGGAGGACGAGTTCACGTTCTTCAGATCGTGGATCAGCTGCGCCAGATCTTCGATCGAATAGATGTCATGGTGCGGCGGCGGCGAGATCAGGCCGACACCCGGCACCGAATAACGCAGCTTGCCGATGTAGTCGGACACCTTGTGGCCCGGCAACTGGCCGCCTTCGCCCGGCTTTGCGCCCTGCGCCATCTTGATCTGGATCTGATCGGCCGACGACAGATACTCCGCCGTCACGCCGAAACGGCCCGATGCCACCTGCTTGATCTTCGAGCGCAGCGAATCGCCATCCTTCAGCGGAATGTCGACGATGACTTCTTCGCCGATCACCGACTTCATCGTGTCGCCGTTCTTGATCGGAATGCCGCGCAGTTCGTTGCGATAACGGTTGGCGTCTTCGCCACCCTCACCGGTGTTCGACTTGCCGCCAATGCGGTTCATCGCCACCGCGAGCGTCGCATGTGCTTCGGTCGAGATCGAACCCAGCGACATCGCGCCCGTTGCAAAACGCTTGACGATGTCCTTTGCCGATTCGACTTCGTCGAGCGGGATGGCCCGGGTCGGATCGAACTTGAACTCGAACAGGCCGCGGAACGTCATGTGACGCTTCGTCTGATCGTTGATCAGGTGCGCATATTCCTTGTACGTCTGATACGAATTGCTGCGCGCCGAATGTTGCAGCTTGGCGATCGCATCCGGCGTCCACATATGTTCTTCGCCACGCACGCGGTACGCGTACTCACCGCCCGCGTCGAGCATGGTGGCCAGCACCGGGTTGTCGCCGAACGCTTCGCGGTGCAGACGAATCGCTTCCTCGGCCACGTCGAACAGGCCAATGCCGCCCACTTTCGACGACGTGCCCTTGAAGTACTTGGTCACCAGATCTTCGGCGAGACCGACCGCTTCGAAAATCTGCGCGCCGGTGTACGACATGTAGGTCGAAATGCCCATTTTCGACATGACCTTCTGCAGGCCCTTGCCGACCGCCTTGGTGAAGTTGTAGACAGCCTTCTCCGCCGACAGGTCGCCCTTCAGGCCGGCGGCCATCTGGCCCAGCGTTTCCATTGCGAGGTACGGGTGCACGGCTTCCGCGCCGTAGCCCGCCAGCAGCGCGAAGTGATGCGTCTCACGTGCCGAACCGGTTTCGACGACCAGACCCGCGCTCGTGCGTAAACCATGCTGCACGAGATGCGTGTGGATAGCGGCCGTAGCCAGCAGCGCCGGGATCGCGACGTTGTCGCGGTCGGTGCGGCGGTCCGAGACGATCAGCATGTTGTAGCCGGACTTCACGGCATCGACGGCTTCCGCGCACAGCGACGCGAGGCGCGCTTCGATGCCTTCCTTGCCCCAGGCCACCGGGTAGCAGATGTTCAGTTCGTAGGAGCTGAACTTGCCGCCCGTGTACTGATCGATCGCGCGGATCTTGGCGATGTCACGGAAGTCGAGCACCGGCTGCGACACTTCGAGACGCATCGGCGGGTTGATGTTGTTCGTGTCGAGCAGGTTCGGCTTCGGACCGACGAACGACACCAGCGACATCACCATGTTTTCACGGATCGGGTCGATCGGCGGGTTCGTCACCTGGGCGAACAGCTGCTTGAAGTAGTGATAGAGCGTCTTGTTCTTGTTGGACATGACCGCCAGCGGCGAGTCGTTGCCCATCGAACCGACCGCTTCTTCGCCGGCTTGCGCCATCGGCGCCATCAGGAACTTGAGGTCTTCCTGCGTGTAGCCGAATGCCTGCTGGCGATCCAGCAGGGCAGCGGCTTCGCGGCGCTCCGTCACGACGTCTTCGGCCTTCGGCTCGATTTCGTCGAGCTTGATGCGTACGGCATCAATCCAGCTCTTGTACGGCTTGGCGTTGGCGAGGTTGTCCTTCAGTTCCTTGTCGTCGATGATGCGGCCGTGTTCCATGTCGATCAGGAACATCTTGCCCGGCTGCAGACGCCACTTCTTGACGATCTTCGACTCGGGAATCGGCAACGTGCCGGCTTCCGACGCCATGATGACGAGGTCGTCGTCCGTGACGATGTAGCGCGCCGGACGCAGGCCGTTACGGTCGAGCGTGGCGCCGATCTGACGGCCGTCGGTGAAGGCGATCGCAGCGGGGCCGTCCCACGGCTCCATCATCGCGGCGTGGTATTCGTAGAACGCGCGGCGGTTGTCGTCCATCAGCGTGTGCTGTTCCCAGGCTTCCGGGATCATCATCATCATCGCGTGGACGAGCGGGTAGCCGGCCATCACCAGCAGTTCGAGACAGTTGTCGAACGAGGCGGTGTCCGATTGGCCCGGGTAGATGAGCGGCCACAGCTTCGGCAGATCGTCGCCGAGCACGTGCGACGCGATGGCGCCAGTACGGGCGTTCAGCCAGTTGACGTTGCCCTTCACCGTGTTGATTTCGCCGTTGTGGGCGATCATCCGGTACGGGTGAGCCAGTTCCCATGCCGGGAACGTGTTGGTCGAGAAGCGTTGGTGCACGAGCGCCAGCGCCGACACGGTGCGGTCGTCCTGCAGGTCGCGGTAGTACACGCCAACCTGGCCGGCCAGCAGCAGGCCCTTGTAGACCACCGTGCGCGCCGACATGGACGGCACGAAGTATTCCTTGCCGTGCTTGAGCTTGAGTGCCTGGATGCGGTGGCTCGCGGTCTTGCGGATCACGTACAGCTTCCGCTCGAGCGCGTCGGTCACCATGATGTCCTTGCCGCGACCGATGAAAATCTGGCGGATCAGCGGCTCGCTCGCCTTGACGGTGGGCGAAATCGGCATGGAATGGTCGACCGGCACGTCGCGCCAGCCCAGCACCACCTGCCCCTCGGCCTTCACCGTGCGTTCGAGTTCCTGTTCGCAGGCGAGACGCGAGGCGTGCTCCTTCGGCAGGAAGATCATGCCGACGCCATATTCGCCGTTGGGCGGCAACGTCACGCCCTGCTTGGCCATTTCCTCGCGATAGAAGCCGTCCGGGACCTGGATCAGGATGCCGGCGCCATCGCCCATCAGCGGATCGGCGCCGACGGCGCCCCGGTGATCGAGATTCTCGAGGATCTTCAGGCCCTGCTGGATGATCTCGTGACTTTTCTTGCCCTTAATGTGGGCGACGAAGCCAACGCCGCAGGCGTCGTGCTCGTTTTGCGGGTCATAGAGACCTTGCGCGGCGGGAACCGAGGAGACCGGTTGCTCGTGATCGTTCATGGGGACACCGTCTGTAGGGGGCCGGGGAAGGCCGTTGAACCATTTTTTATTGCTGGCAGTTCGTGCTGCAACTGCGCGGGCGGCTTCAAGGCAATCTGCATCGAAACTGCCGGAATTCGGAATATACGCGACGAATCAACGGAATAGCAAATAAAACGTGATGGTATGGCCCCGATTATCAAATTGGTGCATTGCACTCTTATTTTAATAGTGCCATATCAAAATCGGTGCAAAAGAAAGCGGCAGACAACCCGGCCGCTTTCTCGCAAACCCTTGAAGTGAAACGCTTTATTGCGTCTGCGGCGTTTCGCGCACCTTGCGTGGCCGGCCCCGCGGCAGCGGCGATACGCGGCGATTTGCCGCCCGCGCCGCCCACTCGCGGTACGAATCGCTGCCGAGTACCCACCCTTTCAGGGTGGCCTGCTGCAACTGGCTGGCTTCGCGTTCGTCCAGCGGCTGCTCGCACAGCTCGCGATAGGCACGCTGCCGTTCGAACGGCGTGTTGCCGAGCGACCAGTACAGCGGATGGTCAGTGATCAGGCTGTCGAGCGTCAGGCCAATGTGGTGCCGGTAGCTCGACCAGCGGTAGTCCTCGGGCACGCTGACCAGTTGCCCGCGTACCGGGCACATCTCGACCACCCGGCTCGCCAGCAGGAAGTAGCGCTCGCCTTCGATCACCGTCGCCCGGTAGCGCCCCTCCCATAACGTGCCGCGCCGCGAATAGCGCCGGTTGAAGTGGGCGACGTAGCGGCGACCGACCGCCTGCATTGCCTTCGGCAAGCTCGACTCCTCGGTCGGCGTGACGAGCAGTTGCACCGCGCCTGGCATCAACGCGTACGCGTGAATCGACAGGTGATGGTCGCGGGAAGCCGCCTTCAGACAATCGATGAAGAGCTCGTAATCCTGATCGTCGACAAATGCGGGCTGCTGATCGAGTCCGCGCAGGATGACGTGTTGCGGCTGGTCGGGGACATAAAGACGTGCGAGCCGTGCCATGCTGGAGTATCCAATAGTCGCGTTGGTATATACCCGAAGGTCCAAAAAGCCGCACGCCCGTTCGATTCGATGGGGCGCGGCTAAGCCAGAAACCATGCGGAGCTTAGGGAGAAAACTCTAATTGCCGCGTATGGTTTGTTTCAAACGTTGTGGTCATAATGAGCGGGCCTTTTCTGGAGGAGCACATATATGAAGTTAAAACAGGCCATGACGGGGATCGCGGCGCTCGCCTGCATGACGGCAGCCCACGCGCAATCGGCCGGGACCTTTTACGTCACAACAGGCTGGTTGCATCTTGCACCTCAGTCCTCTAGTGATCCGTTGAAAGAAACAAGCGTTGGCGGTTCGCCTGTCAATGTCACGCTGCCCAATACAGGAGCCAGCCTCGATAGCGCCGACACCATCGGCTTCACCGCTGGTTACTTCGTCACCGACCACATCGCGACCGAATTCGTGATTGGCGTTCCGCCGAAGTTCAATCTGGACGGCACGGGCGCCTTCTCGTCATACGGCAAGCTTGGTGATGCCAAACAGTGGAGCCCCACCCTGCTGTTCAAGTACTACTTCATGAGTCCGCAATCGCGGTTCCGTCCTTACCTGGGTGTCGGTGTCACCCATGTATCGTTCACCGATGAAGAGATCACCAACAGCGTGTTCGAACAACAGGTACTGCATGGTCCGACCTCAGTATCTACGGATAGTTCGTGGGAGCCGGTGTTTAATGGGGGCTTCACGTACGCGATCGACCAGCACTGGTTTGCCGGCTTCTCGCTCTCGTATCTGCCGCTCAGCACCACCGCGAAGCTGAACACCCAGGCCAGCACGCCGGTCGGCACACTCAACGTCCAGTCGCAGACGAAGATCAGGCTGAACCCGATCGTCAGCTACATCAACATCGGTTATCGCTTCTGACACTAAGACTAAGGGTAGACGAGTTTTGGGGGCTTGAACAATGCCGTCATGCATTCATGGCGGCATTTTCATTTGGAAGGTGTCGAAAGGGCATCAAGCGCCGCGCTGTTGATCGCGCTTTGTAAATCTGACCAGCGAAGATGTGCCTGCGGTGCAAATTGTGCCACCGTAAAGGTGTGCAGAATGGCTTGAGACGCGCTCCGGCGTGTGGCACCGAAGTTGCGTGACATGGCGTTTCCCGCTCGTTTTAAGCGGGGCCTTTCTGACTCTTCAACGACGGAGCGACCATGACTGCACTACCGAATACGCGAGACGCCCTCGGCGAATCCTGGACGACGACAAGTCGCCGTGCGCGCCGTATTGCGCGCCACAGCCGCCATGCGGCGGAAGACATTGCCACCGAATTGCGCTCCCTGATGTCGGAACTCGAAGATACCCTGTCCGATGGCACACAGGCCGACGCTACGGCGTTGCGCGCCCAGTTGAGCAAACGCCTCGATGTGGCGCGTTCGCGCCTGAACGACACGCGCGACGCGGTGCGCCAACGCGCCGAAGTCGCGCTGGCGGACGCCGACGACTACGTGCATGAGAACCCGTGGCAGACCGTTGCTATCGTGGGTGGCATTGCCCTGATTGCCGGGGCCTTGTTCGCGCGGGTCCGTTGAGGTCGACGGGAGAGGGCCTCTCGGTTGAGGGGTTCTTTGGGGATGTTTGGGTGAAGGGTTTTGCGGATGCGGATGCCTGCAGCCGTTCACCCGCACCCTTCCCCGCCAATCGCGCAGTCAATTATCCGCAATAACAAACAGCCGCTGGTATTCCTTGAGCGCGTAGCGATCCGTCATGCCCGCGATGTAGTGGGCGATCAGCCGAGGCTGAAGCGCGGCATCCGGCGACTGGTACGCGGGCGGCAGCAGCCGCGGATCGTCGCTGAACGCGTCGAAGAGCCCAATCACCACCCGACGCGCCTTGTTGGCCATGCGCATCACGCGGTAATGGCGGTACAGGTTTTTGAACAGGAAGCGCTTAAGGGCCGCGGCCTGCGCGGCAACGGCCTCGCTATGTGCGACCAGCGGCGGCGCGGCGCGCACGGCGTCCAGCGAGGCTGGGGCGTGCTGGATCAGATTGCGGGAGGTCGTCTCGATCAGATCGACGATCAGCGTATTGATGATCCGGCGCACCGTCTCGTGGATCAACCGGCGCCCTTCGATGTGCGGATGGTCGAGCCGCGCCGCCTCGTAGTGCGCCTGCCACAATTCTACCTCGGCCAGTTGCCCGACCGTCAGCAGACCTGAGCGTAGTCCATCGTCGACGTCGTGGTTGTTGTACGCAATTTCATCCGCGACATTCGCAATCTGCGCCTCGATAGACGGCTGGCGCCCCTCGAGAAAGCGCTCGCCGAGCGCGCCGAGCTTTCGGGCATTTTCCCGTGAGCAATGCTTGAGGATGCCCTCGCGCGTTTCGAAACAGAGGTTGAGGCCATTGAACGCGCCGTAGTGTTCCTCGAGATCGTCGACCACCGCAAGGCTTTGCAGATTGTGCTCGAAGCCATCATGTTCGCGCATGCACTCGTTGAGCGCGTCCTGGCCGGCATGGCCGAATGGCGTATGGCCGAGATCGTGGGCGAGCGAAATGGCTTCGACCAGATCCTCGTTGACCCGCAGGTTGCGGGCTACGGAGCGCGCGATCTGCGCCACTTCCAGACTATGCGTGAGGCGAGTGCGAAACAGATCGCCCTCGTGGTTCACGAACACCTGAGTCTTGTATTCGAGACGCCGGAACGCGGTCGAGTGGACGATGCGGTCGCGATCGCGCTGAAATTCGGTGCGCGCGTTGGGCGGGGCTTCGGCATGGCGCCGGCCGCGCGATTGCGATGCATGCGCTGCATAAGGTGCCAGATGGGCTTCGAGTGCGGCGAGGCTGGGGGTTACGGAAAGCGCCTGAGCGGCGCTCGAACACGCAGTGCCGGAAGCAGCATTCAGGGATTCGCTACGCGTTTCACTCACCGGCTTCTCCGATTCAAACACCACACCCAGTACGAGACGCCACGGCGCTCGCAGAAAATCACTGGGTCGTCGCAAGTTTTCCCAGCCCCTTTATCAACCGGGCCCGCCGCACGACGCGATGGCTTTGGGGCCCCGCTCAGATCGCAGCCGCTAGCGTCGCGTGGACCGCGGCGTCGGGTGCCGGGCCAATCAGCGTCTCACCGAAACGCTTCAGCAGAATGAACTTGATCTCGCCCGCCTCGGCCTTTTTGTCGACCCGCATGAGGTCGACGTAACGGGATTCGCCAAGCGCGGGCGCGCGCGTGGGCAAATGCGCGGCCTCGATCACCGCTACGAGACGGCCTCGCGCGGCTTCGTCGAGATGGCCGAGACGCACCGAGAGATCGGCCGCCATCACCATCCCGCAACCCACTGCCTCGCCATGCAGCCACTCGCCATAGCCGAGGCCGGCTTCGATCGCGTGGCCGAACGTGTGGCCGAAATTGAGAATGGCACGCAGACCGCCTTCGCGTTCGTCTGCGGCAACCACTGAAGCCTTGATCTCGCACGAGCGCTTGACTGCCTCAGCGAGCGCTTGCGGCTCGCAACGGTTCAAGGCTTCGACATTCGCCTCGATCCAGTCGAAGAAAGCGGCGTCCGCAATGGCACCGGTCTTGATGACCTCAGCGACGCCGGCGGCCAGTTCACGCGCCGGCAGTGTACGTAACGCGCCGATGTCCGCAATGACGGCCTGCGGCTGATAAAACGCGCCGATCATGTTTTTGCCGAGCGGGTGGTTGATGCCGGTCTTGCCGCCCACCGACGAATCCACCTGCGACAACAGCGTAGTCGGCACCTGGATGAAGGGCACGCCGCGCATATAACAAGCCGCAGCAAATCCGGACATATCGCCGATCACCCCGCCGCCCAGCGCGATCAACGTGGTCTTGCGGTCGGCCCGCGCGCCCAGCAGCGCGTCGAAAATCAGATTCAGCGTTTCCCAGTTCTTATAGGCCTCGCCATCGGGCAGCACGACCGTGGACACCTGCTTGCCAAGCGGCGCCAGGGCCTGACGCAGCGTGTCGCCGTAAAGCGGATCGACGGTGGTATTGGTGACGATGGTGACGGACGATCCCGCGATATGCGGCGCAAACAACGCAGTCTGACCAATCAGTTCGGCGCCGATATGGATGGGATAGGCGCGCTCGCCCAGTTCGACTTTGACGGTAATCATGCTTGCATTATGACGCAGGATGTTTGGCGACGCCGGCCATCTCGAGCTGCATCAAAACCATGTTGACGAGGCCATTGACCGATGGCCGGCCGGTTTCGATGACGAAATGCGCGCACTCGCGGTAAAGCGGGTCACGCACCTCGTAGAGCTCTTCCAGCCGCGCCTTGGGGTCTTCGGTCTGCAGCAGCGGGCGGTTCTTGTCGCGCCGCGTGCGCAGCCACAGGTCGTGGGGATTGGCGCGCAAATACACGACAACACCGTTATTCTGCAGCGCGAGACGGTTTTCCGGCCGCAATACGGCGCCGCCGCCCGTGGCCAGCACGATATTCTGCTGCAGGGTGAGATCGGTAATGACGTGCGCTTCGCGGTCGCGAAAGCCTGCTTCGCCCTCGAGTTCGAAGATGACCGGGATGCGCGCACCCGTGCGCGCCTCGATTTCGTGGTCGGAATCGAAAAACGGACGATTCAGCCGGCGCGCCACCGCGCGGCCCACGGTGGTCTTGCCTGCCCCCATGAGCCCTACAAAAAATACATTGGCGTGTGCGTCCCGCGGTTGCAACGGTGTCCTCTGGCTAATCCGGTATGGTTCGTGCCGCAGCTTACTGGCAAAGCGACTGCCTTGTCGAGCCTGCAGGCCGCGGCCGCGGCAGGCGTTCAATTCGTCTGCACAACGCGCGGCGTGATAAAAACGACCAGCTCACTGCGCTGGTCACGGTGTGCCCGATGACGGAAAAATGCGCCCAAAATGGGTATTTTGCCCAGGAGTGGCACCCGCGTCACATCATCCCTGTCATCCGTGGCGTAGATTCCGCCAATCGACACGGTCCCGCCATCCTCCACCTCGACGCGCGTCTGCACGTGTTTGGTGTTGATGGCCGGCCCCGAGGCTGTCTGCTCGCCGACGCTGTCCTTGGCGATGTCGAGGTCCAGCACCACCCGGCCGTCCGGGGTAATTTGCGGCTCCACCTCCAGCTTCAGGCTTGCGCGGCGAAATTGCACCCCGGACACGCCCTGACCGACCTTGGCCTGATACGGCAGCTCGGTGCCCTGCTCGACGATCGCCTTCATGCGGTCGGCGGTCACGACGCGCGGACTGGACACCGTTTCCCCGTGCCCCTCCGCCTCCAGCGCGCTCAATTCTATATTGAGCAGGCGCGTGGCCTGGGCGGCGAATAGCGTAAGCCCCGCCGTGGCTGCGTCGAACCCGGACAGCGGACCCGCCGAAAGATCGTAGACGGCGCCGTCCTTGCCGCCGGACAGCCCGGTTGCCGTAGCGCCGTCCGTGGCCGCCGCGGCAAGTGAAAGCCGCACACCCAGGTTACGCGAAAAGCCCTGCTCTCCTTCGACGATACGCGCTTCGATCAGCACCTGGCGCGACGGCCGGTCGATCGACGCCAGCAGCTCGGCAATCTGCGCGATACGCGCGTCAAGATCGGTGACGAACAGCATATTGGTGCGCACATCCGCCATCGCTGCGCCGCGCTTTGACAGCACACGCTGGCTTCCCGAGCCGGCCAGCAGGCGCCGCACGTCTTCGGCGTGCGCATAATGCAGCTCGAAGGTGCGGCTTGCGAGCGGCTCCAGGTCGGCGACGCGTGCGTGAGCCTCGAAGCGCTGCCGCTCGCGCGCCGCCAGATCCGCCTGCGGTGCAACCCAGATCACGTTGCCGTGCCGCTCCATAGCCAGACCGTTGACGTCGAGCAAGGTATCGAATGCCGTACGCCAGGACACCTTGTCGAGCCGCAGCGACACCGTGCCGCGCACTCTGTCGCTCGCGACGATATTCAGGCCCGTGAACTGCGCGAACGCATTCAGCACCGCACCTAGTTCCGCGCGCTGGAAATTGAGCGAGATGGGCTTGTCCGGTGCGAGACCGTCGTCGATCGTATGACTTGACGCGCCGGACAGGCGCTGCGCCGCAGCGAGCGGCACCGGCGATCCTTCGAGCGTCTCCGCGGCAGGTCCAGCGCGCGCTGCCACTGCGCGAGACGCTGGAAGCGGCGTGCCGTCGAGGTCGTCAGCTGCCACGTTCGCCGCGTTTTCGGATGGCACGGCTTCCTCGGCCGGGTCGAGGCGCAGGAAGGGGTTGCGCACGTCCGCTGCCTGATTGCGCGGCAGCGGCGGTACGTCATACGGCGCCATCGCGTCATCGGACGGCATGACGGAGGGAAGCGGCGGCAACGACGCGTGCGCCGCGCCCGCAATCAGACAGGCACACGCGATGGCATGCCGGACCGGCTCGGATCTTTTCATCATGACGCCTCCGTCAACGCAAGCGTGCGCGTTCCGAGACGATTCGTCAGCGTAATGCTGAGTGCGTCCATGCTCGTGACACGGTCGTTACCCACGAGCTGACCGCGCTCGACCGTGGCTGCGCCATCTGCCGTTTCGAGTAGCGCGAGGCCGCGCGTCTGTTCACGCAACAGACCGGCGAGGCGCAGCAAGCTCGCTTGCGCCGCGTCGCCGTCAGTTTGCGACTGCGATGAGAACGGATCGTAGAACACGACATCCTCGTCGTCCGCGTCCAGGTCTTCGTCGACAAAGAGTTCCGGGTTGGCCGCAGCGGGGCTCAAGCCGGCGAACACATACAGCGTCGCACCCACCAGAAGTCCGCCCGGTTTGCGTTTGACGGTGACGTCTTCAGGCACGACCAGCACCGGCAAGTCGGACAGGCCGCGCAGGAATACCATCAGGTGCAGGAAATCGGTCTGTACGGTGAGATGTAGCGACCGCACCGCATCCGAGCCTGTGTCGTGCACCGCATCCGGCGCGAGCGTGAGCAGCGTCACGCCACTGCGGATCGCAAGCAGCGACATCAGGCGTGCATCATCAGCGGGAGTCCACTGGACCGGCATCTGGGTGTTCGCGGTCTGCGCAGCATGACCCCGTAACGCAGGCAACTGCGCGAGCGCCTGCCTAGCCTGCACCAGCCGGCGCTGGGCATCCGAGAGCGCCGCACGACTGGCCTGCACGCCGGCCAGATCAGCGGACATCCACGCGTTCGCGCCGATAGCGAACACGAGCGCAGCGATCAGCAAGCCGGCCAGAAGCCGGCGCCGCCCGCTCCACGCTTCGAGCGGCAAGCGCATACGGCTCATCCAGCCGGACAGGCGGGCGACCTGATCCGTCGCTGCGGCGCGCGGGATATACAGGGTGCTCATTGTGTACCTCGCGGTTTTTCGGTGTCGTGTGAATGCGCGCGCGCAGACGCGGCCGCTTGCACCATCGCCTTCAAGGGCTCGTCCCACCGCAGCCTGGCCGTAAACTCGACCGGCCCACTGCCGGTCGCCGAAGCCTCGCGCCCAGGCCGCACCAAGGGATGCAGATCGGCAACCTCGGAACTCTTCACGCCACGCATCGTGCTCAACTGCTTGAGCCAGATCGCGGACGCAACCGGGTCCGTGGAAGTGGCGAGCAACTCTGTCTCGTAGGCATGCTGTCTGAACTGTTGCAGCACGACGCCATCGGCGGGCACACGGCTCAACGTATCGAGCAGGTCGAGCAGGCGCGTCAACGGGGCAGACAACTCGCGTGCACGCGCGCCCCGTTTGCCGTACTCTTGCGCGTCGCGCTGGAGTCTTGCGTGCTCGGCAAGCGGCACGGCGAGCTGCGCCAGTTCGCGTTCGTGCGACGTGCGATGAGCATCGAGCCGCGCCCGCTCGAACGCCTGCCAGCCCGCCACTGCCAGCACAGCGGCACAGCCGGACAACGCCGCGCCGGCCCATTCGAGCAGACAGCGCCGTCGCGCGAGGCGCGCGTTGCGTTGCCGGTAGGGCAGCAGATTGAATCCGCCGATCCAGATCGGTCGTCCCGCCGGCCCCATACGCGAATTCATCCACGTCATTCCATCACCCCACGCAATGCGAGGCCGAACGCTACCGCGCTGGCGGGCGCGCGCAGCATCTCGGCGTGCAACGGGCGTGCACAGTCGCCAAGAGAAACGCACTCGAACGGCAATACGGTGCAGCCCAGCACGTCGCCGAGATCCGCGACTGAAAAGCCCACTCCGTCGAGCAAGTCGATTTCTCCTCCGAGCAACGCACAGCCCGGCGCGCCGCCGCCGGCAAGATCGCGCAATGCGTCAGCGAGATCCGCGTGTTCCGGGGCCGGATAGCGCATTTCTGCGGCGATCGCATCATCGACGATGCGCCAGCCGTACACGCCGTCCGCGCCAATCCAGATCGCGGCATAACTCTCGTGCGGCTCGAGTTCGAGCATGGCTGCATGACGCAGCGCCCGTAGCGCTGCATGCGGTTCACCGTCGATCGCCGTCAGGGTCACGCCCGCGGCCGCCGCGCATTCGATCCGAGCTTCCAGATGCTGGCGCCCTGCCGCTGCGATCGTGACGGACGCTGCGCTGCGCGGCGCGTCGTCGACGAACCAGTCGACAGCCAATGCATGCCGCTCGATCCCGGCCATTCGCTCGGCTTCGCCCAGCACCGCCGACTCCAACCCCGCGAGCGCCGCGCCGTTCGCGACTGCCAGTTCGCACGCGGCGCCAAACCGCGTAAGCGGCACGCTCGCCATCAGCGTCGCGGAACCCGGCAGCGCCATCGCGCAACGCAGCGTATGCGACGCACATGCGCGCGGCAGGTCCGCAAACAGTTCGCGCATGGCACGCGTCACGGCTGCGCGATCCACAATCTCTACGCCAGCCATCGCGCCTGGCGCTAACGGCACAGCTGCGAGGTACTCGACGCGCATCTGCTCACCCATACGCAAGCGCTGGCTCAACACGACGAGCCTCACGGCCTCTCGACTCACATCGATTCCCGCAGCAAAACGTCGCACCTTCACCAGCAACGTAGTTTTGATCGCCCTATTGATCGCCATCCTGCCTCCCTTCAGACACACACAAATCCTGCGACACACGCGACGAACCGTGCGAACGCGATGACTGGACGCCTACCCAAACCCGGCGTTTTCTGTGAAGGCAATTGTGCGCAGTCGCCGCGGCGGGCGATATTCAGCCGAATGGCTAACGTGACGCCTGGGCTCCCCGAGGCGTCATCAAAGCGTCTACAGTGAGGTCATCCCCTGCGCGGTCCGGCAGTTAGCGGTCAACCGTAAGCAGACCGAAAGCTAACGGGCCAGACGGCTATAATCGCGGGACTGTTTTCTGGTGTTCATATGCAATCTTCGTCCCCTACGTCCCCGCCGCCGGCACCGCAGAAGCGCAAAAAACGTTCGCTATGGCTAACGCTCGTTCTGGCGCTGGTGGGTCTGATGTTTGCCGGCATCGCGTGTGCCGGGCTCGTGCTCGGCTACGCGCTCGTGGTGGCCACGCCGAACCTGCCTTCACTCGCAGCGCTCACCGACTACCGTCCCAAGGTGCCGCTGCGCATTTACACGGCGGACCACGTGCTGATCGGCGAATTCGGTGAAGAACGGCGCGACGTCGTCCACATCCAGGATGTGCCCGACAGCCTGAAGAAGGCCGTGCTCGCCATTGAAGATGCTCGCTTTTACGATCACGGTGGCGTCGATCTGACCGGCATTGCGCGGGCCGGCTTCGTCGCGCTGACCAACGGCCATGCCACGCAAGGCGCCAGCACGATCACCATGCAGGTGGCGCGAAACTTCTTTCTTTCGAGCGAAAAAACCTACACACGTAAGATCTACGAGATGTTGCTCGCGTACAAAATCGAGTCGAAGCTGACGAAAGATCAGATTCTCGAGGTGTACATGAATCAGATCTATCTGGGCCAGCGGGCCTATGGTTTTGCGAGCGCGGCCCGGGTGTATTTCGGCAAGGATATGAAGGACCTCACGCTCGCCGAATCCGCGATGCTCGCCGGTCTTCCCAAGGCGCCCTCCGCCTATAACCCGGTCGTCAACCCGAAACGCGCGAAGGTTCGTCAGGAGTACATCCTGACGCGCATGCTCGAGTTGCACTACATTACGCAAGAACAGTACGACACGGCAAGCAGACAGCCGCTTGCCGTCAAGGGCGCGGGCAAAGAGTTCAGCGTACACGCCGAGTACGTCGCCGAAATGGTGCGTCAGATGATGTACGCGCAGTTTCACGAAGAGGCCTACACGCGCGGCCTGAATGTCGTGACGACAATCGACTCCGCCGACCAGGACGTGGCGTACCGCTCGCTGCGCAAAGGTCTGATGGACTACGAACGGCGTCACGGCTATCGCGGTCCGGAAGCGTTCATCGATCTACCCACGGACGCGGACGAGCGTGAACAGGCGATCGACGACGCCTTGCTCGAACATCCCGACAACGGCGAGATCATCGCGGCGGTAGTGACCAGCGCAACGCCGAAGCAGATCCAGGCAACCCTCGCCGACGGCAACGTCGCCACGCTGCAAGGCGACGGCCTGCGCTTCGCCTCATTTGCGCTCGGCTCGCGCGCGCAACCGAATCAGCGCATTCGTCCGGGCGCAATCATCCGCGTCGTCAAGGGAGACGACGGCAACTGGTCGATTACGCAGTTGCCGCAGGTGGAAGGCGCGTTCGTCTCGGTCGTGCCGCAGGACGGCGCGATTCGCGCGCTGGTGGGCGGCTTCGATTTCAACAAGAACAAGTTCAATCACGTCATTCAGGCATGGCGGCAACCGGGGTCCAGCTTCAAGCCGTTTATCTATTCGGCGTCGCTGGAAAAAGGTTTGGGACCGGCCACGGTGATCAACGACGCGCCGCTCTTTTTTACCGCCGCCGAAACCGGCGGCCAGGCGTGGGAGCCGAAGAACTATGGCGGCGGTTTCGACGGTCCAATGACGATGCGCACGGCGCTGCAAAAGTCGAAAAACCTCGTCTCGATTCGTATCCTGAATCAGATCGGACCGAAGTACGCTCAGGGCTACATCACGCGTTTCGGCTTCGATGCAGATCGCCATCCGGCCTATCTGCCGATGGCGCTCGGCGCAGGGCTCGTCACGCCGCTGCAGATGGCGGGCGGCTTTTCGGTGTTCGCCAACGGCGGTTATCGGATCAACCCGTACCTGATCGCGGAGGTGACGGATCAGCGCGGCAGCGTCGTTGCGCAAGCCAAACCGCTCGTGGCCGGACAAAGCGCGCCGCATGCGATCGACGCGCGCAATGCCTATGTGATGAACAGTCTGCTGCAAAGCGTCGCGCAGCGCGGCACCGGCGCCAAGTCCAATGTCCTGAAACGCACCGACCTAGCCGGTAAAACCGGCACGACCAACGACTCACGGGATGCCTGGTTTGCCGGCTACCAGCACACGCTCACCGCGATCGCGTGGATCGGCTATGACAATCCGCGCAGCCTCGGCGACAAGGAGACCGGCGGCGGTCTCGCGCTGCCGGTGTGGATCGACTATATGGCCAAGGCGTTGAAGGGCGTGCCGGAATACAGGATGCCGATGCCCGATGGCGTCGTCACGCTAGGCGACGAGCTGTATTTCGACAACTTCACGCCGGGTAACGGTTTCGTTGCGACCGTTGGCGTGAGTCAGGCCGATCTCGACGCGAACTCGAACGACGCGGCCTCTGGCGCGACCGATGCGCCTGCACCGGAGCAGGTTGGCGAGCAGGAAAAGCAGGACATCATGAACCTGTTCCGCGGCCACTAAACCACCAATTCGTCACGCGCCTCAAACACCAGCCAAGGCGCGTTGACGAGATCGTGGCATTCAAGCCGCTGCGTCGAACCCACCGCTTACGCTTCGAAGTGAACCGGTTCGCCCGCCTGCTGGGTCGCGTAGTCGGATAGTGCCGAAAAAAACTCCGTACCGTTGCGCGTATCGCGCCATGCATCGTCGGTGAAACGGAAATGGAAACCGCCGGCCTTGGCGGCGATCCAGATTTCGCGCATCGGCGGCTGCAGATTGACGATGATCTTCGTGCCGTTCTCGAATTCGAGCGTCAGAACATTGCCGCTGCGCTCGAATTCGATGTCGGTTTCTATATCGTCGAGCGTGCGCTCGATGGCCGTGAGCGCAGCCTCGGCGCGGGTCAGGTATTCGCTATCGGACATGCTAAACTCCAACGATCATTTTTTCAGGGACAGTCATGCGAGTTGTTTCTCGGATGCGCGCAGTGGCGCCCAGCGTATGGACGCCCCGCGCGATTGTATCGGCTTTGGTTATTGTCGCAGGTTGCGCTCTTGGCGGCTGCGGGCAGCGCGGCGCGCTCTACTTGCCGACCGTGCCGCCGTTGCCGGCCAAACCCACCGACGAAACCCAGGCGCCGTCGCCTGACGCAGCCAGGCCCGATCCAGAAGCAGTATCGGGCGCTGTACCCGACACATCCGGCACGCCCTTGTCGCTGTCGCCGGAAACCGAACTCCGTACCGTACCCGACTCCGCTGCTTCAGAACCGCAACAGCCGGCCTCCGGTAGCACCTCCGCTCAATAAGACTTTCGCATGACTCAATCCGCATTTGCCTATGTCCACGGCGTATTGCACGTTGAAAACGTGTCCGCCGTTTCCCTCGCCGAGCAGTTCGGCACGCCGCTGTACGTCTATTCACGCGCGGCGTTGACCAACGCATGGCAAGCCTACGCGGGAGCATGTGCGGGCCGCCGCGCCACCGTCCACGCTGCCGTCAAGGCGAACAGCAATCTGGCTGTGCTGAACGTGTTTGCGCGGCTCGGTGCGGGCTTCGATATTGTCTCGGGTGGTGAACTGGCGCGCGTGCTGGCCGCCGGCGGCAAGGCCGAAAACGTCGTGTTTTCGGGTATCGGAAAAAGTGCCGCAGAAATGCGCGAAGCGCTCGAAGCAGGCGTCAAGTGCTTCAACGTCGAATCGATTCCCGAACTCGATCGCCTGAATGCCGTCGCGGCCTCCGTGGGCAAGATTGCGCCGGTGTCGCTGCGCGTCAATCCGGACGTCGACGCGAAAACGCATCCTTATATCTCCACCGGCCTGAAGTCGAACAAGTTCGGTGTCGCGTTCGATGAAGCGCGTGCCACCTATCGTGCCGCCGCGGCCATGAAGCATCTGCAGGTGGTGGGGATCGACTGCCATATCGGCTCGCAGATTACCGAAGTCGCGCCGTATCTGGATGCGGTCGACAAGGTGCTCGAACTGGTCGAACAGATCGAAGCGGACGGTCTGACGATTCGCCACATCGACGTAGGCGGCGGCCTCGGCATCACTTACGACGACGAGACCCCGCCGGACATCGGCGAGTTCGTGCGCACGGTACTCGATCGCATCGAAGCACGCGGTCATGGGCATCGCGAAGTGTATTTCGAGCCGGGCCGCTCGCTGGTCGGCAATGCCGGCATTCTGCTTACGCGCGTCGAGTTTCTGAAGCCCGGCGCGGAAAAGAACTTTGCCATCGTCGACGCGGCGATGAACGATCTCGCGCGCCCCGCCATGTATGAGGCGTATCACGGCATGGAGCCGGTCGTGCGGCGTGATGTGCCGGCGCACGTGTACGACGTGGTTGGCCCGGTCTGCGAAAGCGGCGACTGGCTCGGCCGCGAGCGGCTGCTGGCCATCGAGCCGGGCGATCTGATCGCCGTGCGTTCGGCCGGCGCTTACGGCTTCGTGATGAGCTCGAACTACAACACGCGTACGCGTGCGGCCGAAATCATGGTCGACGGTGACAAGGCGTATGTGGTCCGCGCGCGCGAAGAGGTCAAGCAATTGTTCGCGGGCGAATCTATCCTGCCGGCCTGACCGCGCGAAGCAAACGCACTACGCGGGAAAAATCAGAAAGGCGATGCCACGGTGGCATCGCCTTTTTTGTTAGCAGCAGGCGTCCGTAACGGACAGCGCACGTAGAACCCCGCTCACCGCTTCCGAACTGACAACGCCCTGCGTTCGCGCAACCACGCCAGAAGGCGCCATCCGAGCAGCGCCAGCATGATTGCGCCGTAAATTTTCGGCAGCAGCAGATCGTGCTTGCCGGACTTCATCCACCAGAAATGCAGGATCGCGAGCACGCCGATGGCGTAAATTGCGCGATGCAGCGTCTGCCAGCGGCGCCCGAGCTTGCGCACCATGGCGCGCGGCGAGGTGACGGCCAGCGCGATCAGCAGCACGAACGCCGCGAAGCCGACCATGATGAACGGACGTTTGCCGATGTCCTTCAGGATCGCCGCCACGTCGAACCATTTGTCGAACCACAGATAGGTCGTGAAATGCAGCGTGGCGTAGAAAAACGTATACAGACCGAGCATGCGCCGAAACCGCACCAGCGCGCTCACCCCCGTCAACCGGCGCAGCGGCGTCACGGCCAGCGTGATGCACAGGAACACCAGCGTCCACAGGCCAGTTGAGCGGGTAATGAATTCGATCGGATTGGCGCCGAGCCGGTCGGTCAAGCCGAGCAACACGATGCGCGCGAGCGGATACCACGCCGCCACGAACACGGCGATCTTCGCGGACACGACCCAGCGCGCGCCCGCTGCCGGCGGACGCGGCGCCGCGCTCGACCGGCGCCGCGCGGAGGAATCGGACACAGTTTGCGTTTCCGAGGCCATCGCGATTCCTCCTCAGAAATTCTTCTTCAGGTCCATGCCCTGATACAGCGAGGCCACCTGATCGCCATAGCCGTTGAACATCAGCGTCTTGCGCTTCGGCGTGAAGAATCCGTCTTCGCCGATGCGCCGCTCGGTTGCCTGACTCCAGCGCGGGTGGTCGACGTTCGGATTCACATTCGAGTAAAAGCCGTATTCGGTCGGCGCGTAGGTACTCCAGCTCGTAGCCGGCTGCTTGTCGACAAAGCGAATCTTCACCAGCGACTTGCCGCTCTTGAAACCGTATTTCCACGGCACGATGATCCGCAACGGCGCGCCGTTCTGGTTGGGCAGCACGTCTCCGTACATGCCCACCGTCAGCAGCGTCAGCGGATTCATCGCTTCGTCCATCCGCAGCCCTTCGGAGTAGGGCCAATCCAGAATCGGCGTCGACAGGCCCGGCATCTGCGACGGATCGGCAAGCGTGATGAACTGCACGTATTTCGCGTTGCCGTTGGGTTGGGCCCGCTTGATGAGCTCCGAAAGCGGGAAGCCGATCCAGGGCATCACCATCGACCAGCCTTCGACGCAGCGGTGCCGGTACACGCGCTCCTCGAGCGGCGCCATCTTCAGCAGATCGTCGATGTCGTAGACCTTGGCGTTCTTCACCTCGCCTTCGACACTCACCCGCCAGGGATGCGGCCGCAACGTGCCGGCGTTTTGTGCCGGGTCGCTCTTGTCCGTGCCGAACTCGTAGAAGTTGTTGTAGGTGCTGATGTCCTTGTAAGGACTCACCTTATCCTGCGCGACAAACTGCGGATTGGTCTTCGCCGCCAGCTTCTGCCCCTTGGCATCGGGTGACGTGTACATGGCGAACGCTTCGCCGTTCGCGCCCAACAGGCTGCCTACCGCCATCGCGCCGGCAGCGCGCAGCACGCGCCGCCGGTTCTCGTACACACCTTGCGGCGTGATTTCGCTGCGTGCAATATCGTCGCCCCGCAGCGCAATCCTGTCGTTTCGCCTGATCCACATGATGCTGCTCCTCTCAACCAGAGTTTGCGTTTTAGCTGTCGGTCTGAGTTCGCGCTTGAGCGCGCCACTCGGGCCTCATACAAAGCACGCCACCCGGATCCCATGCACGTTGATTGCTACTGACCCGCGGGCCACATTGATGATGCTTCGACTGTTCATCCAGAGGTCCTGTTCTGATGAACACGCTGGCTGCACAGATATTCCCGCATCCAAGAAAAAACCGCCGGTGCAACGCACCCGGCGGTTCTTGGTCGCTTCAGAACGGCGAATATTACAGCTTGCCGTAACTATGCAGGCCGGAGAGGAACATATTGACGCCGAGAAATGCGAACGTGGTCACCAGCAGCCCCGTCAGCGCCCACCATGCGGCGACGGCGCCACGCAGCCCCTTCATGAGCCGCATATGCAGCCAGGCCGCGTAGTTCAGCCAGACGATCAGCGCCCAGGTTTCCTTCGGATCCCAGCTCCAGTAGCCGCCCCAGGCTTGCGCTGCCCACAGCGCGCCGAGGATCGTCGCAATGGTGAAGAATGCGAAACCCACCGCGATCGACTTGTACATCAGGTCGTCGAGCACGTCGAGCGGCGGCAGGCGGTCAGCCAGCATGCCGTGCTCCTTGACGAGATAGGCGACACCGACCATCGCCGACAACGCAAAGCTGCCGTAGCCGATGAAGTTCGCCGGCACGTGGATCTTCATCCACCAACTTTGCAGCGCCGGCACGAGCGGCTGGATTTGCTGCGCGTCACGCGAAATCGAGTACCACATCAGGAAGCCGACCGCGGCGCTAATTACCAGCAACACGAATGCGCCGAGCGCGCGCGTGTTGTAGTGCTGTTCGTAATACAGGTAGAAGAGCGCGGTAATCAGGCTAAACAGTACGAACACTTCGTAGAGGTTCGAGATAGGAATATGACCAACGTCCGAACCGATGAGATACGACTCGTACCAGCGCACCATCAGGCCGACGAAACCCATCAGCACCGCTGCCCACGTCATCTTCGAGCCGATCGCCGCGCCCGTGGACGAACGGGTCAGCAAGCTGATCCAGTAGAACACGGTAGCCAGCACGAAGAGCGCGCTCATCCACAGAATGGCGGACTGGCTCGACAGGAAATATTTGAGGAAGAACGCGCTATCGGCCCGCGCCAGGTCGCCCTGATAGGTCTGGATGGCCAACAGCGACAGCACCGCGATACTCGCGATCAGAAGCCGCACCGGCTTCCAGCGCCAGCCGAGCGTAATGAAAACCGGCACGGCACATACCAGCACCAGCTTGTCGTAGTAGTTCATGAACGGGTGATAGCGCCACAGCGCAAAACCCGCGCCCGCGACCATCACCAGAGCAAACAACCAGTCGAATCCGCCGAGGCGCCTGAAGAACGGCCGCTCGTCGAACAGCACCGGCGGCTGCGCCCCGGTGGGTGCCGCGTTCGATGCCGCGTTCTTGGCCGGCGCGCTACCGCGCGATGGGGATGAGGAAACCTGAGTCAAGTCCATGATCTTACCGGGTCGAATCCTGTGAGCCTGCGGACGGTGCGGCGCCGGAGGCGCCAGCCTTGTCGGTCGCGTCGGTGGGAGTAGCACCCAGCGTAGCACCGACAGTATCGCGCGTCTGAGCAAACTCCTTGTCGAAGTCGAACGTCTTGCGCGCGCTCGACATTGCCATCACGACGTTCGTACCGTGACCGGTATCTTTAATCCAGAACCACAGGCGGCGTTCGCGGACGTAGAACATCGAGAAGATGCCCAATACGAGGAGCAGGCTGCCAAGATACACGACTTTTTTGCCCGGCGCGCGCGTCAACTGAAATACCGAAGCTTGCACCTGCCTGAATGAGTCAAGTTGTAAATAGACCGGCGAACCATACAAAAAGCTGTCGGAAATGGCGTTAATCGAGCTCTGAATGAAGAGGCTCGTGTCCGCCGACGGCGCTACATCGGGCTCGCCGGCCTGCTCACGGGCCAATTGCCACAGGTCCCATGTCGACCCTTCGAGCATGCGCAGCAGCAGCGAGGCCGCCTTTTCCTGCTCGCCCTTCGGCACCGAGTGATCAATGAATGCGGCGATGGCCTGGAAGCCGCCGATATTCTGACCGCCCTGCATCATGCCGACGCTGCTGTCGCCTCCGGCAAAGAGCGTCAACACACGCAGCGCGCTCTCCTCGAGGTGCTGCTGCAGTTCCGCGTTGGACGACGGCACCGAGCGCTGCGCAAAACGGTGCGCCGCGGCGGTGCGCATGGCCGGATTCTCCAGCGTGGCGCGCAGGTTCATCCATTCCTTGACCGTGCCGCCCTGGTCAGCGGGAATGCGCAGATAGCGGAATGCGTCGTCCGGATTGACGCGCATGCCGGCGAGGAACATCTTCTCACCGCCCACCTCGACCGGCAGCATGTAGTTGTTGTATTCGCGCGCCTGGCCGTCCTTTCCGCGCACCTTGTACTGCACCGAGGGGCCGACGTTATGCAGATCGAGCGGCTTCGAGGTTTTGGCACCCGAACCGAGCCGTTCGTCGAAGGCTTCCTTCAGCGTCTGATGGGCGACGCCGCGGGCGTCGTTCGTACCGCTGCCGTTCGAGATATTTTCGACGTTGATGGCGCGGAAGTCGGCAAATTCGATGGTCTGGCCGTCGGCGCCGGGCACGGCATTGCCCAACGGCGCCGAGTTGCCGATCGTGCCGCCGAATGGCGCGGCCTTCGCGCTGACGCCGGTCATCGGATAGGCCGTCATCTGCATCTGCGAGCCGCCATCCTGGAAGCTCGACTGGTAGATCGATACGCCGTCGTACTCGAACGGCTTGTTCACTTCGACGCGCGCCGGAATCTTCTCGCCGGTTCGGTGATCGATCACGACGATGTCGCTCGCGAACAGCTTCGGCATGCCCGTTGAGT
Organism: Paraburkholderia sp. GAS41; assembly: GCF_050436545.1. Lineage (NCBI taxonomy): Bacteria > Pseudomonadati > Pseudomonadota > Betaproteobacteria > Burkholderiales > Burkholderiaceae > Paraburkholderia > Paraburkholderia sp. GAS41. The sequence continues at coordinate 111,460 of NZ_JBNDMK010000020.1, forward strand.
AATAGTCAACGATGAACTTGTTCAACTGGATCGAGAACGGCAGGTCCTGAATCAGCGAACCGTTTGGCTGGTTGAGAATCGCCGTCGAGACATGCTCGCCTTCCGGCACCCACGCATAACCGCGGAAGGTCGGATTCGATTCCGACAGACGGTGCTCTGGCGGAATGTCGTTGATGACCGTGTTGCTGTTGATTGGCGTCTTGTTGAACATCCACATCTGCAGCTTGATCGGCAGATTGCTGTCGAGCAGACCACCCAGGCAGATGATGACGATCGCAAGGTGAGCGGAGATATAACCCAGCTTGGTGAGCGCGCCGCGCTTGGCGGCGATCAGCGTGGCGCCGTCCGATTCACGCGTCACGAACTTGTAGCCGAGCCGGCCCGACAGTTTCGCTAGCGTGGCGGTCGCCTCCTGACGTGTGCCGCTCACCGCAAACTCGCCCTTGTGATGGAAAGCGCGCAGGCTCGATTCGCGCACCTTGTCCTTCCAGCTTTTCATGTCGGCGATCATCTTCGGCGCGTTGCGGATCACGCACAGCGACACCGACACCATCAGAAAGCCCAGGATCAGCATGAACCACCACGCGCTGTACACGGTGTACAGGCTCAGCGAACGGAAGATGTCTGCCCAGAAAGGACCGAACTGATTGACGTAGTTGGGATACGGGTCGTCCTGGGTGAGGACGGTGCCGATAATGCTGGCAATCGACAGGATCACTAGCAGCGCGATCGCAAACCGCATCGAACTCCACAACTCGACGGCCCGACGAAAGGGCCGCTGGCCCGACTTGATTTCAATACCCGACGTGGTGACGCTCATTCACACTCCGACAGAACAGCAAAAAAGGGTGAACGGCCGCCGCTGACGCATGAAGCGCACGACGCCATCACCCTTTTCTTGTTTTTCACCGGCCTGGTGAGGCCGGCTGCACTTGTATGCGGACTTCCTAGTGCAAGCCCGCGATGTAATCGGCCACGGCCTTGATATCGCTATCCGACAGCCGCGATGCAATAGTATGCATCGGGTCGCTATTGTTGCGCGCGCCTGGGCCCTGGGTGAACGCGTTCAATTGCGCAACCGTATATTCTGCCCACTGTCCGGACAAGCGCGGATACTGCACAGGAATCCCCTGACCGGTGGGCCCGTGGCAACTCGCACACGCCGGCACGGCCGTCGCGGCATTGCCGGCACGATAAATCTTTTCCCCTAACGGGACGGTGTTCTTGTTGTGTGCGTAACCCGGCTTCGGTGTCTGCGCCGCGAAATACGCTGCGACGTTGACCATGTCCTGATTGGACAGCGGCGCGGCCATGGCCGCCATAATCGCATTATTGCGAGCGGGTTGTTTGGCGCCTGGCTGGGTTTTGAAATCCATCAGTTGCTTGACGAGATATTCGGGATGCTGGCCTGCCAGCTTGGGATACGCCCCGCCAGCGCTATTGCCGTCGGCACCGTGACACGACGCGCAAACCTGCGTCGCAATTGCTTGCCCCCGATTGATGTCCGGTTTTCCCGGATCTGCTGCTCGCGCCTGAACTGCTAAAACTGAAAGACCTGCCGCTACTTGAAACACCATCAGAGCTTTGCACAGTCGATTCATTCGCACACCCTGGTTCGTCTTGTGGGAATTAGAGGTTCTGCAAAACGACGGCGACCAATCTGCCGCAGAGGCACGCGCGCTGGCCCCTCAGGTTTTCAGTAAACCATCGTATTGTACAATAACTCGCTAATCGCTTAGACGCCAGTCGGGCTTGACCCGTCCCCACTCCGGGTTCCCCGGCGTCTCATATCCTGGTTCCCCCATGTCTTCCTTCCTGCTTCACCAATCCCGCTTCTTTACGACCGTCAATCACCTGCGTGATCTGCCGGCGACCCCGCAACCCGAAATTGCCTTTGCTGGACGCTCGAACGCGGGCAAGTCGACGGCCATCAATCTGCTGTGCAACCAGAAGCGTCTTGCGTTTGCCAGTAAGACGCCGGGCCGCACGCAGCACATCAACTATTTTTCGGTGGGGCCCGCCGCCGAACCCGTCGCGCATCTGGTGGATCTCCCGGGTTACGGTTACGCGGAAGTGCCGGGTGCGGCCAAGGCGCACTGGGAGGCGCTGCTGTCGAGCTACCTGCAATCGCGCTCGCAACTGCGCGGCATGATTCTGATGATGGATTCGCGTCGGCCGCTGACGGACCTGGACCGCACGATGATCGAGTGGTTCGCGCCGACCGGCAAGCCGATCCATACCCTGCTGACCAAGTGCGACAAATTGACACGGCAGGAGAGCATCAACGCCTTGCGCGCCACCCAAAAAGGTCTGGCTGAATATCGCGCGGCCGGCTACCAGGGCGAATTGACCGCCCAGCTGTTCTCGGCCCTCAAGCGGGTCGGCCTCGACGAGGCACACGAGCTGATCGAAGGCTGGCTGATCCCCAAAGACACGGACGGTTCGGACGAACAGGCCACCGCCGGATAAGCGCTTGAACACCGCCGGGCGCCTGTCCCAGCCCTATTTCGCGCGCCCATAAAAAAACCCGCCGCTACAGACGGCGGGCCAAACAGCCTAATCGAAAAAACGACAGGCACCCGCTCAGGGAGGAGAAGCGGGGAGGTCAGCGCTACGCGCCTTGCTCGATCGGTATGATATACCATTGTCTCGAAAAGAGTTTCCGACAGGCGGAGGCAGGTGTTTTTGTCATCTCCACGATATTCAAGACATTCGATATGAGCTTCTATCCGCATCACCGTCCGCGCCGCATGCGCCGCGACGACTTCTCGCGCCGCCTCATGCGCGAAAACATCCTCACTACCAACGATCTGATCTACCCGGTGTTCGTCATCGAAGGCACCAACGTGCGGCAAGCCGTACCGTCGATGCCGGGTGTCGAGCGTGTCTCGGTCGATCTGCTGATGGGCGTGGCCGAGCAGTGCGTCGAACTGGGCGTGCCGGTGCTGTCGCTGTTTCCGGTGATCGAGCCGTCGCTGAAGACTCCGGACGGCCGCGAGGCCACCAATGAAGCGGGACTGATTCCGCGTGCCGTCCGCGAACTGAAGAAGCGTTTCCCTGACCTGGGCGTGCTCACCGACGTCGCGCTCGATCCGTACACGAGCCACGGCCAGGACGGCGTGCTCGACGAAACGGGCTATGTCATCAACGACGCGACCATCGATATTCTCGTCGAGCAGGCGCGCTCGCAAGCCGAAGCGGGTGTCGACATCGTCGCGCCGTCGGACATGATGGACGGGCGTATTGGCGCGATCCGCGAGATGCTCGAGAGTGAGGATCACATCCACACGCGGATCATGGCCTATTCGGCCAAGTTTGCCTCGGCGTTCTACGGTCCATTTCGCGATGCCGTCGGTTCTGCGACGAACCTCGGCAAGAGCAACAAGATGACCTACCAGATGGACCCGTCCAACTCCGATGAGGCGCTGCGCGAAGTGCGCGCGGACATCGAGGAAGGCGCTGACATGGTGATGGTCAAGCCGGGCATGCCGTATCTGGATATCCTCCGGCGCGTGAAGGACGAATTCCGCTTTCCGACGTACGTCTATCAGGTGAGCGGTGAGTACGCCATGCTGAAAGCCGCGGCACAGAACGGCTGGCTCGATCACGACAAGGCGATGATGGAATCACTGCTGGCGTTCAAGCGGGCCGGCGCGGATGGCGTGCTGACCTACTTCGCGCTGGATGCTGCGCGGATTTTGCGGGCGCAGAAGTAGTGGGTTGCGAGGCGCCGCTAGTGCGCCTCGCGGTTACACGGCGTCACGGCTACGACTGGGGCGGCGTGGAAAGCCGGTCGAGACTATGCAGGAACGTATCGGCCGACTCGTAGCCCACCACGCGTAGCACCTCGGCGCCGCTGTGATCGAAAAAAATGATGCCCGGCGGCCCAAAAAGCTTGAAACGTTTCAGCAACGCCTGGTCATCCGGGTTATTGGCCGTGACATCCGCGCGCAGCAGGTTGAGTTGCTGCAGCCGGGCATGCACGCGCGGGTCGCTGAAGGTGAATTTCTCCATTTCCTTGCAGCTCACGCACCAGTCGGCATAGAAGTCCAGCATGGCTGGCTGGGCGGCGGTTTTCACGGCCTGATCGAGTTGGGTGGACGAACGCACCGGTGCAAAGGTCAGGCTATCGGCTGACGTGGTATCCGATCCGGCTGACGGGCTTGCGGCCGCGCTGGCGCCACTGCTGCTGCGCGCGGCAAGTACCGCGAGCGGCTTTAGCGGGTCCGACGAGCCGGCGGCAAGCCCCACCAGCAGCACCGCAGCCCAGATTGTCAGCGCGACGCCCAGCCCGCGGCCCAGCCGGCGCCAGACCGAACTCGGGCCCGCCGGAGGCGAGAACAGGCCCAACGCCGCCGCCGCGATCAGCAGCCATAGCGCGCTTAGCAGCATCTGCGCGACCGGACCCAGCACCGGCCAGACGATCCACAGCGCGGCGGCGAGCAGCACCACGCCGAAAAAGACCTTCACTCCATCCATCCAGACACCGGCGCGCGGTAGAAATGTCCCGGCACCGAGGCCGATGATCAGCAAGGGCACGCCCAGGCCGATCCCCATCGAGAACAGCGCGGCGCCGCCCAATGCGGCATTGCCAGTGTGCGCGATAAACGCCAGGACGGCGAATAGCGGCGCCGTCATGCACGCGCCAACCACCAACGCCGACAACGCGCCCATCGCCGCCACGGCCGCGAATTTGCCCCCAGAGCGCCCTTGCGACGCACGCGACGCCCCGTCCTGCCAGCGTTGGGGCAACGCGATGTCGTAACCCGCGATGAGCGTCACGGCGAACGCGCTCAGCAGCACGCCGAATGCGCCCAAAACCCAGGGATTCTGCAACCACGCGCCAAGGCTTTGGCCGACCAAGGCGGCTGCGACCCCGAGTACGGTGTAGACCAGCGCCATCCCGATCACATACGCGAGCGAGAGCGCGAAGCCCCGCCCGCGCGTGACGCGCGCGCCTTCACCGATGATGATTGCCGACAGGATCGGGATCATTGGATACGAACACGGCAGCAAACTCAGCACCGCGCCCACGACAAAGAAAACACCCACGATCGCGAAGAAGCTGCCGCCTTGCAGCAGCGATTGCGCATAGTCGGCGCTGGTCGTGCGTTCGTACCATGAAGACGTATCGGCGGCGCCGTTTGGTGTCGCCGGTGCGACCGCCGTCGCCGGGGCAGGACTCGCGCTCGCCGGGTGCAGTGCGGCGCCCTCGACATGGTAGACGCGCTCCATTGGCGGATAGCAGATTCCCGCGTCCGCGCAGCCCTGAGACGTCACGGCCAGATCGAACGGACCTGCGGCCTGCTTCACCGGAATGTGGATCGTCAATTCGTTGCGGTAAGTCTCGACATTTTTCCCGAACGTTTGATCGAACTTGATGTGACCAGCGGGCAATTTCGGATCGCCGATCGTCACGGTGCCGTTGCGGGTCGCGAACGCAAAGCGCTCACGATACATGTAGTAGCCGTCAGCAATCTTGTAGTGAACGACGACTTCCCCGGGCTGTTCAGTGGCGTTGAACTTGAAGGCGACGGCCGGATCGAGAAAATCGTCGTCAGCGTGCGCCACGCCGGCGGACATCAGGATAACCAGCAGGCAGGAGACGAACAGAGCGGCCGCGCGCAGCGTACCGCGCCCCCGTCGATACAGAGCGTTAAACATGAACTGGGCGTTGAGTTTCAGCAATGACCCACTGGCCGTAGGCCGCCGATGCGGTGGCTTGCCAGCAGAGGATTTCAGGCGTGTCGTAAGGATGGTGCTTCTGGATGAACTGCTCGAGTTCGAGCGCCCGCGCAATACTCGTCTTGAACAGGACTTGAATCTCGTCAGCTGACTCGAGCTTGCCTTGCCAGTGATAGGTCGAGTGCACGACGCCTTGCTGGCTGACACATGCAGCAAGACGTGCATCGAGCACCTGAGTTGCGAGCTTCTGCGCCGTGTCCGCGTCGGGCACCGTTGTCAGGATCAACGTCACATTCGAACTCACAGACCGCTCCGGCGAGGTGGGACAGTGTTGCCGCTATCGTATCACCGCAGTTGCTTAACCGCTGACGGTCGCCTGGCCTGCGGCTACCGTGCAGCCAGGCGTCGCCGCAAACAAAAAAGCCAGGCATTTGCCTGGCTTTTCCGCCGATGCACGAAGCTTATTCAGCTTCTTGCACTTCAACTTCTTCGACTTCCGGACGGTCCATCAACTCGACCAGTGCCATCGGTGCATTGTCGCCAACGCGGAAACCGAACTTCAGGATGCGCAGGTAGCCACCCGGACGGTTTGCAAAGCGCGGGCCCAGCACGTCGAACAGCTTCGAGACCGAGTCACGATCGCGCAGACGGTTGAACGCCAGACGACGATTTGCCAGCGACGGCTTCTTGCCGAGCGTGATCAGCGGCTCGACGACTTTACGGAGTTCCTTCGCCTTCGGCAGCGTCGTCTTGATGACTTCGTGCTCGATCAACGAGTTGGACATGTTACGGAGCATTGCCAGACGGTGGCTGCTCGTGCGGTTCAGTTTCCGCAGACCATGACGGTGACGCATTTCAATTCCTTCGATTCAAAGTTTTGGTCCAGCTCTTCTATCGCGCTCGGCGAACCCAGGGGGTTGCAAGTGCACGGGCCGGTAGTGAAAAAAGGCAAGACGCGGATTTTAAAGGAAAATCCGCGTCTATGCCAGTCATGCAGCGGTGACTTTCGTCCCGGATGACGACCCGATTACTTGTCCAGCCCAGCCGGCGGCCAGTTTTCGAGCCTCATGCCGAGCGTCAAACCACGCGACGCCAGTACTTCCTTGATTTCGTTCAACGACTTGCGGCCCAGATTCGGCGTCTTCAGCAACTCGTTTTCCGTGCGCTGGATCAGGTCGCCGATGTAGTAAATGTTCTCGGCCTTAAGGCAGTTCGCGGAGCGAACCGTGAGTTCGAGATCATCCACCGGACGCAGCAGGATCGGATCGATCTGCGGCGCACGCGACGGCGCTTCAGCCGTAGCTTCCGTGCCTTCCAGAGCAGCGAACACCGACAACTGATCGACCAGAATGCGCGCCGATTGGCGAATCGCTTCTTCCGGCGAAATCACACCGTTGGTTTCGATGTTCATCACGAGCTTGTCGAGGTCGGTACGTTGCTCGACGCGCGCGCTTTCAACGGCGTAGCTCACGCGGCGAACCGGCGAGAACGACGCGTCCAGGACGATACGGCCGATGATCTTGGCCGACTCTTCACCGTAACGACGCACATTACCCGGCACATAACCACGGCCCTTTTCGACCTTGATCTGCACGTCGAGCTTGCCGCCCTTCGACAGATGCGCAATCACGTGATCCGGATTGATGACTTCGCAGTCGTGCGCGAGTTCGATATCGCCAGCAGTAACAACGCCTTCGCCTTCCTTGCGCAGCGTAACCGTCACTTCGTCACGGTTGTGCAGCTTGAACACTACGCCCTTCAGGTTCAACAGCAGGTTGACTACGTCCTCTTGCACACCGTCGAGCGTCGAATACTCATGAACAACGCCTGCGATCGTCACTTCGGTCGGCGCGTAGCCGATCATCGACGACAGCAGCACGCGCCGGAGCGCATTACCCAAGGTGTGGCCGTAACCGCGTTCAAACGGTTCCATGACCACTTTCGCGTGGCTCTCACCAAGCGATTCAACAGCGATGATCTTGGGCTTCAACAAACTGGTTTGCATAGGTTTTCCTTTTCAATACCCTCGGCTCGTTACACCGATAAGGCTGACCGGTAACAACCTGAAAATAAACAGCCGAGGCGCCCCCTTGCGCATCGCAATCAGGGTGCCCCGGCCGTCAATCCGATTACCGCGAATACAATTCGACGATCAGGCTTTCGTTGATATCGCCAGCGATATCGCTGCGTTCCGGCTTCGACTTGAACGTGCCTTCGAACTTCTTCGAATCGACAGCGACCCAGCTTGCCAGACCACCTTGCTCAGCCAGCGACAGCGCTTCGACGATACGCGCTTGCTTCTTCGACTGTTCGCGGACAGCGACTACGTCACCCGCCTTAATTTGCATCGACGGGATGTTCGACACCACGCCGTTCACCGCGATCGCCTTGTGGCTCACGAGCTGACGCGCTTCAGCGCGTGTCGAGCCGAAGCCCATGCGATACACGACGTTGTCGAGACGCGACTCGAGCAATTGCAGCAGGTTTTCACCCGTGTTGCCCTTGAGACGGTCAGCTTCAGCGAAGTAACGGCGGAACTGGCGTTCGAGCACACCGTAGATGCGCTTCACTTTTTGCTTTTCGCGCAGCTGCGTGCCGTAGTCGGACGTACGGGCACCCGAGGTGCGGCCATGCTGGCCAGGCTTGCTGTCAAGCTTGCACTTGTCAGCGAGCGAACGACGGGCGCTCTTCAGGAAGAGGTCAGTGCCTTCACGGCGGGACAGCTTGGCCTTAGGGCCGATATAACGTGCCACGTTGATTCCTTCTATGATTGATCACGCAAACTCGCGTTCACGCTAGTCCGAACCCTTTGGGTCGAACGGTGGGCTTAGTCAATTCAATAACGCAAGCAGCCCGTCGTCGCCGGCACATAACCCGGCGGCAACAGGCGCTAGCGAAACAAGCGTCTTAGATACGACGACGCTTCGGCGGACGGCAGCCGTTATGCGGCACCGGCGTCACGTCGGAGATCGCGGTGATCTTGATGCCAAGACCATGCAACGCGCGCACCGCGGACTCACGGCCAGGGCCCGGGCCCTTGATCCGCACTTCGAGGTTCTTTACGCCGTATTCCATCGCCACGCGGCCAGCCGATTCGGCTGCCACCTGGGCTGCAAACGGGGTCGATTTACGCGAACCCTTGAAGCCCTGACCACCCGACGTCGCCCAGGCAAGTGCATTGCCTTGACGATCGGTGATCGTGATGATGGTGTTGTTGAACGACGCGTGAACGTGAACCACGCCCTCGGCGACGTTCTTCTTGACCTTCTTGCGAACGCGTTGCGCCGCGGAGTTGTTCGAAGCCTTAGCCATTACGTTTTCCTGTAACTGTCAGTTCCGCTTACTTCTTCAGCGATTGCGCTGCACGACGCGGACCCTTGCGCGTACGGGCATTCGTACGCGTGCGTTGGCCACGCAGGGGCAAGCCCTTACGGTGACGCACGCCACGATAGCAGCCGAGATCCATCAGCCGCTTGATGTTCATCGTCGTTTCACGGCGAAGATCGCCTTCAACGATGAACTTGCCGACTTCTTCACGCAGCTTTTCGAGGTCTGCGTCGTTCAGGTCCTTGACCTTCTTCGAAAATGCCACACCAGCAGCGACGCAAATGTCGCGCGAGCGCGTGCGGCCAACACCGTAAATTGCCGTCAGGCCAATTTCGGTATGCTGGTGATTCGGGATGTTAACCCCTGCGATACGAGCCATTGTTTTTCCTCAAACAAAAAGCGCAAGCAAAAGCGCGGCGTTCAGCCTTGACGCTGTTTGTGGCGCGGATCAGAGCTGCAAATCACGCGCACAACGCCCTTGCGCTTGATGATCTTGCAATTGCGGCAAATGCGCTTAACCGATGCCATCACTTTCATGATATTACCCTTTTTTCAAATCACTTCGCCCGGAACACGATCCGCGCACGCGACAGATCGTAAGGCGTCAACTCAACCGTCACCTTGTCGCCCGGCAGGATTCGGATGTAATGCATCCGCATCTTGCCGGATATGTGTCCCAATACGACATGGCCGTTTTCCAGCTTCACCCTGAAGGTAGCATTAGGCAGGTTCTCGATGACTTCACCCTGCATCTGGATCACATCGTCTTTGGCCATAAGTCCTTTCAACGCATCGGGACGCCGCCGCCTTTGAAATTGGCTTTCTTCAGCAGCGATTCATACTGTTGCGACATAACGTACGACTGCACCTGCGCCATGAAATCCATTGTGACGACGACAATGATCAGCAGCGACGTTCCACCAAAATAAAACGGCACGTTCCAGCGCAGCACCAGAAATTCGGGCAGCAGACACACGAACACGATGTAGATCGCACCAGCCAGCGTCAAACGCGTGAGGATGCGGTCGATATATCGAGCCGTCTGATCGCCCGGGCGAATACCTGGGACGAAAGCGCCGCTCTTCTTCAGGTTGTCGGCCGTTTCCCTGCTGTTAAACACCAGTGCGGTGTAAAAGAAGCAGAAGAAGACGATCGCCAACGCGTACAACAACACATACACCGGTTGACCAGGCTTAAGTGCCTCAGCCACGTTGTGCAGCGTGTCTGCGAACCAGCTGTTACGCGACCCCGAACTAAACCAGTTCAGGATAGTTGCCGGGAAGAGAATGATCGACGATGCAAAGATCGGCGGAATCACACCCGACATGTTCAGCTTCAGCGGCAGATGTGACGACTGCCCGCCGTAAATCTTGTTACCGACTTGCCGCTTCGCATAGTTCACGAGGATCTTGCGCTGGCCGCGTTCAATGAACACCACCAGATACGTCACAGCAGCAATCAGTGCAACCACGATAATCGCCGAGACCGGACCCATCGAACCGGTTCGCACCAGTTCGAACAGACCGCCGATTGCGTTCGGGAAACCCGCTGCAATCCCGCCGAAAATAATGATCGAGATACCGTTACCAAGCCCGCGTTCCGTGATCTGCTCACCCAGCCACATCAGGAACATCGTGCCGGTCACCAGCGTTACGACCGTTGTCAGCCGGAACACCATACCCGGATCGATCACCAGGCCAGGCTGATTCTCAAGCGCGACGGCAATGCCGAACGCCTGGAACGTTGCCAGCAGGACCGTAAAGATTCGCGTGTACTGCGTGATCTTACGTTGCCCCGCCTGCCCTTCCTTCTTCAGCGCTTCCATTTGCGGCGAGACGATCGCCAGCAACTGCATGATGATCGACGCCGAAATGTACGGCATGATCCCAAGCGCGAAAATCGTGAACCGCGAAAGTGCGCCACCCGAGAACATGTTGAACATGCCAAGGATGCCACCCGACTGGCTTTGGAACAGCTTTGCCAGTTGGTCCGGATCGATACCCGGAACCGGAATATGCGCGCCGATGCGGTAGACGACCAGCGCCAGCAGCAGAAATACTGCACGCCGACGCAGATCGCCAAACTTCGCCGCGCTTCGACCGGGTTTTGCGAGACTCGGGCTGTTAGCCAAGTACCTTCTCCGATGCAAATGCTAGTGACGGCAAACGACTTGCACGTTACTCGGCAAAGGAGCCGCCAGCTGCTTCAATCGCAGCGCGCGCACCCTTCGTCGCACCCAGACCCTTTACAACGATCTTGCGCTTCAGCTCGCCCGTCGCGATGATCTTGGCGCTCTTGATCAGCTCACCGACCAGGCCGGCTTGCTTCAAGGCCAGCAGATCGATTTCGTCGACCGGCAGCTTTTCCAGATCCGACAGACGCACTTCACCGACGAATTCCTTCGTCAGCGAGGTGAAGCCCCGCTTCGGCAGGCGACGTTGCAGCGGCATCTGACCGCCTTCGAAGCCAACCTTGTGGAAGCCGCCCGAACGCGACTTTTGACCCTTGTGACCACGGCCAGCCGTCTTGCCGAGGCCCGAACCGATACCACGACCCACGCGACGCTTTGCGTGCTTCGAGCCTTCGGCCGGCTTCAGGTTATTCAATTCCATTATCAACTCCTTGAGTCCGGGTCAGCCGCTTAGCTGATGACCTTAACGAGGTACGAAACCTTGTTGATCATGCCGCGCACAGCCGGCGTGTCTTGCAACTCGCTAACCGAGTTGAGTCGACGCAGGCCCAAGCCACGCACCGTAGCACGGTGCGTTTCGCGGGTCCCGATCAGGCTCTTGACGAGCTGAACCTTCACAGTTTTATCAGACATGGTGTCCACCTTTAGCCCAGAATTTCTTCGACGGACTTGCCACGCTTCGCCGCGATGTCGCCCGGCGTGGACTGCTTGCGCAGGCCGTCGAGCGTTGCACGAACGAGGTTGTACGGGTTCGTCGAACCGTGGCTCTTGGCCACCACATTCTGCACGCCCATCACGTCGAACACGGCGCGCATCGGACCGCCAGCGATCACGCCGGTACCGTCCTTCGCCGGAGCGAGGAGGACCATCGATGCGCCGTGCTTACCGTGCACTTCGTGTTGCAGGGTACCGTTCTTGAGCGGTACCTTGAACATGTTGCGGCGGGCCTGTTCCATCGCCTTCTGAACAGCGACCGGCACTTCCTTTGCCTTGCCCTTGCCCATACCGACGCGGCCATCACCGTCGCCAACCACGGTCAGTGCGGCAAAACCGAGAATCCGGCCGCCCTTCACAACCTTGGTCACGCGGTTGACCGAAATCATCTTTTCGCGCAGGCCGTCGTCGCGTTCGTCAGCCTGAACTTTCGCTTGCATCTTTGCCATGACGAATTCTTCCCTTAGAACTTGAGTCCGGCTTCGCGCGCCGCATCAGCCAGCGCTTTCACGCGGCCGTGGTAACGGAAACCCGAACGGTCGAAGGCGACGGATTCGATGCCGGCAGCCTTAGCCTTTTCTGCAATGCGCTTACCGATCAGCGTAGCAGCAGCGACGTTGCCGCCCTTGCCCGTTTGATCAGCCAGTTGAGCACGCACTTCGGCTTCGAGCGTCGACGCGCTGGCCAGCACCTTGGTGCCGCACGGCGAGAACACTTGCGCATAAATGTGCGTGTTCGTGCGATGCACGGCGAGACGCGCGACCTGCAGCTCAGCGATCTTGATACGCGTCTGACGAGCGCGGCGCAGGCGAGATTGAGTCTTATCCATGATTGCGCACCCTTACTTCTTCTTCGTTTCTTTGAGGATCACAACCTCGTTGGCGTAACGCACACCCTTGCCCTTGTAGGGCTCCGGGGGGCGATAGCCGCGCACTTCTGCAGCGACCTGGCCAACTTGTTGCTTATTGATCCCCTTGATCACGATTTCGGTTTGCGTCGGGGTTTCAGCCTTGACGCCTTCCGGCATCTGGTGCACCACGGGGTGCGAGAAACCCAGCGACAGGTTCAGCTTGTCGCCTTGCGCTTGTGCGCGGTAACCGACGCCAACCAGCGTCAGCTTGCGCTCGAAACCCTTCGTCACGCCGTTCACCATGTTCGCAACGAGTGCGCGCATCGTGCCCGACATCGCGTTCGCCTCACGGCTTTCGTCAACGGGCTCGAACTTCAGCGTGCCGTTGTCGTTCACCACTTTCACGAGGCGGTTTGCAGCTTGCGTAATCGTGCCCAGTGGACCCTTGACGGTGATGCGTTCGTCGCTCAGGGCCACTTCTGCGCCTTGCAGCGCGATCGGGCTTTTACCTACTCGAGACATGTTTCTCTCCTTTCGGCCTTAAGCGACGTAGCAGATGACTTCGCCGCCAACGCCCGTAGCGCGCGCCTTGCGGTCCGTCATCACGCCCTTCGGCGTCGACACGATTGCCACGCCGAGGCCATTCATGACCACGGGGATGTCGTTACGGCCGCGGTACACACGCAGACCAGGCTTCGAGACGCGTTCAATGCGCTCGATCACCGGACGGCCAGCGTAGTACTTCAACACGATGTTCAATTCCGACTTCGCACCTTCAGACTTCACTGCGAAATCGTCGATATAGCCTTCGTCCTTCAGGACCTGCGCGATCGCAACCTTCACTTTCGACGAGGGCATTTGCACCGAAACCTTCTCAACCATCTGCGCATTGCGGATGCGAGTCAGCATATCGGCGATAGGATCACTCATGCTCATTTACGTTTCTCCTATTACCAGCTCGCCTTGGTCAGGCCAGGGATCTCGCCGCGGAACGCGATTTCGCGAATCTTGTTACGCGCCAGCCCGAATTTACGGAACGTGCCACGTGGGCGACCAGTAATTGCGCAACGGTTGCGCTTACGGGTCGGATTAGAGTTGCGCGGCAGTTGTTGCAGTTCAAGACGGGCTGCGTAGTGCTCTTCGTCCGACTTGCTCATATCGCCAATGATCGCCTTCAACTCGTTACGCTTGGGAGCGTACTTTGCAGCGAGGCGAGCACGCTTCTTTTCACGTTCGATCAGTGCCAGTTTAGCCACGGTAACCTCAGTTTCTGAACGGGAACTTGAAGCTGGCGAGCAGAGCCTTTGCTTCGTCGTCGGTCTTCGCAGTCGTCGTGATGCTGATGTTCAGCCCACGCAGTGCGTCGATCTTGTCGTAGTCGATTTCGGGGAAAATGATCTGCTCTTTCACACCGATGTTGTAATTGCCGCGACCATCGAACGCACGACCCGAGACGCCACGGAAGTCACGCACACGGGGGAGCGCAACCGTCACGAAACGGTCCAGAAATTCGTACATCGCCTGACCACGCAATGTGACCATTGCACCGATCGGGTAGCCCTGACGGATCTTGAAGCCAGCGATTGCCTTGCGTGCCTTCGTGATCACCGGCTTCTGGCCTGCGATTTTCGTCAGGTCGCCAACGGCGTTTTCGATGATCTTCTTGTCAGCAACCGCTTCGCCAAGACCCATGTTCAGGGTGATCTTGGTGATGCGCGGCACTTCCATCACGGACTTGTAACCGAACTTCTCGATGAGGCCGGGTACAACCTTTTCTTTGTAAAACTCTTGCAAACGAGCCATTTTATTACTCCGCAGCGTCAGGCGCTCAGCTCAGCACCGGTCGTCTTAAGGAAACGGACTTTCTTGTCTCCTTCGACCTTGATGCCTACACGCGATGCCTTGCCATTCGCGTCGACCAATGCGACGTTCGAAATTTGCAGCGGCATCGTCTTGGCTTCCACGCCGCCCGTCGTACCCTTCATCGGGTTTGGCTTGACATGCTTCTTGACGAGGTTGATACCCTCGACCGTCACATGGTTCTCGCCAACGGACAGCACGATGCCGCGCTTGCCCTTGTCCTTGCCGGTGATGACGATAACTTCGTCACCTTTGCGAATCTTGTTCATCGCGACTCCTTACAGCACTTCCGGTGCCAGCGAAACGATCTTCATAAATCGTTCGCTACGCAACTCGCGCGTGACAGGCCCGAAAATACGGGTGCCAATAGGTTCGAGCTTGGCATTCAACAACACAGCGGCGTTGCCATCGAACTTGATCAGCGAACCGTCTTGACGACGAACGCCCTTGGCGGTGCGAACCACCACGGCGTTATAAATTTCGCCTTTCTTCACGCGCCCGCGCGGCGTTGCTTCTTTGACGGTCACCTTGATGATGTCGCCAATGCTGGCATAACGACGCTTCGAGCCGCCGAGCACCTTGATGCACATGACTTCACGCGCACCCGTGTTGTCGGCCACTTCAAGCCGAGTTTCGGTCTGGATCATGGTTTATCTTTCCCAACTTAATCCGGTCACACCACCATGGCGCACCCGGTCAGTCTTGGTCCCGTCAGCCAATCGGCTGCTTGGGTTAGAACAGCAGCGACGGCAAACGAAACCCGCCATCGCAATCCGGTGAATCCTTCGGAACAGACTGGCGCCTGAACCGCTTCCCCCACCAACTTCGCCCGCGACGGGGCTCCCACAAAGAGGGAAGACCGAGATTATAACAAATAATCCCGGTCTTGCAAGCGAAACTTACTGCGAACTCAACTACTTCTACAACTTGTTGCGTCAGATGACGCGAGCAGCCTCAACCAGGCGAGCCACAACCCAAGCTTTCGTCTTAGAAATCGGACGCGTTTCCTGGATTTCAACGAGGTCGCCCTCGTTGTACGTGTTCGCGTCGTCGTGCGCATGGTATTTCTTCGAACGCACAACGTACTTGCCGTAGATCGGGTGCTTCACGCGGTGCTCAACCAGCACGGTGACCGTCTTGTCCATCTTGTTGCTGACGACCTTGCCGACCAGCGTCCGCTTGAGCGAGGTTTTTACGCTATCGTTCATTTCTGGTTCGCCTTCTCAGTCAGGACGGTCCGCACACGCGCGATATCGCGACGAACCTTCTTCAGCTGGCTCGTGTTCGTGAGCTGCTGGGTCGCGAGTTGCATGCGCAGGCCGAATTGCGCCTTCAACAGGTCCGACAGCTCCTTGTTGAGCGCGGCCTGATCTTTCTGGTGAAGTTCGGAAGCCTTCATCATTTGCTCCTTAGGCGCCGAGCTGACGAACGATAACGGTCGTCTTGAGCGGCAGCTTCGCTGCAGCCAGACGGAACGCTTCGCGTGCCAGTTCTTCGGTTACGCCGTCCATTTCGTACAGCATCTTGCCCGGTTGAATCTCTGCGACGTAGTACTCAGGGTTACCTTTACCGTTACCCATACGTACTTCAGCCGGCTTGTGCGAGATCGGCTTGTCCGGGAAGATGCGGATCCAGATACGGCCACCACGCTTGATGTGACGGGTCATTGCACGACGCGCCGCTTCAATCTGGCGCGCGGTCAAACGACCACGACCGATAGCCTTCAGACCGTATTCACCGAACGACACCGCGTTGCCGCGGGTAGCGATGCCGGTGTTACGACCCTTCTGCTCTTTGCGATACTTTCTGCGTTTCGGTTGCAGCATCGTTATTCTCCAGTCTTCCCGTCACCGCCAGCACGACGGGGGGCGCCACGGCGTGCACCTGCCGGACCGCCACCTTCACCATCGCGACGCGGACGGCGATCACCACCCGGACGTGCGTTACGGCGCGGACGCTTTTCTTCGGCGACTTCTTCAACCACCGGTGCGTCGTTGCGGCCGAGCGTATCACCCTTGTAGACCCACACCTTCACGCCGATGATGCCGTACGTCGTCTTCGCTTCCGAAGTTGCGTAGTCGATGTCAGCGCGCAGCGTGTGAAGAGGTACGCGACCTTCGCGGTACCACTCCGTACGGGCAATTTCGATGCCATTCAGACGGCCAGCGCTCATGATCTTGATGCCTTGAGCACCCAGACGCATTGCGTTTTGCATCGCACGCTTCATCGCGCGGCGGAACATAATCCGGCGCTCGAGCTGTTGCGTGATCGAATCGGCGATCAGTTGCGCATCGGTTTCCGGCTTGCGGATTTCTTCGATGTTGACGTGGACCGGAACGCCCATGCGGCGTTGCAGTTCCGACTTCAGCAGTTCGATATCCTCGCCTTTCTTACCGATGACCACACCCGGACGCGAGCTGTAAATCGTGATGCGCGCGTTCTTCGCCGGACGCTCGATAACGACGCGACCAACCGAAGCGTTCTTCAGCTTCTTCTTCAGGTATTCACGAACACCGATGTCTTCCTGCAACATCGCCGCAAAATTGTTGTTGTTCGCGTACCAACGCGACGCCCAATTGCGGCTGACGGCCAAACGGAAGCCAGTCGGATGAATTTTCTGTCCCATCGTATGACCCCTTAGTTCCCGACCGTCACAGTGATGTGACAGGATTGCTTCTCAATGCGGTTACCACGGCCTTTAGCGCGCGCAGTAAAACGCTTGAGCGAGGCAGCCTTGTCGATGTAGATGCTCGTAATCTTGAGCTCATCGATATCGGCGCCTTCGTTGTGCTCCGCATTCGCGATCGCCGACAGCACGACCTTTTTCACGATTCCCGCAGCCTTCTTCGGCGAGAACGTCAGAACGTTCAGCGCCTTGTCGACCGGCAAACCGCGGATCTGGTCAGCCACAAGGCGCGTTTTCTGCGCCGAGATGCGGGCACCGCGATGAATTGCTTTCACTTCCATCATGAGCCCCTTATTTCTTAGCCTTCTTGTCGGCCGCGTGACCCTTGAACGTCCGGGTCAATGCGAACTCGCCAAGCTTGTGGCCGACCATGTTTTCCGAGATGTACACCGGAACGTGTTGACGGCCGTTGTGCACAGCAATCGTCAGACCGATGAAATCCGGCAGAATCGTGGAACGACGCGACCATGTCTTGATCGGCTTCTTGTCACGCGAAGCTGCAGCCGCCTCAACTTTCTTCAGCAAATGGGCGTCGCAGAACGGACCTTTTTTTACAGAACGTGCCATTGCCTACTCCTTAACGCTTGTGACGGCGCTGGACGATCATGCTCGTCGTGCGCTTGTTGCTGCGGGTACGATAACCCTTCGTCGGCGTGCCCCACGGGCTCACCGGGTCGCGACCTGCAGCCGTCTTGCCTTCACCACCACCGTGCGGGTGATCGACCGGGTTCATTGCAACGCCACGCACCGTCGGGCGGATACCGCGCCAGCGGTTTGCGCCAGCCTTACCGATTTGACGGAGGCTATGCTCTTCGTTGCCAACTTCACCAATCGTCGCGCGGCATTCAACGTGAACGCGGCGGATTTCACCGGAGCGCAGGCGGACCTGTGCGTAGATGCCTTCGCGAGCCAGCAGCATCGCCGACGTGCCAGCCGAACGCGCCATTTGCGCGCCCTTGCCCGGCAGCATTTCGATGCAATGGATCGTCGTACCGACCGGAATGTTGCGGATCGGTAGCGTGTTGCCTGCGCGGATCGGGGCTTCCGAACCGGACATCAACTGCTGGCCAACCGTCACACCCTTCGGAGCAATGATGTACTTGCGCTCGCCGTCTGCGTACAGAACCAGCGCGATGTTCGCGCTACGGTTCGGATCGTACTCAAGACGCTCGACCTTTGCCGCAATGCCGTCCTTATTGCGACGGAAATCGACGACACGGTAGTGATGCTTGTGACCACCGCCCTTATGGCGCGTGGTGATGTGGCCGTTGTTGTTACGGCCGGCGGTCGAAGACTGCGAATCGAGCAGCGGTGCGTACGGCTTGCCCTTATGCAGTTCCTTGTTAACCACCTTGACCATCGCACGGCGACCCGGCGAAGTCGGCTTAACTTTAACGATTGCCATGATTACTTGGCCTCCGCTTCAAAGTTGATTTCCTGACCGGGCTTCAGGCAGACGTAGGCCTTCTTCACGTCCTTGCGCTTGCCCATGAAGCGACCAAAGCGCTTTGCCTTGCCCTTCGAGACCAGCACATTGACGGAATCGACTTCCACCTTGAACATCAGCTCAACAGCGGCCTTCACTTCCTGCTTCGTGGCATCCGGCGCGACTTCGAACACAACCTGCTCGTTCTTGTCGGCCACCAGCGTCGCCTTTTCGGAGATCACCGGCGCGAGCAGGACCTGCATCAAACGATGATCGTTCTTGCGAATCTCGCTCATGACAGCAACTCCTCGATCTGGGCGACCGCAGCCTTCGTGATCAGGATCTTCTTGAAGTAGATCAGCGACAGCGGGTCGGCGTAACGCGGCTCGACAACTGCCACATGGGCGAGGTTGCGCGACGCGAGGTACAGGTTTTCGTCAACCGTGTCGGTAATCACCAGCACGGATTCGAGACCCATCGCCTTGAATTTTTCGGCCAGCAGCTTCGTCTTCGGCGCTTCGAGCGTCAGCTCGTCAACCACCGAGATGCGGCCTTCGCGAGCCAGCTGCGAGAAGATCGAGCAGAGACCTGCGCGATGCATCTTCTTGTTAACCTTGTGCGAAAAGTTTTCTTCCGGCGAATTCGGGAAGATACGGCCACCGCCGCGCCACAACGGGCTCGACGACATACCGGCACGGGCGCGACCCGTACCCTTTTGACGCCACGGCTTCTTGGTCGTGTGCTTGACTTGCTCACGATCCTTCTGCGCGCGGTTACCGCTACGTGCGTTAGCCTGGTAGGCCACCACAACCTGGTGAATCAGGGCTTCGTTGTAATCACGGCCGAACACGACGTCCGACGCGCTAACAGCTGCGCCTTCCTGACCATTGGCATTCAGGAGCTTAAGTTCCATTATTTCGCTCCTTTCACGGCGCGCGTCTTCACGGCCGGCGTCACGAAAACCTTGCCGCCCTTAGCACCCGGCACGGCACCCTTGACCAGCAACAGCTTGCGGTCGGCGTCGATACGAGCGATTTCGAGGTTTTGCACGGTTACCGTATCGTCACCCATGTGACCGGTCATGCGCTTACCCGGGAAAACACGACCCGGATCCTGCGCCATACCGATCGAACCCGGCACGTTGTGCGAGCGCGAGTTACCGTGCGATGCACGGCCAGATGCGAAGTTGTAACGCTTGATGGTACCGGCGTAGCCCTTACCGATCGACACGCCTTGCACGTCGACCTTCTGGCCCACTTCGAACAGGTCGGGACCCACGACGGCGCCGTTCGACAGCTCGGCAGCCTTAGCGGCATCAACCTGGAATTCTTTGAGGATTTCACCGGCTTGCACACCGGCTTTGGCGAGATGACCCGCCAGCGGCTTCGTCACGCGCGATGCACGGCGCGTACCGAATGCAACCTGCACGGCTGTGTAGCCGTCGGTTTCCACAGTCTTGATCTGCGTCACGCGGTTGTCGGACACGTCCAGAACGGTGACGGGAATCGAATCCCCTTCAGCCGTAAAGATACGGGTCATGCCAACCTTGCGACCTACGAGTCCAAGGCTCATCGTTTTCTCCATTCCCGACTGCGATTGGTCGGGGCTAATTTACAAAATGCCGGCGTTTTTCAAACCGAAACACGCCGACTTTTTTGCGCAAATGCGCGAAAAGCCCACTATTATAGCGAGGCTTTTCGTTTTCCGCAAGCAATCAATGACTTAGCGACGCCCGGCAGACCGGGCATCGCCGCAAAGCCTTATTGCAGCTTGATTTCCACGTCCACACCAGCCGGCAGATCGAGCTTCATCAGTGCGTCGACGGTCTTGTCCGTCGGATCGACGATGTCCATCAGGCGTTGGTGCGTGCGAATTTCGAGCTGGTCGCGCGACGTCTTGTTGACGTGCGGCGAACGCAGGATGTCGAAACGCTGAATGCGGGTCGGCAGGGGCACCGGACCACGAACGATTGCGCCAGTCCGCTTCGCCGTGTCGACGATCTCAGCTGCCGATTGATCGATCAGGCGATAGTCGAAAGCCTTCAGACGAATGCGGATTTTCTGGTTCTGCATGACAATTCCTTGGAAAGAGCGAGGCGATATTGCACCGCCAAATATAAAAAGAACGTAGGATCGGGCGCCCGCTGAGGGCGAGTACCCGATCCCGGGTACCATTTACTGCAACCTCGAACCCTCGATTTTACTCGAGAATCTTGGCAACGACACCTGCGCCGACGGTACGACCACCTTCGCGGATAGCGAAACGCAGACCTTCTTCCATCGCGATCGGGTTGATCAACTTCACCGTGATCGACACGTTGTCGCCCGGCATGACCATTTCCTTATCCTTCGGCAGCTCAATCGAGCCCGTCACGTCCGTCGTACGGAAGTAGAACTGCGGACGGTAGTTGTTGAAGAACGGCGTGTGACGACCGCCTTCGTCCTTGCTCAGCACGTACACTTCAGCCGTGAAGTGCGTGTGCGGGTTGATCGAACCCGGCTTCGCCAGAACCTGGCCACGCTCCACGTCTTCACGCTTCGTGCCGCGCAGCAGGATACCCACGTTGTCGCCTGCCTGACCCTGGTCCAGCAGCTTGCGGAACATTTCCACGCCCGTGCAGGTCGTCTTCACCGTCGGCTTGATACCGACAATTTCGATTTCCTCACCGACCTTCACCACGCCACGCTCAACGCGACCCGTCACCACCGTGCCACGACCCGAGATCGAGAACACGTCTTCCACCGGCATCAGGAACGCACCGTCAACTGCGCGCTCCGGCGTCGGGATGTACGTGTCCAGCGCGTCGGCCAGGTTCATGATTGCCACTTCACCCAGCTCGCCCTTGTCGCCTTCCAGCGCCAGCTTGGCCGAACCCTTGATGATCGGCGTATCGTCGCCCGGGAAGTCGTACTTCGACAGGAGTTCGCGAACTTCCATCTCGACCAGTTCCAGCAGCTCAGCGTCGTCCACCATGTCGCACTTGTTCAGGAACACGATGATGTACGGAACGCCAACCTGACGCGCCAGCAGGATGTGCTCACGCGTTTGCGGCATCGGGCCGTCAGCGGCCGAGCACACCAGGATTGCGCCGTCCATCTGTGCCGCGCCCGTGATCATGTTCTTCACATAGTCAGCGTGGCCCGGGCAGTCGACGTGTGCGTAGTGGCGGTTCGCCGTTTCGTACTCGACGTGCGCGGTGTTGATCGTGATGCCGCGCGCCTTTTCTTCCGGCGCCGCGTCGATCTGGTCATACGCCTTCGCTTCGCCGCCGAACTTCGCGGTCAGCACCGTCGTGATCGCTGCCGTCAGCGTGGTCTTGCCGTGGTCAACGTGACCGATCGTGCCGACGTTCACGTGCGGCTTGGTCCGTTCGAATTTACCTTTAGCCATGTTTCTCTTCTTTCAAAAAGTTAATCGTTGATTGACTTGCCGCGCGCTTACTTCGACTTCGCGTTGATGATTGCTTCCGACACGTTGCGCGGTGCTTCCGAGTAATGCTTGAACTCCATCGTGTACGTTGCACGACCTTGGCTCAGCGAACGCAGCGAAGTGGAGTAGCCGAACATTTCCGACAGCGGCACTTCGGCGCGAACGATCTTGCCACCGCCAATCATGTCTTCCATGCCCTGGACAATACCGCGACGGCCCGACAAATCGCCCATCACGTTGCCCATGTAGTCTTCCGGCGTTTCGACCTCCACAGCCATCATCGGTTCGAGGATGACCGGGTTCGCCTTGCGCATTGCTTCCTTGAACGCCATCGATCCGGCCATGCGGAACGCGTTTTCGTTCGAGTCAACATCGTGGTACGAACCGAACGTCAGGTGAACCTTCACGTCAACGACCGGGAAGCCTGCCAGCACGCCAGCCTTCAGCGTTTCCTGGATACCCTTGTCGACTGCCGGAATGTATTCACGCGGAATCACACCGCCCTTGATTTCGTCCAGGAACTCGTAGCCCTTGCCTTGTTCGTTCGGCTCGAGCGTGATGACCGCGTGGCCGTACTGGCCGCGACCACCCGACTGCTTGACGAACTTACCGTCAACGTCTTCCGCCTTGCCGCGGATCGTTTCGCGGTAGGCAACCTGCGGCTTGCCAACCGTTGCTTCGACGCCGAATTCACGCTTCATCCGGTCAACCAGAATTTCGAGGTGGAGCTCGCCCATGCCCGAAATAATGGTTTGACCCGATTCTTCGTCCGTTTGCACGCGGAACGACGGATCTTCCTGAGCCAGACGGTTCAGCGCCAGACCCATTTTCTCCTGGTCGGGCTTCGTCTTCGGCTCAACAGCCTGCGAAATCACCGGTTCCGGGAAAATCATGCGTTCCAGCACGATCGGGCTTTGCGGATCGCACAGCGTGTCGCCGGTCGTTGCATCCTTCAGGCCGACCGCAGCGGCGATGTCGCCCGCGCGCACTTCCTTGATTTCTTCGCGCTGGTTTGCGTGCATCTGCAGAATACGACCCAGACGTTCCTTCTTGTCCTTCGTCGCATTCAGCACCGTGTCGCCCGAATTCACCACACCCGAGTACACACGGAAGAAAATCAGCTGGCCGACGAACGGGTCGGTCATGATCTTGAATGCTAATGCCGAGAACTTTTCGTCGTCAGCAGCGCGGCGCTCACCCTTCTCACCGTTTTCCAGCTCGCCGGTAACCGGCGGGATGTCGATCGGCGACGGCAGGAAATCGAGCACGGCGTCCAGCATCCGTTGCACGCCCTTGTTCTTGAATGCCGTACCGCACAGCATCGGCTGAATTTCGCAAGCGATCGTACGGTCGCGCAGACCCTTGACGATTTCCTCTTCGGACAGTTCGCCCTCTTCGAGGTACTTGTTCATCAGTTCTTCGTTCGACTCAGCCGCAGCTTCGACCATCTTTTCGCGCCATTCGTTGCACGAGTCGACGAGTTCTGCCGGAATTTCTTCGTACGAGAACTTGGTGCCCTGGGACGCGTCGTCCCAAATGATCGCCTTCATCTTCAGCAGATCGACCACGCCCGTGAACGTTTCTTCAGCGCCGATAGGCACCACGACCGGAACCGGGTTGGCCTTCAGACGCAGCTTGAGCTGGTCGTAGACCTTGAAGAAGTTCGCGCCGGTACGGTCCATCTTGTTGATGAACGCGAGACGGGGAACCTTGTACTTGTTGGCCTGGCGCCACACGGTTTCCGACTGGGGCTGCACGCCGCCCACTGCACAGTAAACCATGCACGCACCGTCGAGCACGCGCATCGAGCGCTCGACTTCAATCGTGAAGTCAACGTGGCCCGGGGTGTCGATGATGTTGATACGGTGCTCAGCGCGGTCGCCGGCCATACCTTTCCAGAAGGCCGTGGTTGCAGCGGACGTGATGGTAATGCCGCGTTCCTGCTCCTGCTCCATCCAGTCCATGGTGGCAGCGCCGTCGTGAACTTCGCCAATCTTATGGTTCACGCCGGTGTAGAACAGAATGCGCTCGGTCGTCGTCGTTTTGCCGGCGTCGATGTGAGCGCTAATACCGATGTTGCGGTAGCGCTCGATAGGTGTCTTGCGAGCCACTTTGATCCTCTATGGGGATAACGCGATGCGAGAAATACCCATCGCGCTGTAACACAAACGGGCGAGGCGCTTTATAAGCGCACCCGCCCGGAATTTCTTGCCGATTTCTGCTGCTAACCCGGGGGTGGGAAAGCTTAGAAACGGAAGTGCGAGAACGCCTTGTTGGCTTCTGCCATCCGGTGAACTTCGTCGCGCTTCTTCATCGCGCCGCCACGGCCTTCGGCCGCTTCGGAGAGTTCACCTGCCAGGCGCAGGGCCATCGACTTCTCGCTACGCTTCTTCGCAGCCTCACGCAACCAACGCATCGCCAATGCCATACGACGCGACGGACGCACTTCAACCGGAACCTGATAGTTCGCACCACCAACGCGACGGCTCTTCACTTCGACCACCGGCTTCACGTTGTTGAGCGCTACCGTGAACACTTCCAGCGGGTCCTTGCCACCCTTGGTCTGGATCTGTTCAAAAGCGCCGTACACGATACGCTCGGCAACTGACTTCTTGCCGGAGAGCATCAGAACGTTCATGAACTTGGCTACATCTACGTTACCGAACTTCGGATCCGGCAACACTTCCCGCTTGGGGACTTCGCGACGACGCGGCATGTTTCTTCCTTTAACTTTTCAGTTGGAGCTGTGTTTAGCTCCGCGGCCACCAACTAACCCGATTCATCTCTAACGACTTACCAGCCTGGTCGGGTGACCACTTACTCGACAGCACCGGCGATTCCGGCACCACCGCTAATACCGCCCATGCAGGCGACCTGAAACTACTCGACCGGCTAATTACTTGCCAGCCTTGGCACGCTTTGCACCGTACTTCGAGCGAGCTTGCTTACGATCCTTGACGCCCTGGGTATCCAGCGAGCCGCGAACCATGTGGTAACGCACACCCGGCAAGTCTTTCACACGACCGCCGCGAATCAGCACGACCGAGTGTTCCTGCAGGTTGTGGCCTTCACCACCGATGTACGAAATGACTTCGAAGCCGTTCGTCAGGCGCACCTTGGCGACCTTACGAAGTGCCGAGTTCGGCTTCTTCGGCGTCGTGGTGTACACGCGAGTGCACACACCGCGACGCTGGGGGCAGTCCTGCAAAGCCGGGCTCTTGCTCTTCACTGTTTCCGAAGCGCGGCCTTTGCGAACCAGTTGATTGATGGTTGGCATTGTTTATTCCTGAAATTGAACAAAATCGACGCAAATCTTTCTGGGCAAAGCAGAACCGATTGCGCATCGAACTTCCGGATCCGATTGGCGCCGTGCGAACTGACCTTACACTCACCCCGCACAACGACATTCCAAGAACCGGAACCTAGCATGATATTCCGAAAATGCTAAGCGAGTCAACAGGTTGCAAGGGTTGACGCGCCTGGGGACCGGCAACGGCTAATCCGCGGTCACCACTTCCAGCAACTCCCAGCCGAAGCGGTCGAGTTTGCGTGCCCCCATGCCCGGAATACCGCGCAGGTCCTCGATCGAGCCAGGACCGTTGCGTGCAATTTCCGCCAGGGTGGCGTCGTGGAAGATCACGTACGCTGGCACGCCATCGGTCTTCGCCGTCTCTGTACGCCACGCGCGCAACCGGTCCCAGCGGGCCCGTTCTCGCGGACCCATGCCAATGGTCGGATCGGCGCGCTCGCTGGTGCGCCCGGAAGACTGGCGCGTACGCGTGGGTTTCACGTAGCGGCGCATGGTGACGTTCAGCTCGCTTTTGAGCACCGCCTTGCTCGCCTCGGTTAGCACCAGTGATCCGAACCCCTCGTGGTCAACCGTCAGATAACCGAAGGCCACGAGTTGACGGAAGATGGCGCGCCATTCCGGCTCGCCCAACGCGGCACCAATGCCGAAGGTGGTCAACTTCTCGTGCCCGCGTTGCAGAATTTTCTCGCTGCGATTGCCGCGCAGAATGTCGATCAGATGTCCGGCGCCAAAGTGGAATCCGCTCGCACGCTGCGCGCGGAACACGCAGGACAGCGCCATTTGCGCCTCGCGCGTCGCATCCCACGTGTCAGGCGGCTCGAGGCACGTGTCGCAATTGCCACACGGCTTGCTCGATTCGCCGAAATAATTGAGCAGGCGAACGCGGCGACACGTCGCCGCTTCGCACAAACCAAGCAGCGCATCGAGCTTGCCGGTCTGCACACGCTTGTGTGCGTCGTCGGCATCGGACTCGTCGATCATCTTGCGCTGCTGAACCACATCGCCAAGACCATACGCCATCCACGCGTTGGCCGGCATGCCGTCACGGCCGGCGCGGCCGGTTTCCTGGTAATAGCCTTCCACACTCTTCGGCAAATCGAGGTGAGCGACAAAGCGCACGTCCGGCTTGTCGATACCCATACCAAAGGCAATGGTTGCGCACATCACG
This sequence comes from Paraburkholderia sp. GAS41, assembly GCF_050436545.1. NCBI lineage: Bacteria > Pseudomonadati > Pseudomonadota > Betaproteobacteria > Burkholderiales > Burkholderiaceae > Paraburkholderia > Paraburkholderia sp. GAS41. Next base: position 138,106 of record NZ_JBNDMK010000020.1, read on the forward strand.
ATGCCTTCTTCGCGCTGAAACATCTCCTGATGTTTCTGGCGGATTTCGAACTCCATGCCCGCGTGGTAAGGCAGCGCACGCATGCCTTTCTCTTTGAGCCACTCCGCGGTTTCTTCCACCTTGCGACGCGACAGGCAATAAACCACGCCGGCATCGGTCGTGCCGTCGGGCCTCGTGTGCTCAGCGCGAATGAAGTCGAGCAGTTGCGAGCGAGCATTGTCCTTTTCGACGATGCGATAACGGATGTTCGGACGATCGAAACTGGACACGAACACGCGCGCATCGTCCAGCGCCAGCCGGTGGATGATCTCGTCACGCGTGATGTCGTCCGCCGTCGCGGTAAGGGCGATGCGCGGCACGTTTGGAAACCGTTCGTGCAACACCGACAGCTGAATATATTCGGGCCGGAAATCGTGCCCCCATTGCGATACGCAATGCGCTTCGTCGATGGCAAACAGGCCGATGCGCGTGCGCTCCAGCAGTTCCTGGAAGCGCGACGTCATCAACCGTTCCGGCGCGACGTACAAAAGATCGATCTCGCCCTCGCGCAACGCACGTTCCGTTGCAGCGGCTTCGGGGCCGGACAGTGTCGAATTCAGATACGCCGCCCGCACGCCGACTTCCTTGAGCGCGGCGACCTGATCCTGCATCAACGCAATCAAGGGCGACACCACAATGCCAGCGCCAAGCCCTGCTTCCCGCCGCACGAGAGACGGGATCTGGTAACACAGCGATTTCCCGCCGCCCGTCGGCATCAGCACAAGGCAATCCCCACCGCCGGCGACGTGCTCGACAATTTCGCCCTGCTGCCCTCGGAACGCGGGATAGCCGAATACTTCGTTGAGGATTTCAAGCGGACGGGACATGAATTTGAGAGAAGCAGCGTGATGCCGGTGACACGAATTTTACCAACGCATTCGCGTTGCGCCTGCGCTTTCCGTCAACGTTAGCCAATCGGCCTATCAATCCGTGAACGAACGCGCGAAAAAAGCGGCGCAAAAAAAAGCCGCTCAGTCGTGACTGAGCGGCCTCGCTAGCTGCTGAGCCCAAGCGGCTCACGCCGCCTGGATTGACGCAACTGAGCTTACTCGCCTGAGTGCTGCTGTTCGGCGGCCGGCGTTTCCGGCGTACCGAATTCGAACGACTCTTCCGCTGCGATCTGGTCGAAACGTTCGCGATCCGACAGTTCCTTGCTCTTGCGTGCCTTGTGGAACGCGAGACCCGTACCGGCCGGAATCAGACGGCCGACGATCACGTTTTCCTTCAGACCACGCAGATCGTCGCGCTTGCCCATAATCGCCGCTTCGGTCAGCACGCGAGTCGTTTCCTGGAACGACGCCGCAGAGATGAACGAATCGGTCGACAGCGACGCCTTCGTGATACCGAGCAACACGTTGTCGTAAGTCGCCGGGATCTTGTCTTCCGCAGCCATCCGGTCGTTTTCGTCGAGCATATCCGAGCGCTCGACCTGTTCGCCCATGATGAAGCGCGTGTCACCGTTGTCGACGATCTGCACACGACGCAGCATCTGACGGACGATCACTTCAATGTGCTTGTCATTGATCTTCACGCCCTGCAGACGATACACGTCCTGCACTTCGTCCACGATGTAGCGCGCCAGCGCTTCGACGCCCTGCAAACGCAGGATGTCGTGCGGATCAGCCGGCCCGTCGACAATCATTTCGCCCTTGTTGACGACCTGACCATCGTGCACCAGAACCTGCTTTTCCTTCGCGATCAGGAACTCGTGCTGATTGCCTTCGAGGTCCGTGATAACGAGACGCTGCTTGCCCTTCGTGTCCTTACCGAACGACGTCGTGCCCGTGACTTCCGCCAGAATGCCGGCGTCCTTCGGCGAGCGCGCTTCGAACAGTTCGGCCACACGCGGCAGACCACCGGTAATGTCACGCGTTTTTTGCGATTCAACCGGGATCCGTGCGAGCACTTCACCAACCTGCACTTGCTGACCGTCCTTCACGGTGATCAGAGCGCCAACCTGGAAGCCGATCTGCACCGAATGCTCGGTGTTCGGGATCTTGACTTCTTCGCCGGCTGCATCGAGCAGCTTGACTTGCGGACGCACCGTCTTCGACGCTTGCGAACCACGGCGCTTCACGTCGATCACGACCAGCGTCGAGAGACCCGTCACGTCGTCGATCTGCTTGGCAACCGTCACGCCTTCTTCGACGTTTTCGAACTTCACCGTACCACCGTACTCGGTGATGATCGGACGCGTCATCGGATCCCACGTCGCCAGTTGCGTGCCGGCCTTGATCTGCGCGCCGTCCAGTTGCAACAGCGTCGCGCCGTACGGCACCTTGTGACGTTCGCGCTCGCGACCGTGGTCGTCGGTGATCATCGCTTCGCCCGAACGCGAGATGACGATCTGCTCGCCCTTCGCATTCGTCACGTAACGCATCGTCGACGTGAAACGGACCGTACCATTCGACTTGGCTTCAACCGACGAAGCCACTGCCGCACGCGATGCCGCGCCGCCGATGTGGAACGTACGCATCGTCAGCTGCGTGCCCGGTTCGCCGATCGACTGAGCAGCGATCACGCCCACTGCCTCGCCGACGTTGACCGACGAGCCGCGGCCCAGGTCGCGGCCGTAGCAGGCTGCGCACAGACCGTAGCGCGTTTCGCAAGTCAGCGGCGTGCGCACGCGCACTTCGTCGATGCCGAGGCGTTCGATTTCTTCAACCGCATCTTCGTCGAGCAACGTGCCGGCTTCGTACAGCGTTTCCTGCGATTCCGGATTGACGACATCCGCCACCGCCACACGACCGAGGATCCGGTCACGCAGCGCTTCGACCACTTCACCGCCTTCGACCAACGCCTTCATGGCGACGCCGTTCGACGTACCGCAATCGTCTTCGACCACCACCAGATCCTGCGTCACGTCGACGAGACGACGCGTCAGGTAACCCGAGTTTGCCGTCTTCAGTGCCGTATCAGCCAGACCCTTACGTGCACCGTGGGTCGAGATGAAGTACTGCAACACGTTCAGGCCTTCGCGGAAGTTCGCCGTAATCGGCGTCTCGATGATCGAGCCGTCCGGCTTCGCCATCAGGCCACGCATACCGGCCAACTGACGAATCTGAACTGCGGAACCACGAGCACCCGAGTCGGCCATCATGTAGATGGAGTTGAACGACTCTTGACGCGTCTGATTGCCGTCGCGATCGACCACCGGCTCCGTCGACAGCTGTTCCATCATCGCCTTGCCGACCGCTTCCGACGTTGCCGACCAGATGTCGACCACGTTGTTGTAGCGCTCTTGCGATGTGACGAGACCCGACATGTACTGACGGTCGTATTCCTTCACCTTCTTCGCGGCGTCGCCGACGATGGTTTCCTTCTGCGGCGGCACGAGCATGTCGTCCACGCAGATCGAAATACCGGCGCGCGTTGCCAGACGGAAACCCGACTGCATCAACTGGTCGGCGAAAATCACCGTTTCACGCAGACCGCACTTGCGGAATGCGGTGTTGATCAGACGCGAAATTTCCTTCTTCTTCAGCGGCTTGTTCAGCACCGAGAACGGCAGGCCCGGCGGCAGAATTTCCGACAGGATCGAACGGCCGACGGTCGTCGCATACAGCGTGATCTTCGGCACGAATGCCGGCGCACCTTCCGACTTGTCTTCGTTGTGGACCATTTCGGTGATCCGAACGTTGACGCGCGAAGCCAGCTCGACTTCCTTGTTCTCGTACGCACGTAGCGCTTCCGAGACGCCCGTGAACGTCAGGCCTTCGCCCTTGCCGTTCACAGCTTCACGGGTCGCGTAATACAGGCCGAGCACGATATCCTGCGACGGCACGATCGACGGATCGCCGTTGGCCGGGAACAGGACGTTGTTCGACGCCAGCATCAGCGTACGCGCTTCCATCTGCGCTTCCAGCGACAGCGGCACGTGCACGGCCATCTGGTCACCGTCGAAGTCGGCGTTGAACGCCGCGCAAACGAGCGGGTGCAACTGGATTGCCTTACCTTCGATCAGCACCGGCTCGAAAGCCTGAATGCCAAGACGGTGCAGCGTCGGCGCACGGTTCAGCATGACCGGATGCTCGCGGATCACCTCTTCGAGGATGTCCCACACCACGGCGGTCTGGTTCTCGACTTCCTTCTTCGCAGCCTTGATGGTGGTAGCGACACCCATCACTTCGAGCTTGTTGAAGATGAACGGCTTGAACAGTTCGAGCGCCATCAGCTTCGGCAGACCGCACTGATGCAGCTTGAGCGTCGGGCCGACCACGATCACCGAACGGCCCGAGTAGTCCACGCGCTTACCGAGCAAGTTCTGACGGAAACGACCGCCCTTACCCTTGATCATGTCAGCGAGCGACTTCAGCGGACGCTTGTTCGCGCCGGTCATGGCCTTACCGCGGCGACCGTTATCGAGCAACGAATCGACGGCTTCCTGCAGCATCCGCTTTTCGTTGCGGACGATGATTTCAGGCGCCTTCAGTTCGAGCAGACGCTTCAACCGGTTGTTACGGTTGATCACGCGGCGATACAGGTCGTTCAGGTCCGACGTCGCGAAGCGGCCGCCGTCCAGCGGCACCAGCGGACGCAGTTCCGGCGGCAGCACCGGCAGCACTTCGAGCACCATCCAGTCAGGCTTGATGCCCGAACGCTGGAAAGCCTCGAGCACCTTCAGGCGCTTCGCGTACTTCTTGATCTTCGCTTCCGAACCCGTGTTCTTGAGTTCGGTGCGCAGCATCTCGACCTGCTCGTCGATGTTGATCGCGCGCAGCAGTTCGCGCACGCCTTCCGCGCCCATTTCGGCACGGAATTCGTCACCGTACTCTTCGACCTTGTTGTAGTAATCCTCTTCGGTCATGATCTGCCGCGCTTTCAGCGGCGTCATGCCCGGGTCGATCACCACGTACGCTTCGAAGTACAGCACGCGTTCGATGTCGCGCAGCGTCATGTCGAGCACCATGCCCAGACGCGACGGCAGCGACTTCAGGAACCAGATGTGCGCAACCGGCGAGGCCAGTTCAATGTGGCCCATCCGTTCGCGACGCACCTTCGCCAGCGTGACTTCAACGCCGCACTTTTCGCAGATCACGCCACGATGCTTCAGGCGCTTGTACTTACCGCACAGGCATTCGTAGTCCTTGATCGGCCCGAAAATCTTCGCGCAGAACAGACCATCACGTTCCGGCTTGAACGTCCGGTAGTTGATGGTTTCCGGCTTCTTCACTTCACCGAACGACCACGAACGGATCTTGTCCGGCGAGGCCAGACCGATCTTGATTGCGTCAAAAACTTCTTCTTGTTGGACTTGCTTGAATAGATCGAGCAGAGCTTTCATTGCCTTCTCTCCGTAGTCCGATTAGTTGCGGTCGAGGTCGATATCGATACCGAGCGAGCGGATTTCCTTCACCAACACGTTGAAGGATTCCGGCATGCCTGCATCGATCACGTGATCGCCCTTGACCAGGTTCTCATAGACCTTGGTCCGGCCAGTCACGTCATCCGACTTCACCGTCAGCATTTCCTGCAGCACGTACGATGCGCCGTACGCTTCGAGCGCCCACACTTCCATTTCACCGAAACGCTGGCCACCGAATTGCGCCTTACCGCCCAACGGCTGCTGCGTCACGAGCGAGTACGGGCCCGTGGAACGCGCGTGCATCTTGTCGTCGACCAAGTGGTGCAGTTTCAGGTAGTGCATGTAGCCGACCGTGACCGTGCGCTCGAACATTTCGCCCGTGCGGCCGTCGTACAGACGCACCTGGTTCTTCGACGGCGTCATGCCGAGGTTCTTCGCGATGTCGTCCGGGAAGGCCAGATCCAGCGCGCGCGACATTTCTTCTTCCGTCGCACCGTCGAACACCGGCGTCGCAAACGGAACGCCTTCGCGCAGGTTCTTCGCCAGTTCGACGATTTCGTCGTCCGTGAAGCTGTCCAGCTCTTCAGCGCGGCCCGACTCGTTGTAGATCTTGATCAGGAATTCGCGCAGTTCAGTAATCTTCGCCTGACGCTGCAGCATTTCGCCGATACGCCAGCCGAGACCCTTCGCGGCCCAACCCAGATGCACTTCGAGAACCTGACCCACGTTCATCCGCGACGGCACGCCGAGCGGATTCAGCACGACGTCAGCCGGACGGCCATCGGCCATGTACGGCATGTCTTCGATCGGAACGATCTTCGACACCACACCCTTGTTACCGTGACGACCGGCCATCTTGTCACCAGGCTGCAGGCGACGCTTGACTGCCAGGTACACCTTGACCATCTTCAGTACGCCTGGCGGCAGTTCGTCGCCCTGGGTGAGCTTCTTGCGCTTTTCTTCGAACGCGAGGTCGAACTGGTGACGCTTCTGTTCGATCGAGTCCTTGATGGCTTCGAGCTGCGCCGCTGCCTCTTCGTCCGCGAGGCGGATGTCGAACCAGTGATAGTGGTCGAGATCTTCCAGGTAAGCCTGTTCGATCTTCGTGCCCTTCGCGAGCTTCTTCGGTCCACCGTTCGCGACCTTGCCGTCCAGCATACGAGCGAGACGCTGGAATGCATCGCCTTCCACGATACGCAACTGGTCGTTCAGGTCGAGGCGATAGCGCTTCAGTTCATCGTCGATGATCTGCTGGGCGCGCTTGTCGCGCTGGATGCCTTCACGCGTGAACACTTGCACGTCGATAACCGTGCCGCTCATGCCGGACGGCACGCGCAGCGAGGTATCCTTCACGTCCGAAGCCTTCTCACCGAAGATCGCGCGCAGCAGCTTTTCTTCCGGCGTCAGCTGGGTTTCGCCCTTCGGCGTCACCTTACCGACCAGCACGTCGCCTGCTTCGACTTCAGCGCCGATATAGACGATGCCCGACTCATCGAGACGGCCGAGTTGCACTTCAGCCAGGTTCGAGATGTCGCGCGTGATTTCTTCCGGTCCGAGCTTCGTATCGCGAGCAACGACGTTCAGTTCTTCGATGTGGATCGACGTATAACGGTCGTCCGCAACCACCTTCTCCGAGATCAAGATCGAATCTTCGAAGTTGTAGCCGTTCCACGGCATGAACGCGACCAGCATGTTCTGACCGAGAGCCAGTTCGCCGAGGTCGGTCGATGCGCCGTCAGCCAGCACGTCGCCACGCGACACGATGTCGCCGACCTTCACGATCGGGCGCTGGTTGATGTTCGTGTTCTGGTTCGAACGCGTGTACTTGATCAGGTTATAGATGTCCACGCCGGTTTCGCCATCAGCGGCTTCATCGTCATTCACGCGGATCACCATACGGCCTGCGTCGACGTAATCCACTATGCCACCGCGGAATGCCTGAACCGTCGTACCCGAGTCGACTGCTACCGTGCGTTCAATGCCGGTACCGACCACGGCCTTTTCAGGACGCAGACACGGTACAGCCTGACGCTGCATGTTCGAACCCATCAATGCGCGGTTCGCGTCATCGTGCTCAAGGAACGGAATCAGCGAGGCTGCCACGGAAACGATCTGCGACGGCGCCACGTCCATGTACTGGATGCGGTCCGGCGTGACCATCAGCGTTTCGCCCGCTTCACGCGAGGACACCAGTTCGTCGGTCAGCGAGCCGTCAGCAGCCACTGCCGCGTTCGCCTGAGCGATCACGTAACGACCTTCTTCGATCGCCGACAAATAGTCGATCTGATCGGTCACCTTGCTGTCCACCACCTTGCGATACGGCGTTTCGAGGAAGCCGTATTCGTTCAGATGCGCGTACAGAGCCAGCGAGTTGATCAGGCCAATGTTCGGACCTTCCGGCGTTTCAATCGGGCACACGCGGCCATAGTGGGTCGGGTGCACGTCGCGGACTTCAAAGCCAGCGCGCTCACGCGTCAAACCGCCCGGGCCAAGAGCCGAAACGCGGCGCTTGTGGGTGATTTCCGACAGCGGGTTGGTTTGGTCCATGAACTGCGAGAGCTGCGACGAACCGAAGAACTCGCGAATGGCCGAAGAAATCGGCTTCGAGTTGATCAGGTCGTGCGGCATCAGGTTTTCGCTTTCGGCCTGGCCGAGGCGTTCCTTCACAGCACGTTCCACACGCACGAGACCCGCACGGAACTGGTTCTCCGCCAGTTCGCCGACGCAACGCACACGACGATTGCCCAAGTGGTCAATGTCGTCCACTTCGCCCTTGCCGTTACGCAGTTCGACCAGGATCTTGATCGTCGCGAGGATGTCGTCGTCCTGCAGCGTCATCGGGCCGACGATTTCGTCGCGGCCGACACGCCGGTTGAACTTCATACGACCCACCTTGGACAGGTCGTATGCGTCTTCGCTGTAGAACAGACGATTGAACAGCGCCTCGACGGCTTCTTCTGTCGGCGGCTCGCCCGGGCGCATCATGCGGTAGATCGCGATGCGCGCGGCCATCTTGTCCGCGGTTTCGTCAATGCGCAGCGTCGACGAGATATACGGACCTTGATCCAGGTCGTTCGTGTAGAGCGTCTGGATGTCCTTGATCTTCGCTTCGCGCAGCTTTTCGAGGACGGTCTCGGTGATTTCGTCATTCGCGTTAGCGATGACTTCACCCGTGTCGCCGTCGACGACGTTCTTCGCCAGCACGCGGCCGAGCAAATAGTCTTCCGGAACCGAGATGAATTTCGTCTTCGCGTTTTCGAGGTCGCGAATGTGCTTGGCGTTGATCCGCTTGTCCTTCTGGACGATCACGTTACCGTCACGGTCCGTGATATCGAAGCGCGCGACTTCACCACGCAGACGCTCCGGCACGAATTCCATCTGCGCGCCTTCCGGCATCAGCGTGAAATTGTCGAACACGAAGAAGTTTGCGAGGATCTGTTCCGGCGTAAGGCCAATGGCCTTCAACAGGATCGTGACCGGCATCTTGCGGCGACGGTCAACGCGGAAGTACAGCACGTCCTTCGGATCGAATTCGAAGTCGAGCCACGAACCACGGTAAGGAATGATACGTGCCGAGAACAGCAGCTTGCCCGAGCTATGCGTCTTGCCCTTGTCGTGTTCGAAGAACACGCCCGGCGAGCGGTGCAACTGCGAAACGATTACACGTTCCGTGCCGTTGATGACGAACGAACCGGTCGGCGTCATGAGCGGAATTTCGCCCATGTACACTTCCTGCTCCTTCACTTCCTTGACGACCGGCTTGCTCGGCGATTCCTTGTCGAGCAGCACGAGGCGTACTTTGGCGCGCAGAGCCGAACAGTACGTCAAACCGCGCTGCTGACATTCCTTGATGTTGAATGCCGGCGGCGACAGCATGTAGCTGACGAACTCTAGACGGGCGAAGCCGTTGTGAGAAACAATGGGGAAAACGGACGTAAACGCCGCTTGCAGGCCTTCCGGCTTGCGTTGCGTCGAAGACGTGTCGGCTTGCAGAAACGTGCTGAATGATTCAAGCTGGGTAGCCAGCAGGAAAGGTACTTGGTGAACGATGGGGCGCTTCGCGAAACTCTTGCGAATACGCTTCTTCTCGGTGAAGGAATATTGCATACGATCTCCGAATCACGGCGGGCATTGTTGTCGAGGCAGGATACCTTGATGAGACAACCCGAGTGTTCACCGACTGAGACCCGATGGCCGTCCGATGGCTTGAACGAGCCTAGAAGCTTGGTGGTTGGCCGCTACCAACCGCTGGCTGACGGCAGCGGATGCCTATGTTGCCCGCTACCCGACCAAACTTGCCTTCTGCAGTCGCTTCAGAAGACAAAGAGAAACGCCGGTCAATGTTGCTGAAAGGCGGTTTTCTTTGGCCTCTAGGGTCACGTTCTTGCCGAATCATCCATGCAAAAACGTAGTTCCCACAAAGCACAAAAAGGCCGGCGGTGGAAAACCGCCAGCCTTCGCACAGCGCGCCGAAACTTACTTGATTTCAGCTTTCGCGCCGGCTTCTTCCAGCTTCTTCTTGGCTTCTTCAGCTGCAGCCTTCGGTACCGCTTCCTTAACAGGCTTCGGTGCACCGTCAACCAGATCCTTCGCTTCCTTCAGGCCGAGACCCGTCAGTTCACGAACAGCCTTAATGACCGAAACCTTGTTCGCGCCGACTTCCGTCAGGTTGACCGTGAATTCGGTTTGTTCTTCAGCCACAGCCGCAGCTGCGCCTGCCGGGCCTGCCACTGCAACAGCAGCTGCCGACACGCCAAACTTTTCTTCGAACGCCTTAACCAGCTCGTTCAGTTCCAGAACCGACATCGAGCTTACCGCTTCGAGGATGTCTTCTTTTGCGATTGCCATTTGAAATACTCCTAAATTGAATTCGGATACAGCCAGCGATCAATCACGCTCAGCCGAAGTGCGTTACGCAGCGGTTTCTTCGCCTTGTTTCTTTTCTGCCAGCGCGGCCAGAGCGCGCGCGAAGCCGGAAACAGGTGCCTGCATAACGTACAACAGCTTGGAGAGCAGTTCCTCGCGGCTCGGGATGTTTGCCAGCGCTTGCACGCCAGCCTTGTCCATCACCTTGCCTTCGTAGGAACCAGCCTTGATGATCAACTTGTCATTGGTTTTGCCGAAGTCGTTGACGACCTTGGCAGCAGCAATTGCATCTTCCGAGATGCCGTAGATCAGGGGGCCAGTCATCTGCTCTGCCAGCGGAGCAAACGGGGTACCTTCGACAGCGCGACGCGCCAGCGTGTTCTTCAACACGCGAAGGTAAACCTGTTGCTCACGCGCTTTCGCGCGCAGCTTGGTCAGATCGCCAACCGCGATTCCACGATACTCAGCCAGAACCACGGTCTGGGCTTTCGCGACTTGCGCGGCAACCTCAGCGACGACGGCCTGCTTGCTTTCTTTGTTAAGTGGCACGGTTAACCTCCAGATTCGATACACGCAGCGTGCGCCTTGTGTACCGCGTTCAATAACGGCGTCCGACCAGTCAGGAGTACTTCGACCGCCCGCTCCCCGCATTGCTGCGGACAACCAACGGTTTCATCACTACAAAACCTTTTCGGGTTCGCCATCTGCGTTGGCTTTACATTAAGGGGCCGCCTGACTGCTGCTTTCCCGCCAACGGTCTTTGATAACCGGTCGCCTGATGCAGACTGCCATCCTGCGACCGCCCAAAGCCCTTAAACCGCCTCAACTCACATCGAGGCGGTGAATTTCTTACTGTGCTGCGAGCGATGTCTGGTCGACGCGAACGCCAACGCCCATCGTGCTCGACAGCGCGACCTTACGCAGGTACACACCCTTGCTCGTTGCCGGCTTCGCTTTTTGCAGCGCTTCGACGAGAGCAGCCAGGTTGCTGCGCAGAGCCGTCGGCTCGAACGAAGCACGGCCAATAGTGGCGTGAATAATACCGGCCTTGTCGACACGGAATTGCACCTGACCAGCCTTGGCGTTCTTCACAGCCGTTGCGACGTCCGGCGTCACCGTACCGACCTTCGGGTTCGGCATCAAACCACGCGGGCCGAGGATCTGACCGAGCGTACCAACAACGCGCATCGTATCCGGCGAAGCGATCACGATGTCGAAGTCCAGCTTGCCGGCCTTGACCTGTTCAGCCAAATCTTCCATACCGACGATTTCCGCGCCGGCTGCACGAGCTTGCTCAGCCTTTTCACCTTGGGCGAACACGGCAACACGAACCGACTTACCGGTACCAGCCGGCAGCACGACCGAGCCGCGAACCACTTGGTCCGACTTCTTCGCGTCGATGCCGAGTTGCACCGAAACGTCGATCGATTCGTCGAACTTCGCGCTTGCGCACTCTTTCACGAGCGACAGCGCTTCGTCAATCGCGTACAGCTTCTGGCGATCAACCTTATTTGCAAATGCTTGCAGACGCTTCGAAAGCTTAGCCATTTACACGCCCTCCACAGTGATGCCCATCGAGCGGGCGCTACCAGCGATCGTACGGACCGCTGCATCCAGGTCAGCTGCCGTCAGATCGGGCATCTTGGCCTTGGCGATGTCTTCAGCTTGAGCACGCGTGATCTTGCCGACCTTGTCGGTGTGCGGCTTTGCCGAGCCCTTGTCGATCTTCGCTGCCTTCTTGATCAGAACCGTAGCCGGCGGCGTCTTCAGAACGAACGTGAAGCTCTTGTCGGCAAACGCAGTGATCACAACCGGAATCGGCAGACCCGGTTCCATTGCTTGAGTCTGCGCGTTGAACGCCTTGCAGAACTCCATGATGTTCAGGCCACGTTGGCCCAGTGCCGGACCGACCGGCGGCGACGGGTTGGCTTTACCTGCAGGAATCTGCAGCTTGATAAAGCCGATGATTTTCTTTGCCATGTTGAAAACCTCGTTGGAACGCTGCACTGCTGCGTGCGGACGTTCAGTGAGTAGTAGCGCGTGTTCGCCAAAAAACTGACTACTGACGCTCCTCAACAGCCATTACGCGGGCCGTAAGCGCGAAATACGGACCGCGCCGTTAGGCGCGTTCCGCAAAAATAGTGACTACAACTTTTCAACCTGACCGAATTCCAACTCGACCGGTGTAGCTCGGCCGAAGATGGTGACGGACACGCGGACGCGCGATTTCTCGTAATTCACTTCCTCAACGCTACCGTTGAAATCCGTGAACGGGCCGTCTTTGACGCGGACCATTTCGCCAACTTCGAACAGGGTTTTAGGCCTCGGCTTCTCGACGCCTTCCTGCATCTGCGACATGATCTTCTCGACTTCCCGCGGGGAAATCGGGCTAGGACGATTGCGCGCACCGCCCACGAAACCTGTTACCTTTGCCGTGTTCTTCACGAGGTGCCACGTTTCATCCGTCATTTCCATTTCGACGAGCACGTAGCCCGGGAAGAAACGACGCTCGGTCACCGACTTGTGACCGCCCTTTACCTCTACCACCTCTTCAGTCGGCACCAAGATTTGGCCAAACTGGTCCTGCATGCCAGCACGTTCGATACGCTCCTGAAGCGCACGTTGCACGCTCTTCTCCATGCCGGAGTAGGCGTGCACCACGTACCAACGCTTTCCACTCGGGGACGCCGGAGTATCACTCATATCATTTCCAACCCAGAATCGCCGAGAAAATCGCCCATTCAATGGATTTGTCGCAAATCCACAGAAACACCGCCATGATGAACACGAAAGCGAACACCACGAGAGTTGTTTGCGTCGCCTCTTTACGAGTCGGCCACACAACTTTGCGGACTTCCTTGTACGAGTCCTTGGCGAATGCGATGAAACCCTTACCGGGCGCGGAGAGAAGTCCGACTGCAACACCCGCGATAACGCCAACAGCCAAGGCGGCTCCGCGGACGTACCATTCCTGGCTACCGAGCCAGAAGAACCCCACGAACCCGGCCAAGACCAACAATACACCCGCAGCGAGCATCAGCTTGTCACCGGAAGTATTTACAGTTTCGACGGAAGGATTCGCCATAACACCTTAACGAGCGCCATATACGGCGCGAGAGTTGGCAGGGGCAGAGGGAATCGAACCCCCAACCTTCGGTTTTGGAGACCGACGCTCTGCCAGTTGAGCTATACCCCTAAACCATTTTGGGGTTGACGACACCGCCAACCCCGGAACTTCTAATCATCGAGTACTGGCTGGCTTACTCGAGAATCTTGGCAACGACACCTGCGCCGACGGTACGACCACCTTCGCGGATAGCGAAACGCAGACCTTCTTCCATCGCGATCGGGTTGATCAACTTCACCGTGATCGACACGTTGTCGCCCGGCATGACCATTTCCTTATCCTTCGGCAGCTCAATCGAGCCCGTCACGTCCGTCGTACGGAAGTAGAACTGCGGACGGTAGTTGTTGAAGAACGGCGTGTGACGACCGCCTTCGTCCTTGCTCAGCACGTACACTTCAGCCGTGAAGTGCGTGTGCGGGTTGATCGAACCCGGCTTCGCCAGAACCTGGCCACGCTCCACGTCTTCACGCTTCGTGCCGCGCAGCAGGATACCCACGTTGTCGCCTGCCTGACCCTGGTCCAGCAGCTTGCGGAACATTTCCACGCCCGTGCAGGTCGTCTTCACCGTCGGCTTGATACCGACAATTTCGATTTCCTCACCGACCTTCACCACGCCACGCTCAACGCGACCCGTCACCACCGTGCCACGACCCGAGATCGAGAACACGTCTTCCACCGGCATCAGGAACGCACCGTCAACTGCGCGCTCCGGCGTCGGGATGTACGTGTCCAGCGCGTCGGCCAGGTTCATGATTGCCACTTCACCCAGCTCGCCCTTGTCGCCTTCCAGCGCCAGCTTGGCCGAACCCTTGATGATCGGCGTATCGTCGCCCGGGAAGTCGTACTTCGACAGGAGTTCGCGAACTTCCATCTCGACCAGTTCCAGCAGCTCAGCGTCGTCCACCATGTCGCACTTGTTCAGGAACACGATGATGTACGGAACGCCAACCTGACGCGCCAGCAGGATGTGCTCACGCGTTTGCGGCATCGGGCCGTCAGCGGCCGAGCACACCAGGATTGCGCCGTCCATCTGTGCCGCGCCCGTGATCATGTTCTTCACATAGTCAGCGTGGCCCGGGCAGTCGACGTGTGCGTAGTGGCGGTTCGCCGTTTCGTACTCGACGTGCGCGGTGTTGATCGTGATGCCGCGCGCCTTTTCTTCCGGCGCCGCGTCGATCTGGTCATACGCCTTCGCTTCGCCGCCGAACTTCGCGGTCAGCACCGTCGTGATCGCTGCCGTCAGCGTGGTCTTGCCGTGGTCAACGTGACCGATCGTGCCGACGTTCACGTGCGGCTTGGTCCGCTCAAACTTACCCTTGGCCATTTTCGACTCCTAAGAGGATTATCCGTACGTTGCGCCGCGCGCAAACAATCACTGAGTACTTGTGGTGCCCATGGGCAGGATCGAACTGCCGACCTCTCCCTTACCAAGGGAGTGCTCTACCACTGAGCCACATGGGCGCTACGTCTTTATTACTGGAGCGGGTGAAGGGAATCGAACCCTCGTCGTAAGCTTGGAAGGCTTCTGCTCTACCATTGAGCTACACCCGCAAGGATCTTTTCGATTCCCAACTACTACTTCTACATGCATTCTGGTGGAGGAGGTTGGATTCGAACCAACGTAGGCGTAAGCCAACAGATTTACAGTCTGCCCCCTTTAGCCACTCGGGCACCCCTCCGCAGAGAACTGATGATTATGGGGGAAGAGCAGCACAATGTCAATACTTGCTTGACCGCTCAAAACCCAACAGCTCTCACTTATAGCCTTTCCGTAAACGCAGAAACCCCACCTTGTGGGGTGGGGTTTCTGTTGCTGCTAGGGAGCCTGACGATTACCTACTTTCACACGGGTAATCCGCACTATC
>NZ_JBNDMK010000021.1:0-153115 GCF_050436545.1 Paraburkholderia sp. GAS41
TCCGCTTCGGTGAGCGGACAGTTGCCGCCGCGCCGGCCTTCGTACTCAGGACCGCGACCCGCGGCGAGATCGATCAGCACGGAGCCCGGTTTCATCGCCTGCACGGTTTCGACGGAGATCAGCGTGGGCGCGGGACGTCCCGGAATCAGCGCGGTCGAGATGACGATATCGGCCTGTCTGGCGCGTTCGTGAACCAGCGCCGACTGGCGCGCAAGCCAGGAAGGCGGCATGGGCCGCGCGTAGCCGCCCACACCTTGCGCGGCTTCGCGCTCTTCATCGGTTTCGTAAGGCACGTCGAGAAACTTGGCGCCGAGCGATTCGATCTGCTCTTTCACGGCTGGCCGCACGTCCGACGCTTCGATCACCGCGCCGAGGCGCTTGGCGGTCGCAATCGCCTGCAAACCGGCCACGCCCGCGCCGAGAATCAGCACGCGGGCCGCCTTGACGGTGCCGGCTGCCGTCATCAGCATCGGCATGAAGCGGGGGTAGAGGTCGGCGGCGAGCAGCACGGCCTTGTAGCCGGCAATGTTGGCTTGGGAGGAGAGCACGTCGAGGCTCTGCGCGCGAGTCGTGCGCGGCGCCGCCTCCAAAGCGAAAGCGGTCACACCGGCAGAGGCGAGCTTTGCTGCGTTGTCGGCGTTGAAGGGATCGAGCATGCCGACCAGCACTGCGCCGCGCTTGAGTTGCGGCAGTTCGGCTTCGGTCGGGGACTGCACCTTGAGAACGAGATCGGCGCCGAATGCGGTGGCCGCATCGACGATTTCCGCGCCGACCGCGCTGAAAGCTTCGTCAGGAAAACTGGCGCCGGTTCCGGCACCGCTCTGGATCGTGACCCGGTGGCCCTGCGATACGTATTTCTTGACCGTCTCGGGGGTGGCGGCAACGCGTGATTCGTGCGCTCGCGTCTCGGCTGGCACTCCGATGTGCATCTTTGACTCCTCCTCGGCCTTCCTGTTATTACGACAGAGCTGCCGACGAGGCACGCCGGCTTGCAAGTGCAACGGCTACGACGCCACTTTAACCGAAACCGGGGGGCGCACCGAAATCAGGGACAATCCGGGGGGACCGCCGGCCCGATTGGGCCGAGGCAACGCCTGTGCAGCCCGCTTCCCGGCAGCTCGCCGCCATAGACGGTAAAATACCGCCCCATGAATCCCGAAACCTGGGCTGCGCACGTCACCGTGGCCGCCATCGTCGAGCGCGACGGACGCTTTCTTCTCGTCGAGGAACACACCGACGACGGGCTGCGTCTGAATCAGCCCGCCGGCCATCTGGAGGCGGGTGAGACGCTCGCCGAGGCGGTCGTGCGAGAAACGCTCGAAGAATCCGCGCACCGGTTCACACCCGAGGCGCTGGTGGGCGTCTACATGGCGCATTTCGAGCGGCCGGCCAGTGCAGGCGTCACCTATTTGCGCTTCACGTATTGCGGCACCGCCGGCGAGGCCGAGGCCCACCGCGCGCTCGATCCGGATATCGTCCGCACGCTGTGGATGAGCGCCGACGAGCTGCGCGCCTGCCCCGAACGGCACCGCACGCCGCTCGTGATGCGCTGTATCGACGACTACCTCGCAGGCCGGCGTTTCCCGCTCGACTTCGTGCATACGCATTCGGTCGGGCCCACCCGATCAAGCAAGTCAGGCAACCCATGAGCAAGAAGAAAGTCGTAGTAGGCATGTCGGGTGGCGTCGATTCGTCGGTCACCGCATGGCTGCTCAAAGAGCAAGGTTACGATGTCGTCGGCCTTTTCATGAAGAACTGGGAAGACGACGACGACGGCGAGTACTGTTCGACAAGGCAGGACTGGATCGACGTCGTTTCGGTGGCGGACCTGATCGGCATCGATGTCGAAGCGGTCAACTTCGCCGCCGAATACAAAGATCGTGTGTTCGCCGAATTCCTGCGCGAATACTCGGCCGGCCGCACGCCGAATCCGGACGTGCTCTGTAACGCCGAAATCAAGTTCAAGGCCTTCCTCGACCACGCCATGTCGCTCGGGGCAGAAACCATCGCGACCGGCCACTATGCGCGCGTACGCGAGGTTGAAGGCCGCTTCGAACTGCTGAAGGCGCTGGACCACACGAAGGACCAGTCGTACTTCCTGCACCGCCTCAATCAGGCGCAGTTGTCGAAGACCATGTTTCCGCTTGGCGAGATCCCCAAGACGAAGGTGCGCGAAATCGCCGAACAGATCGGCCTGCCGAACGCCAAAAAGAAGGATTCCACCGGCATCTGCTTCATCGGCGAACGGCCGTTCCGCGATTTTCTGAATCGCTATCTGCCGACCAAGCCGGGCCCGATGAAAACGACCGACGGCAAAGTGGTCGGCGAACATATCGGCCTCGCGTTCTATACCTTCGGCCAGCGCAAGGGTATTGGCCTCGGCGGCAGCCGCTCAGGCAGCGGCGAGCCGTGGTTCGTAGCCGGCAAGGATATTCCGTCGAACACGCTGTATGTCGCGCAGGGCCATGACCACGCCTGGCTGCTGAGCCACACGCTGAGCGCGGGCAATACGAGCTGGGTGGCCGGTCACCCGCCCACGGAAGACTTCGGGTGCGGGGCAAAAACGCGTTACCGGCAAGCCGACGCCGCTTGCACGTTCAGCACGGCGGGGCAAGCAGACGGCCACTTCGAGCTCAATTTCGACGACGCGCAATGGGCTGTCACACCGGGGCAATCGGCTGTGCTCTACGATGGCGAGATCTGTCTGGGTGGCGGCATTATCGAACACGCGGTGACCGCACAACCTGCTGTGCAGCAGCCGCAGACCGCTGCGCTCCTCAGCGCACGGTAAGCCGCGCAGCAGCAGGTCGCGCGGCAGGTCGCGCAACGAGCAATACGATGGGCAGCGCAGTAACATAACAATCAGCGGTTAACCGCTCTCTGCAACGGAGTCCCCATGTTTTCTCGACGTTATCTGGCCATGTGGTGTGCGGTTGCGCTGCTTGCCGCCTGTGCAGCGCTTGCCGCGACGCATCATCTGTCGTGGTTCTGGATCATCGTTCC
Organism: Paraburkholderia sp. GAS41; assembly: GCF_050436545.1. Classification (NCBI taxonomy): domain Bacteria; kingdom Pseudomonadati; phylum Pseudomonadota; class Betaproteobacteria; order Burkholderiales; family Burkholderiaceae; genus Paraburkholderia; species Paraburkholderia sp. GAS41. Next base: position 3,004 of record NZ_JBNDMK010000021.1, read on the forward strand.
CGTCCTGCTCGTCGGCCTCGGTCTGTTCGATCTGACCCAGGAACGCCATGCGATCCTGCGCAACTACCCGTTGTGGGGCCATCTCCGTTTCATGTTCGAATTCATCCGGCCGGAGATCCGCCAGTATTTCGTCGAGGACGATACGGACGAAAAGCCGTTCTCGCGTGCCCAGCGCAGCATCGTCTATCAGCGCGCGAAGAACGATGTGGACAGCCGGCCCTACGGCACCGAACTCGACGTCAAAGCCGTGGCGCACGAGTGGATCAGCCACTCGCTCGCGCCGACCAAGCTCGACGGTCACGACTTCCGTGTCGTGGTCGGCCCGGACCGGGCCCAGCCTTACTCGATGTCGATTTTCAACGTGTCGGCAATGAGCTTCGGCTCGCTCTCGGCCAACGCCATCATGGCCCTCAACCTCGGCGCGAAGAAAGGTAACTTCGCGCACGATACAGGCGAAGGGTCGATGTCGAAATACCACCGCGAGCATGGCGGCGACATCATCTGGGAAATTGCTTCGGGCTACTTCGGTTGCCGTAATGACGACGGTTCGTTCAACGCCGACAAGTTCGCCACGCAGGCGCGCGAACCGCAAGTGAAAATGATCGAGGTGAAGCTCTCGCAGGGAGCGAAGCCAGGTCACGGCGGCGTGCTGCCGGCCGCCAAGATCACCCCGGAAATCGCCGAGACACGCGGTGTCCCGATGGGCCGCGATTGCATCTCGCCCGCTACGCATTCCGAATTTTCGACTCCGCGTGGCCTGCTCGAATTCGTAGATCGGCTGCGCACGCTGTCCGGCGGCAAGCCCACGGGCTTCAAGCTGTGCATCGGTCATCCCTGGGAATTTTTCGGCATTGCCAAAGCGATGCTGGAGACCGGCATCCTGCCGGACTTTATCGTCGTGGACGGTGCGGAAGGCGGCACGGGCGCAGCGCCCCTCGAATTCACCGATCATGTCGGCGTTCCGCTGCAGGAAGGACTGCTGCTGGTGCACAACACGCTCGTCGGTATCGGCCTGCGGCAGCGGATTCGCATTGGCGCCAGCGGCAAAATGATCACCGCGTTCGATATCACCAAAACGTTGGCGATCGGCGCGGACTGGGTCAACGCGGCACGCGGCTTCATGTTCGCGGTGGGCTGCATCCAGGCGCAGACCTGCCATACGGGCCGCTGCCCGACCGGTGTCGCGACCCAGGATCCGATTCGTCAACGCGCGCTGGTCGTGCTGGACAAATCCGACCGGGTCTTCAACTTCCATCACAACACGCTGCATGCGCTAAAGGAAATCGTCCAGGCCGCGGGTCTCAAGCATCCGGCCGAATTGCGCGCGCATCACATCGTGCGGCGGGTCTCGTCGCATGAGGTCAGCCTGATGTCGGATCTGCTGAAATATCTGGAACCAAACGACCTGTTGAACGGCAACTATCGCTACAAGCTGTTCGAAAGATGGTGGCCGATCGCGAGCGCCGAGACGTTCGCACCCAAGGTGGAACTCGCGGCGACCTGATCTCAGCGCAACCTCGATACAACCTCACCACAACCTCACTGCGGGGATGCCGCTCACTGTCAGGCGGCGGCATCCGCCTGACACCCGTCTTAGCGTGCAGCACCTGTTGCACTAGAACATAAGACTCCTTAAGAATTCGTCTTATATACAGCGAACGCGCCAGATCGTACATTCCGGGGTTATCTTACCCACGCTCAACGATATGGTTACGTCGCCTCCCCCCGCTCTTTCTCTGGCTGACCACGCTCAGCTCGTCCAGACCCGCCATGGCTGGATGCTTGCCAATCCTAACGATTTCTATCTCGGCCGCGCGTTGCTGGAGTACGGCGAGTGCAGCGAACTGGAGTCCGCCGTGTTACGGCAGCTTCTGGTTCAACCGGGCGTGGTCGTCGAAGTCGGCGCGAACATCGGCGTGCATACCGTGGTGCTCGGGCGGGAGGCACAGCAGCGGCGCCAGGTGCTGGTCGCCTTCGAACCGCAACCGGTGATCTTCCAGAACCTGTGCGCCAACCTCGCGGCCAACGGTCTCACCAACGTGCTCGCCTGGCCGTACGCATGCGGCAGCGACGCCGGCACGCTCCATTTCAAGCGGCCGGATTACGCTGCATTCGGCAATTTCGGCGGGGTGGAAATGCAGCAAAAGCCGGTGCCGGGACGATTCCCGTACCGTGCGTGCGCATGGACGACGTGCTGCACACGCATAGCGTGAGTCTGATCAAGATCGACGTGGAAGGATTCGAACTGGCCGCGCTGCAAGGCGCGCAGGAAACGCTCGCACGCTGCCGTCCGACGCTCTACGTCGAGAACGACCGGCTAGAGCGTTCGCAGGCGCTGATCGAATGGCTGTGGTCGAAAGACTACCGGATGTGGTGGCATCTGCCGCCGCTCTTCAATCCAGGCAAATTTCTTCGGTCGTGCAGACAACATCTACGGCGGACTGTTGTCGTGCAACATGCTTGCGCTGCCCCGCGAGCTCGAGCTCGACATCAGCGGCTTCACCGAAGTGACCGATTCGACCACGCACGCGCTGATGAATCTGGTGAACTGAGCGGCCAGCCGCCGGACGCCAATCCGGCAGCAGGCGTGATGCTCGTGCGGCGCGTGGTCAGTCGGACGGAAAGCTGTCCACGAACGACTGCCGCTGCGACAGCTTCTGGAAGTGCTTGTCGAGATTCGGATACGGCTCGCGCCAGTTCAGCTCCGGCGTGCGGAAATCCAGGTATCCGAGCGCACAGCCCATGGCGATATCCGCCAGCGTGTAGCGGTTGCCCGCGCACCATGTCTTGCCGCCGAGCCCTTGCGACATCGCCACGAGGCTGTCGTCGATCTTGCGTTGCTGGCGCGCGAGCCACGCGTCCGAGCGCTGCTCGGCCGGCCGCAGCACGCCTTCGAGACGAATCAGCACCGCCGCGTCGAGGATGCCGTCGGCGAGCGCTTCCCAGCAACGCACCTCGACCCGCTCGCGACCCGACGGCGGAATCAGCTTGCCGACCGGCGACAGCGTATCGACGTATTCACAGATGACGCGCGAATCGAACACCGCCTCGCCGTCCTCCATCACGAGACACGGCACCTTGCCGATCGGATTGAAGGTATGGATGGCGCTGTCCGCCGCCCAGACGTTTTCAAGCACCAGCTTGTAGTCGATCTTCTTTTCGGCGAACACGATCCGCGCCTTGCGGACGAACGGACTGGCCAGCGAACCGATGAGTTTCAGCATCACAATTGCCTTTTCTGAATTTGGGCGGAAGTATACGTTGGATGACGGCCCTCCTGAACGCCGCACACTATCTTCCGGGGCAACGCCCGCCGGACCTGTGGACGGATTGCAACATTGCGGCTTCCGGCGCCGCCCGTCCACCTGGCCGGATGGCCAGGGTGCCGAAACCGGATGCCGATTGGGCGCTACAATCGCACCATGAACCAGCCGAACGAACCCACTCTCGCCATCGACGTTTACCGCAAGCGCCGCGAGCGCGTGCTAGCTGCGCTGCGCGCGGCAGGCGGTGGCGTCGCCATCGTCCCCACCGCACCGGAAGTGCTGCGTAACCGGGACGCCGATTACCCCTACCGGCACGACAGCTATTTCTATTACCTGACAGGCTTTACCGAGCCCGAAGGTTTGCTCGTGCTGGACGCTAGCGCGGGCGAGAACGCTCCGGCTTCGATCCTGTTCTGCCGCGCAAAGAACGCCGAACGTGAAATCTGGGAAGGCTTCCGCTTCGGTCCCGAGGCGGCCCGTGAAGCGTTCGGCTTCGACGCGGCATATGCGGTTGACGAAACCGAAAGCCAGCTGCCGCTGATCCTCGCGGACAAGCCCGCGTTGCACTACGCGCTCGGCAGTTCGGCCGGGCTCGACGAAAACGTGCGCCGCTGGCTCGACGCGGTGCGCGCCAAAGGCCGCAGTGGCGTCGCCGCGCCGGCTGCCGCGCACGACCTGCTGCCCATCCTCGACGAGATGCGTCTCTTCAAGGACAGTCACGAACTGGCCATCATGCGTCGCGCGGGTGAAATCTCGGCCCTCGCGCATCGCCGTGCCATGGGCGCGTCTCGCGCCGGTGTGCGCGAGTACGAACTGGAAGCGGAATTGTTGTACACGTTCCGCAAGCATGGCGCACAAGGGCCGGCGTATGGCTCGATCGTCGCCGCAGGCGCCAATGCCTGTGTGCTGCACTACGCGGCAGGCAACACCATTGCGCGGGACGGCGACCTGATCCTGATCGATGCGGCCTGTGAACTGGACGGTTACGCCTCCGACATCACGCGCACGTTCCCGGCCAACGGCCGCTTCACGCCGGCGCAGCGCGAGCTGTACGACATCGTGCTCGCCTCGCAGGAAGCCGCGATTGCGGCCACCCGCGCGGGCGCCAGTTTCGACGACCCGCATAACGCGGCCTTGCGCGTGCTGTCGCAGGGGCTGCTGGATACCGGCATCATCGAAGCGGGACTTTATTCTTCGGTCGACGACGTGATCGAGGAACGCGCGTATGCACCGTTCTACATGCACCGCACCAGTCACTGGATCGGCATGGACGTGCACGACTGCGGCGACTACCGCGAACGTGGCGCGCCGCGAGATGCGCAAGGCGCGCTGCCTTCCCGGATCCTGCAGCCGTCGATGGCGCTGACGATCGAACCGGGTCTTTACATTCGCCCGGCAGACAATGTCCCCGAAAAGTACTGGCATATCGGCATCCGCATCGAAGACGACGCTGTCGTCACGCCCGAGGGTTGCGAACTGCTTACGCGCGGCGTGCCGGTCAAGGCCGCTGAGATCGAAGCGCTGATGCAGGAAGCCCAAGCCGCTGCTGCGCGCGGCGCGTGACGCGTGAAGCTACGGAACTCATAGCCCATGAACGACGTCTCTGAACCGGCCGCTGCGCCGCAGCCAGGCTCGCCTGACAGGCCCGATGCGCCCGGCGCACCGTTCGACTTCGACGTGACGATCGTCGGCGCCGGGCCGGTCGGGCTGGCGCTGGCCGGCTGGCTCGCGCGGCGCAGCGCGACCCAGGCGCTGTCGATTGCGCTGATCGACGCCCGCAAGCCGGAAGACGCGCTCGGCGATCCGCGCGCGATTGCCGTTTCGCAAGGCAGCCGGATGATTCTCGAGCCGCTGCGCTGGCCCGCGGATGCCACCGCGATTCATCGCATTCATGTGTCGCAGCGCGGCCATTTCGGCCGCACGCTGATCGACCATACCGAACACGGCCTGCCCGCGCTCGGTTATGTGCTGCGCTATGGATCGATCGTGCAGGCGCTGGCCGAGGCCGTGCGGCCGACTTCCGTCAACTGGCTGCAGTCCACTGCCGCGCTAGCGCCGGTTCAGGAACACGACGGCGTAACGCTGCCGGTCGAAACCGCACAAGGCACGCGCCATCTGCGCACCCGGATTCTCGTGAATGCCGAAGGCGGTCTGTTCCATGAGCAGCAGAAAAGCGATGGCGCCGGCGGCACGCGCGACTATGGCCAAACGGCGCTGGTCGGTACGGTGAGCGTGTCGGCGCCGCGCCCGCATGTCGCCTGGGAGCGCTTCGCGGAACAAGGGCCGATTGCGCTCTTGCCCACGGGCGGCGCCCGGGACGGCGACTACGCGCTGGTCTGGTGCTGCTCACCGGAGGAAGCAGCCCGCCGGGCCCAGTTGCCAGACGACGCGTTCCTGCGCGAACTGGGCGAGGCGTTCGGCGACCGGATGGGACGCTTCACGCAGATCAAGGGCCGCGCCTCGTTCCCGCTCGGTCTGAACGCGCTCGATACGCTCGTCAAAGGACAGATCGCGGCGATCGGCAATGCGGCGCAGACGTTGCACCCGGTCGCGGGACAAGGGCTGAATCTGGGTCTGCGCGACGCGCATGCGCTCGCCGACGCACTCTCGCAGCACGGCGCGACGCCGCTCGCGCTGGCCGCGTTCGCGCAACGCCGTGCGCTCGACCGCCGTCTGACAATCCGCTCAACCGATACGCTCGCGCGCCTCTTCACAGTGGACTTCCCTGCCTTGGGCGCGCTGCGCGGACTCGCGCTGACCGCGCTCGAATTTGTGCCGCCGGTCAAAACGGCACTGGCCCGGCAGATGATGTTCGGGCAACGCCGCTAGGCATTCGCGCTTCGCGGCTCTATGAATCTGGCGACTTTCATAGAAGATTTAACGGGTTACGACAGCCTTGAGCCCGATGCCGACTAGCCGTTAACGCTAAAATAGCGGTTTTCCTTCGTATTTCGCGCCCGTCCCCATCACTCCGATGGCAGGCGGCTGCGTCCTTGCCATGCCCACTCTCGGCTCCCACAATCTGCGCAACAACCTGTTTGTCGCCCCCATGGCGGGTGTGACCGACCGGCCGTTCCGACAGCTCTGCAAGCGGTTGGGCGCGGGTTATGCCGTGTCGGAAATGGTCGCGTCGAACGCGCAGTTGTGGAAAAGCGAGAAGACCATGCGGCGCGCCAACCACGCGGGCGAGGTCGAGCCGATCGCCGTGCAGATCGCCGGCGCCGACCCGGCCATGATGGCCGAAGCCGCGCGCTACAACGTCGCCAACGGCGCGCAGATCATCGACATCAACATGGGCTGTCCCGCCAAAAAGGTGTGCAATGTGGCCGCCGGCTCCGCCCTGCTGCAGAACGAGCCGCTGGTGCAGCGTATTGTCGAGGCGGTGGTAGGCGCGGTGGGCGTGGGGCCGGATGCGGTGCCCGTCACGCTGAAAATCCGCACCGGCTGGAACCGCGACAACAAAAACGCTTTGAGCGTGGCCCACCTGGCTGAAGACGCCGGCATTTCGATGCTGACCGTGCATGGCCGCACCCGCGCCGACCTCTATCACGGCGACGCCGAATACGAGACCATCGCCGCGGTAAAGGCAGCGGTGCGCATTCCGGTGGTCGCCAATGGCGACATCACCTCGCCGCGCAAGGCGCGCGAGGTGCTCGCCGCCACCGGCGCCGACGCGATCATGATCGGCCGCGCGGCGCAGGGGCGCCCGTGGCTGTTCCGCGAGATCGAGCATTTCCTGCAAACGGGCGAGTTGCTGCCGCCGCCGCGGATCGACGAAATCCAGCAGGTCATGAACGAGCATCTGGAAGATCACTACGCGTTCTACGGCGAATTTACGGGCGTGCGCACTGCGCGCAAGCACATCGGCTGGTACACTCGCGGCCTTTCTGGCGCCAATGTGTTCCGGCACCGCATGAACACCCTGGACACGACGCGCGAACAACTTCTCGCCGTCAACGAGTTCTTCGACGCCCAAAAGGCGCTCTCCGACCGCCTCGTCTACGTGGAAGAGGATGTCGACCCGAACGGCGAGCCAGACCACTCCGACCGACTAGCAGCATGAGCAAGAACAATATCGAACAATCAGTCCGCGATAGCCTGGGCGTATATTTCCAGGATCTCGACGGCTCCAATCCGCACGACGTTTACGACATGGTTATTTCATGTGTCGAAAAGCCGTTGCTCGAAGTGGTGCTCGAGCAGGCCGGCGGCAATCAGTCGCTGGCTGCCGAGTATCTCGGCATCAACCGCAACACGCTGCGCAAGAAGCTGCAACAGCACGGTTTGCTGTAGCTCATTGTAGTTTCCTGGCGCCCCTGCCACGTTCCTTCGGCTTCTCATTCTTCATCATGATCAAGCAAGCGCTCATCTCCGTTTCCGACAAGTCCGGCATCGTCGATTTCGCCAAATCGCTGTCGGACCTCGGCGTCAAGATCCTGTCCACCGGCGGCACCGCGAAACTGCTCGCAGACGCGGGCCTCGCCGTCACGGAAGTCGCGGACTACACGGGCTTCCCGGAAATGCTCGACGGGCGCGTCAAAACGCTGCATCCGAAGGTACACGGCGGCATCCTCGCGCGCCGCGATCTGCCGGAACACATGGCAGCGCTTGCAAAGCACGACATTCCGACCATCGACCTGCTGGTCGTGAATCTGTATCCGTTCGTGCAGACCGTGGCGAAAGAAGAGTGCTCGCTGGAAGACGCGATCGAGAATATCGACATCGGCGGCCCGACCATGCTGCGCTCCGCGGCGAAGAATCATCGTGACGTGACGGTGGTGGTCGACCCGTCGGACTACGCGGTGGTGCTCGAAGAGATGCGCGCAAGCAGCAACGCCGTGTCGTACAAGACCAACTTCCGTCTGGCCACCAAAGTGTTCGCGCACACCGCGCAGTACGACGGCGCGATCACGAACTACCTGACCAGCCTGACCGAAGAACTGCAGCATTCGTCGCGCAACACGTACCCGGCCACCTTCAACCTCGCGTTCGACAAGGTGCAGGACCTGCGCTACGGCGAAAACCCGCATCAGAGCGCCGCGTTCTACCGCGACCTCGCGGTGCCGGCCGGCGCGCTGGCGAACTACGGGCAGTTGCAAGGCAAAGAACTGTCGTACAACAACATCGCCGATTCCGATGCGGCATGGGAATGCGTGAAGACGTTCGACGTGCCGGCCTGCGTGATCGTCAAGCACGCGAATCCGTGCGGCGTGGCGGTGGGCGCGGACGCGCACGAAGCCTACGCGAAGGCGTTGCAAACGGATCCGACCTCGGCATTCGGCGGCATCATCGCGTTTAACCGCGAAGTGGACGAAGCAGCGGCACACGCCGTGGCCAAGCAGTTCGTCGAAGTGCTGATTGCGCCTTCGTTCAGCGCGGCAGCGCGGCAGGTATTCGAAGCGAAGAAGAATGTGCGCCTGCTGGAAATCGCGCTGGGCGACGGTCATAACGCCTTCGACCTGAAGCGCGTGGGCGGCGGCCTGCTGGTGCAATCGCTCGATTCGCACAACGTGCAGTCGCATGAATTGCGCGTCGTCACCAAGCGTCATCCGACGCCCAAGGAAATGGACGATCTGCTGTTTGCGTGGCGCGTGGCGAAGTATGTGAAATCGAACGCCATCGTGTTCTGCGGCAACGGCATGACGCTGGGTGTCGGCGCGGGCCAGATGAGCCGTGTGGACTCGGCGCGGATTGCCAGCATCAAGGCGCAGAACGCGGGTCTGACGCTGAGCGGCTCGGCCGTGGCGTCGGATGCGTTCTTCCCGTTCCGCGACGGTCTCGACGTGGTAGTCGCAGCAGGCGCGACCTGCGTGATCCAGCCGGGCGGCTCGATGCGCGACGATGAAGTCGTGGCCGCGGCCGATGAACACAACATCGCCATGGTGCTGACGGGCGTGCGTCACTTCCGGCATTGATTCTTGACCGTCGGGCGGCGCTTCGCAGCTTCTGCTGAGCCGACGTCCCGACTGGCGGCCTGAACGAAATGGCCCGGCGGATTTTTCTGCCGGGCCATTTTGCTTTTGCCCGCAGCCTTTAGCGTGCGGCGTTCGGTTCCCCGCAGTTTTACAGGTTGCGGCCCCCGCTCAATCGTGGGGGTCTTTCCTGGCGTAACCGGCGCTCACCTCGGGATGAGTGCTGATGTATGTGCTCAAACCCTGCCCGCGCAGAGCCAAGCGGCTCAGCTCCGCGACCTGATCAGCGCCTGCACTCGCATCTGTGTACCAATAGGTCACACCCGAACTGAAGCGAACCGCCACGCAGCCGTCGCCAAGCGCGTACGCCTCGACGCCTGAGTCACCGCTTAGATTTCGATAGCGTTCCATGCATGCCTCCTCGGCTGCTTTAGGGGTGCTTTCCGGTTGCTCCAACTATTCCATGCGCTCGTTTCATCTGACCGCGGCAAACCCGCGAGCCTTTATTCGTGACTCGGTGGCTCGCACACGCCGCCGCGTGTTCCGTTCGTTGTAGTATCGCAGGCACTTGGTTCGTAGCGCATCTTATGAGAATTCTAGGCATTGACCCCGGCTTGCGTGTGACCGGCTTCGGCGTAATCGACCAGAACGGTCATCACCTCTCCTACGTGGCAAGCGGTGTGATCAAGACCGCCGACGCCGACTTGCCGTCGCGCCTCGGCACGATCTTCGAAGGCATTTCGACGCTGATCCGCCAGCACGCGCCCGATCAGTCCGCGATCGAAAAGGTGTTCGTCAACGTCAATCCGCAATCCACCCTTCTGCTTGGCCAGGCGCGCGGCGCGGCGATCTGCGGTCTGGTGGCCGGTGGCGTGCCGGTCGCCGAATACACCGCGCTGCAGTTGAAGCAGGCGGTAGTGGGTTATGGCCGCGCCACCAAGGAGCAGATGCAGCAGATGGTGGTGCGTCTGTTGAACCTCTCCGGTGTGCCCGGCACCGACGCCGCCGACGCGCTCGGCATGGCGATCTGTCATGCTCACGGCGGCAGCACGCTCAGCACGCTCAGCGGTATTGCGCCATCGCTCGCCAGGAAAGGTCTGCGGGTACGCCGCGGGCGCCTCGTCGGTTAGCTCGTGGCCCGGCCGCACACCAACGCGCTGCGCTACACTCGCCCTTTCTCTCACGATTGAATCCGCCATGATCGGTCGCATTGCCGGCGTCCTGCTGGAAAAGAATCCGCCCCACCTGCTCGTCGATTGCAACGGCGTGGGCTACGAAGTCGACGTGCCCATGAGCACGTTCTACAACCTGCCCTCGACCGGCGAACGGGTGGTTCTGCTCACCCAGATGATCGTGCGTGAAGACGCCCATCTGCTGTTCGGCTTCGGCACGCCCGAGGAACGCGCCACCTTCCGCGAATTGCTGAAGATCAGCGGCATTGGCGCACGCATGGCGCTCGGCGTGCTCTCCGGCATGAGCGTGCATGAACTGGCGCAAACCGTCACGATGCAGGATGCCGCGCGTTTGACACGCGTGCCGGGCATCGGCAAGAAGACGGCGGAGCGCCTGCTGCTCGAACTGAAGGGCAAGATTGGCGCCGACCTCGGCGCGATGGCGGGCACGGTCTCGGCGTCCAACCATGCCTCCGATATCCTGAACGCACTGCTCGCATTGGGTTACTCCGAAAAAGAAGCCTTGGCAGCCGTCAAGAACGTGCCGGCGGGCACGGGTGTGTCCGAAGGCATCAAGCTCGCACTGAAGGCGCTCTCCAAGGCTTGATGTGTTGGCCTCAGTGGGGCGGCGCTGCTCGACGCGGCGACGCACTGCCCCGTAGAGGCTGATTCGCGGCATCAAAACGCCCGGCGCGCGATGGGTTAAAGGATCCCACGCCGCGCTCTCAAGCGCACCCTGGCCGTTCGGCCAGCTTCGGCGGCGAGCACCACGCGGTACAATGCATCCATGATCGAAACCGACAAACTCGCCGCTGAGCGCATCATCGCCGCCACGCCCGTATCGCCGAACGAAGAGGCATTCGAGCGTGCGTTGCGACCGCGTCAGCTCGACGAATACGTCGGGCAGGAAAAGGTCCGCGGCCAGCTTGAAATCTTCATCGAGGCCGCCAAGCGTCGCTCCGAATCGCTCGACCACGTGCTGCTGTTCGGGCCGCCGGGTCTCGGCAAGACCACGCTCGCGCACATCATCGCGCGGGAAATGGGTGTCAATCTGCGGCAGACATCCGGGCCCGTGCTCGAACGCGCTGGCGATCTCGCCGCGCTGCTGACCAACCTCGAAAAGAACGACGTGCTGTTCATCGACGAAATCCACCGGCTCTCACCGGTCGTCGAAGAAATCCTGTACCCCGCGCTCGAGGACTATCAGATCGACATCATGATCGGCGAAGGCCCCGCAGCACGCAGCGTCAAGCTCGATCTGCAGCCGTTCACGCTGGTGGGTGCTACCACGCGCGCCGGCATGCTGACCAATCCGCTGCGCGATCGCTTCGGTATCGTCTCGCGGCTCGAGTTCTACAACGCGGAAGAACTGGCGCGCATTGTTACGCGCTCCGCGTCGCTGCTTCACGCACAGATTCATCCGGACGGCGCGTTCGAAATCGCCAAGCGCGCCCGCGGTACGCCGCGGATCGCCAACAGGCTGCTGCGTCGCGTGCGCGACTTCGCCGAGGTCAAGGCAGACGGCAACATCACCGCGCAAGTAGCCGACGCGGCGCTGAGGATGCTGGATGTGGACCCGGTCGGCTTCGACCTGATGGACCGCAAACTGCTCGAGGCGATCCTGCATAAGTTCGACGGCGGCCCGGTCGGCGTGGACAACCTCGCGGCGGCCATCGGCGAAGAGCGCGACACCATCGAAGACGTGCTCGAACCGTATCTGATCCAGCAGGGTTTTCTGCAACGCACGCCGCGCGGCCGCGTCGCGACGCTGCTGACCTATCGGCACTTCGGCCTCGCCGCACCAGACTCGTCCAGCCCGGTCCGCGACCTGTGGGAGTCGGGCGCACCCTGACTCGCCCTGATTTGCCATGAATCACGCCAGTAGCAACGAGAAAGCCTGCAAAGTCCAGAGAGCCCGCGATGTCCGACCAAGCCAGCTATCCAGATGAACGCGCCGGCATGGCGCAACGACTCGCGCAGCGCGTGCGCTCGAAGGTGGCAAGCGGCGTCACTCATCTGACGACCGGCAGCGGTCCGACGCTCGATTACTCCTCTCCTCCCGGCGACCCCGGCCTCTTCGGTCCGGAAGCAGTCTGCTGGAAAGTCCACGCGGATTTCACCGCCATGATGACCGGCGGCATCAGCGCCCTGCTGTTACAGGCACTGCATCCGCTGGCGCTGGCCGGCGTCTGGGACCACTCATCGTTCCGCACCGATATTCTCGGTCGCCTGCGCCGCACCGCCACCTTCATTGCCGGCACCACTTACGGCAACCGCCGCGACGCCCTGGCGCTCGTCGAGCGGGTCAAGCGGGTTCACCTTGGAGTAACGGGCACCGCGCCGGATGGACGCCCCTACCGGGCAAGCGATCCCACGTTGCTGACGTGGGTCCACGTCGCCGAGGTATCGAGCTTCCTGAGCGCCCATTTGCGCTATGTGAATCCCGCGTTACCGCTCGCCGAGCAGGATCAGTACTTCGCCGAAACCGCGCGCATTGCAGAGATGCTCGGCGCGGTCGATATCCCACGCTCACGGGCCGCGATCGATGCCTATCTGCTCGCCATGCAGCAGGAACTGGAGGTAAGCGCACGCACGCGCGAGGTGGTGAGCATCTTGATGAGTGCGCGGCCGCCACGTCCGTCGCTGCGGCCCGCTGGCGCGTTGATGCTCAATGCCGGCGTCGATCTGTTGCCGCCGTGGGCGCAGGACATGCTCGGCTTCGACGCCTTTGCCGGCGTACGTCAGAGGCTTGTGCGGCCTGGCGTGAAGCTGGTCGCGCCCGTCATCCGCTGGGGACTGACGAACGGCATAGCGAAGCGCGCGCGGCGCCGGGTGGCCGCGCAGAAGTCTTGAAAAGTCGCCGGAATCGACTGGCTCAACGGCCCCGTTCGGGCATCCGCCGTAACGTGTCGTCGTCGCTCGGCGCGTCCAGATGCGAAATGTCCGCCCACGACATGACCCGCGCTTTCCCGCCGTCAAAATCCACCACGTTGATGCTGGTATTGAGCAACGCGTAGTCGCGTGGCACCTCGAGCGTCAGGTCACGCGCAAACCGGTACACGCAGTCGAGCACGCCACCATGCGCAACGCACGCAATCCGTCCACCCGGATGCGCCGCCACGATTGGCGTGACGGTGTCCATGACACGGTGATAGAAAGCACGCATCGATTCGCCGTCCGGCGGCGCAAAGCCGCCGTCCCGCGTTTGCCAGTGCTCGAATTCGTCCGGATAGCGCTCGGCGATCTGATCGCGGTCATAGCCTTCGAACGCTCCGTATGACCGCTCACGCAAACCCTCGCGCAAGTGCAACGGCAAACCGAGCGCAGTAGCAATGGGCTGGGCCGTTTGCCGGGCGCGCTGGAGGTCGCTCGAGTAGATGGCATCGAGCCGCATGCCTTGCGCGGCTTCGTCAGCGACGCGCTGGGCGAGGCGCCGGGCTTGCTCGACACCGGTCGTCGCGAGAGGAATGTCAATGTGCCCCTGGATGCGCTTGATGCGGTTCCAGTCGGTCTCGCCGTGCCGGATAAAGAGGATCTGCGTGGACATAGATGTGAGGAGCAGTGTGGCGGGTTGACGTGACCCGTCAGGGTCGCAAAACGGCTTGGGACGTTACGGGTTCGTCTGCAACCAGAACGTCACCGGCCCGTCGTTCACGAGCGACACCTGCATGTCGGCGCCAAATTCGCCAGTCTCGACAACCGGATGCTTCGCGCGGGCCGCCGCGACGAAGTAATCGAACAGGCGCTTGCCCTCGTCAGGCGGTGCCGCCGGCGTGAAGCTCGGGCGCAGGCCGCTGTTCGTATCCGCGGCCAGCGTGAACTGCGAGACCAGCAGCAGGCCGCCAGCGCGCCCTGCTCCATCGAGGTTCTGCACCGGGAGGTTCATCTTGCCCGCGGCGTCGCTAAACACGCGGTAGCCGAGCACCTTGGCCAGCAGCCGGTCGGCGGCGGCTTCCGTATCGCCGCGTTCGGCGCACACCAGCGCGAGCAGGCCCGCTTCGATGGCGCCCGTGACGCGTTCACCGACGCGCACTTCCGCGCGCCGCACGCGCTGGATCAGCGCGATCACGCCGTCAGCGTCACGCGCGCAAACCGGCGCTTGCCGACCTGCACGACGTACTCGCCTGCTTCGACCTTCAGACCTTTGTCCGACACGGTCGCACCGTCGATCTTCACGCCACCCTGCTCGATGTTGCGCAGCGCCTCGCTAGTCGACGGCACCAGGTTCGCCTGCTTCAGCAATTGACCGATCGCGAGCGGTGCCCCCGCCAGCGTGACCGCGGCAATATCGTCTGGCACCCCGCCCTTGGCGCGGTGATTGAAGTCTTCGAGCGCGCGCTCGGCGTCAGCCGGCGAATGGAAACGCGCGACGATCTCCTGACCGAGCATCACCTTGAAGTCGCGCGGATTGCGACCGTCTTCGATGGCTTTCCTAAAGCCGGCGATCTCGTCCATCGGGCGGAACGAGAGCAGTTCGAAGTAACGCCACATCAGATCGTCGGAGATGCTCATCAGCTTGCCGAACATATCCGTCGGCTTTTCGCTGATACCGATGTAGTTGTTCTTCGACTTGGACATCTTCTCGACGCCGTCGAGCCCCTCGAGCAGCGGCATGGTCAGGATGCACTGCTGTTCCTGACCGTACTGCTTCTGCAGTTCGCGGCCCACCAGCAGGTTGAACTTCTGGTCGGTGCCGCCGAGTTCGAGATCGGCATTGAGCGCGACCGAGTCGTAGCCCTGCATCAGCGGGTACAGGAACTCGTGAATCGAGATTGGCAGACCGCCCTGATAGCGCTTGGTGAAATCTTCGCGCTCCAGAATCCGCGCCACCGTGTAGCGCGACGCCAGCTTGATCATGCCGTCGGCGCCGAGCGGCATCGACCATTCGCTGTTGTAGCGAATTTCGGTCTTCTCGCGATCGAGCACCAGCGCGGCCTGCTCGAAGTAGGTCTTGGCGTTCGATTCGATCTGTTCGCGCGTGAGCGGCGGGCGCGTCGCGTTACGGCCGGACGGGTCGCCGATCAGCGAGGTGAAGTCGCCAATCAGGAAAATCACCGTATGGCCGAGATCCTGCAACTGGCGCATCTTGTTCAGCACGACGGTATGGCCGATATGGATGTCGGGCGCCGTCGGATCGAGCCCGAGCTTGATGCGCAGCGGTACGCCGGTGGCTGCGCTTTTCGCGAGCTTTTGGGCAAACTCCTCTTCGATCAGCAGCTCGTCGACGCCACGTTTGGTAACGGCGAGCGCGTGACGGACTTCGTCGGTGATCGGAAAGGCGGGACTGGGCTTGGACGTGGACTCGGTGCTCATGCTGGAACGTGATGTCGCAAAAAGAGAGATTGTCCCATAGTTGCGCGCCCCCGCGTCCGCAGACGATGGCGACGGCCGTCTGATAATCTGCGAACATGGTTCACAACGATCAACTGACAGGAGCAGCAACGTGGCGCAAGACAGCACGGCAGAGGGTGTCTACCTTGGATTGATGTCGGGCACCAGCATGGACGGCGTGGATGGCGTCGCCGTTCAGTTCGCCAGGGGCCGCGCGCCCGTCGTACTCGCGGAGGCCTTTGTCGGCTTTGCCGAGGGCCTGCGCGAGGCCCTGTTCGCTCTGCAGCACCCCGGCGAGAACGAGATCGAGCGCGAGGCGCAGGCGGCCAATGCGCTCGCCACGCGCTATACCGTGTGTTGTCATGAACTGCTGCGGGCAGGCAATCTGTCCGCTGCCAACGTCCGGGCAATCGGCGTACACGGCCAGACCATCCGGCACCGTCCGGAGAAGTGCTATACGCGTCAGACCAACAACCCGGCGCTGCTGGCGGAAATGACCCACATCGACGTCATTGCGGACTTCCGCAGCCGCGATGTCGCAGCGGGCGGCCAGGGCGCGCCATTGGTGCCGGCCTTTCATGCGACCGTGTTCGGGAAGCCGGGTGAGACGCGCGTGGTCTGCAACCTGGGCGGAATCAGCAACATCACGATTCTGAACGCCACCGGCAGCGTGCGCGGCTTCGACTGCGGGCCGGCCAACGCACTGCTCGACGAGTGGGCGCACCGCCACCTCGGCAAGCCTTACGACCAGAACGGCCACTTTGCAGCGGCTGGCCAGGTGCATCGACCGTTACTGAACGCCTTGCTCGACGAGCCGTTTTTCACGCAGCAGCCCCCCAAAAGCACCGGCCGCGACCTGTTCAATCCGGCCTGGCTCGACGCCAAACTGCAGCCGTTTGCCGGCTTGGCGCCTGCCGACGTGCAGGCGACGCTGGTCGCGCTGACGGCGATTACAGTCGCACGGGAGATCGAGCGTCACGCGTCGGATGCACGCGCGGTCTACGTTTGCGGCGGTGGCGCGCGCAATCCGGTCCTGATGAAGGCGATCAAGGCCGCGCTCGAAGAAAGCGGCGTGAGCGGCGTGCCAGTGCTCACTACCGAAGCGCTCGGTGTGCCGCCCCAACAGGTCGAGCCGCTGGCGTTCGCGTGGCTGGCGATGCGCTGCGTGGCGCGTGAGCCGGGCAACCTCGCAGCCGTCACCGGCGCCGCGGGCGAGCGGGTGCTCGGCGCGATCTATCCGCGTTGAGCGTGTTGAGCGTATTGACGGGAAATCGGGCGCGCCAATGAAAAACGGGGCCATGGCCCCGTTTGCTTGTACTGCCGGTCCAGCGTTCGACCGCTGCGCCTGAACTTAAACCGAGAACGACGAGCCGCAACCACACGTGGTGGTGGCGTTCGGATTCTTGATCACAAACTGGGCGCCGTTGATATCGTCCTTGTAGTCGATCTCAGCGCCCACCAGGTATTGGTAGCTCATGGAATCGATCAGCAGCTGAACGCCGCTCTTGTTCATCACGGTATCGTCTTCGTTGACCGCTTCGTCGAAGGTAAAACCGTATTGAAAGCCCGAGCAGCCTCCGCCCTGCACGAATACGCGCAGTTTCAACTCCGGGTTGCCTTCTTCGTCGATCAGTTGCTTGACCTTGTCAGCCGCTGCCTCGGTAAAAACGAAGGGGCTAGGCATCTCGGTCACGGGGGTGTCGGTGACTGCGTTCATTCGAACTCTCCAAAAAAGCTTCTAACCGCTATTGTAGGGCTGATCTCAATATCGTGCCGAAGCCCACAAAATCAATGGGTTCTCTTTGGACACGAGCCTACGCACGGCAGCCCAATATGAAAAAAGCCGCCAACGCAGATACGCTGGCGGCTTTTGCAGTGGCCTGGCCCGAGAGCCAGAGCGCACCGAAGCGATTAACGCTTCGAGAATTGCTTCCTGCGACGTGCCTTGTGGAAGCCGACCTTCTTACGTTCGACTTCACGAGCATCACGCGTAACGAAGCCGGCCTTCGACAGTTCCGGCTTCAGCGTTGCGTCATAGTCCATCAGCGCGCGGGTGATGCCGTGGCGAACCGCACCGGCTTGACCCGTTTCACCGCCACCGTTCACGTTGACTTTGATGTCGAACGTGACGCCGTGGTTCGTGAGTTCCAGCGGCTGACGCACGATCATCAGCGACGTTTCGCGCGAGAAGTAATCGGCGATAGGCTTGCCGTTCACAATGATCTCGCCCTTGCCTGCCTTGATGAACACGCGTGCGACGGCGCTCTTGCGGCGGCCCGTGCCGTAATTCCAGTTACCGATCATGTGGGCTCCCCTTAGATCTCGAGCGCTTTCGGCTGTTGTGCCGAATGCGGATGCGTTGCTTCAGCGTAGACCTTCAGCTTCTTGATCATCGCGTAGCCGAGCGGGCCCTTCGGCAGCATGCCTTTGACCGCTTTCTCGAGCGCGCGGCCCGGGAAGCGTTCTTGCATCTTGCCAAACGTCGTCTCATAGATACCGCCCGGATAACCCGAGTGGCGATAGTACTTCTTGTCCGTGGACTTGTTGCCCGTCACACGGAGCTTGCCGGCGTTGATAACGATGATGAAATCACCGGTGTCGACGTGCGGAGTGAATTCAGGCTTGTGTTTGCCGCGAAGACGGTGTGCCACTTCGCTGGCGACACGCCCGAGAACCTTATCCGTCGCGTCAATCACGTACCATTCGCGCGTAACCTCATGGGCCTTTGCGGAAAATGTCTTCATGATCGATCCAAAAATAATTGCTGCGCCCTGTGTTTTTTCCTGCTTGTAATGTGCGCATCGAGGCGCGTGCAGGCTCTCCCTGTTCTTCCTCCGCGGGCACGAATGCGGAAAAGCTCTGAATTATAAAGGAAATTCCCGACACTCGTCAAAACTTGCGTCGCCCACCGATGCTGAGCGCTCGTGCAACGGACCGAAAGCAGGATTTTCAGCCGCCAGGCGGGGGCACGGCAGGCGAAAAAAAACCCGAACGAGCGGTTCGGGTTTAATCCACCAAAGGAGGAGGGTGGAGGAGACATGCGGAGGTTGCCGGACAGCGACAACCAATGAGGACGATTATATGAGGCGACCTTGTGCGACGCAAGAATATTTGCATTGCGAAATTCAATTTCATAATGTGACAATGCGTCATGAAAGTAATGGAAATCATAAATTCATTTAATATCAACCACATAAGTGCGATACGGGGCGATTTTCCCCTGCCAGATCTAGAGCAAAACCCCTAACCGCATCAGGGCAATCCCGCACATTCCAAATCATGCCGCACCGCAACACGCAAGACCCTAACGAGCATAATGTCGCGCCGGCGTGCCCTCGGACGAATACCCAGGCCTCGGGCTACAATGGCATTTCGAATACAAGTTATGCGAGCTGGGGTACAGGCATGGAATGCAAAGTTAGCTGGATGGGTCAGGACGGCATGGCGTTTGCCGCCGAAACAGGCAGTGGCCACCTCGTTACGATGGACGGCGCGCCGGAAGGCGGCGGCCGCAATCTGGCCCCGCGGCCCATGGAAATGGTTCTGCTCGGCACCGGTGGCTGCACCGCGTACGACGTCGTGATGATCTTGAAGAAAAGCCGTCAGGAGATTGCCGGCTGCTCGGTGACGCTGAAGGCCGAACGGGCCAGCGAAGATCCGAAAGTGTTCACGAAGATCCACTTCCATTTCACCGTGACCGGCAAGAATCTGAACCCGGCTACTGTCGAGCGCGCCATTAATCTGTCGCACGACAAGTACTGCTCGGCGTCAATCATGATCGCCAAGACCGCAGAACTGTCTCACTCGTTCGATATCGTCGCGGGCTGATCGCCATGGCGCGGCGCTCCAGCTAAGGCCCATCCGCGCACGGGCGGCACGCAAAGTCGAGCGGCACAAAAGGAAATGCCGGCATCCTCACGGATGCCGGCATTTTTCTATTCAGCGGCAAAGCAGGTCGATAAGCCGGATTCTGTGCACACGCCGCGCCGAAGCGCCGCGCGCGTGGCAGCCATTCCTCTAGGCGCGCCATTACTGACGCGCTCAAGCTTCCTACCCGCAGACGTGACGGGGGCCCCATCCTGCATCTCGAAGATGCTAGCCTGCCTACTTGGAATTGCTCCGGGTGGAGGTTACCGTGCCGGTCTGCCTCGCAGCAGCCGCGGTGCGCTCTTACCGCACCGTTTCACCCTTACCTGATCCCGGCTTGCGCCGGGCCATCGGCGGTTTGCTTTCTGTTGCCCTGTTCCGCGTGTTGCCACGGATGGCCGTTAGCCATCACCCTGCCCTGTGGAGTCCGGACTTTCCTCGCCCTCTTTGGCCGAAGCCGCAGAGGCCGCGACTGCCTGACCTGCTTTGCTGGCGGCGATTTTAACACCTGCGGGCCGGCGGAGGCCGCATGCACGGTCAAAACGCAATGTTGAAGACGCAGCCGGCTAACCGCGACCGCCCTTCGCCGCGTCCGCGCTCAGCGGGAGCGCAGGCGTCCCGCGCGAAATACCGCGGGGTCGTCGTAGAACGAGGTTGCCTGGTTGGCGGGCCACCAGCCTGGAATGCCGAGCACCGGAAGCGGCGCGAACATGCGGGTGGTCAACTCCTGCGCGCAGGACAGTTCACCGCTGACCGCTTTGTCGAGCCATGCATCGCGGCTTGCCTGCGGCCACGCGAAGTACTCGCCCGGCACGTCGACGATCCACGCATGTCCCGTGCACGCCTTAAACGGTGCGATCAGCTTTTCAAGCAGCGCGTGACCGAAGCAGCGCACCTCGCATCGTTCGCCCCACGCGGCGCGATTTGCGATGAACAACGTCATCCAGTCGAAAGCGCGTAGTGCGCGGCTGAGTTCAGGGTCGGCGCACGCGAACAGCAACGCATTCTCATCGAAGACGGTCAAGGCGTCCCGCGCGCCGCCGCGCGTCGGACCGACGCCCAGTTCGTCGATGGCCGCCGACTGACGTGCATTCAGCGCCGCCTTGACGCGCGGGAACGCAAACCAGACCGACGCGTTGAAGAAGTCATGCAGGTTGTGACGAGTGGGCACGCAACCGGTCGACGCGATGTGCGCCTCATAGGCGGCCCCTGCCGGCAAATCATCCTGCGCGATGAAGCCAAGGCGCTGGCCGCGGCCGGTGGTTTGCTGCGACGCCTGCGCGTCGGCGTTCATTTCGCTCAGCAGCGCCGCGTAACTGTCTTGCGCGGCCCGCTGCCAGCGGATGCCGCGCGCGCTGAACTGCGCGAACCAGGGCAGCGACCAGTCGATGTCCGCGAACCCCGAGCCCGAACCCATCGCGCCCTCTTGCCCCGCCACGCGCTGGCTCAGACCATCCGCCAGCCGATCGGCTCGCCACCGCGCAACGGCACGACCGGCGTATCGCCGACCGGCAGCTCGGCCGGCAGCGTCCACTGCTCGCGGCGCAGCGTGACCTGCTCGCTGCTGCGCGGCAAACCATAGAAGTCCGCGCCGAAGAAGCTCGCAAACCCTTCGAGCTTATCCAGTGCGCCAGCCTGATCGAAGGCTTCCGCATACAGTTCGAGCGCATGCAGTGCCGTATAGCAACCCGCGCAACCGCACGCATGCTCCTTCAACCCCTTCGGATGCGGCGCGCTGTCGGTGCCGAGGAAGAAGCGCGGATTGCCCGAAGTCGCCGCCTCGACCAGCGCCACGCGATGCGTTTCGCGCTTGAGCACCGGCAGACAGTAGTAATGCGGACGAATGCCGCCCTGGAAGATGGCGTTGCGGTTGTACAGCAGATGGTGCGCCGTGATGGTCGCGCCGAGCAGCCCCGGCGCCACACCGGCTTCGCGAATGTAGTCCACCGCGTCCTTGGTCGTGATGTGCTCGAACACCACCTTCAGCGCCGGAAACGCGCGGCGCAGCGGCGTCATCACGCGGTCGATGAACACCTTCTCGCGGTCGAACAGGTCGATGGACGAATCCGTCACTTCGCCGTGAATCAGCAGCGGCATGCCGGTTTCCTGCATGACCTCAAGCGTCTTCGCGCACTTCATGATGTCCGTCACGCCCGCGTCTGAATTGGTCGTGGCGCCCGCCGGATAGAGCTTCACACCATGCACGAAGCCACTTTCGCGCGCGCGGCGAATCTCGTCGGGCGGCGTGTTGTCGGTCAGGTACAGCGTCATCAGCGGCTCGAACTTCACGCCGGCCGGGATCGCCGCGACGATGCGTTCGCGGTACGCCTGCGCCATTGCCGTGGTCGTGACCGGCGGCTTCAGGTTCGGCATGATGATCGCGCGGCCGAACTGGCGCGCGGTGTCCGGCAGCACTGCCGCCAGCATGGCGCCGTCGCGCACGTGCAGATGCCAGTCGTCAGGGCGGGCAAATGTCAGGGAATCGATAGAAGCAGTGGAAGCAGTCATGGCGAGAATTTGACAAACCCGGTGCGCCGGCAATATTGACACGAGCAAACCGCGACGTTGCGGCATATACATAGGTCAATTTAGCTATTTGACGCGCCTGGCTCGGTGATATGCTTGGAAAATCATCATTGTAACGGGTCACCCTGTTAAGACGCTCCGCATCAGCAACATGTGCCAACTTCTCGGAATGAACTGCGCCGCGCCAACGGACGTCACGTTCTCGTTTACCGGCTTTGCGGCGCGCGGCGGCGTCACCGATCACCATGCAGACGGCTGGGGTATCGCCTTCTTCGAAGACAAGGCCTGCCGCCTCTTCATCGACCATCAGTCGTCCGCGACCTCGCCGATCGCCGAAATGGTCAAGCGCTACCCGATCAAGTCGAAGAACACGATCGCGCATATTCGCAAGGCCACGCAAGGGCATATCCAGCTGGAGAACTGCCATCCGTTCATGCGCGAACTGTGGGGCCGTCACTGGATTTTCGCGCACAACGGCGATCTTAAGGACTATTCACCGTTCCTGACCGGCGTCTACCAGCCGGTCGGCACCACGGATAGCGAACTCGCGTTCTGCGCCTTGCTGCAAGGTCTGCGTAAGGCCTTCCCCACCACGCAGCCGCCGCTCGAAGAACTGTTCGCTGTACTCGGCACGCTCACGCGCGAGATCACGCAGTTCGGCGTGTTCAACTTTTTGATGTCGAATGGCCAGGCGCTGTTCGCGCATTGCTCGACCAACCTGCACTACATCGTGCGCCGCTGGCCGTTTTCGACTGCGCATCTGGTCGACGCCGACGTGTCGATCGATTTCGCCAAGTACACCACGCCCGAAGACCGCGTCGCGGTCATCGCCACCCAGCCGTTGACCGACAACGAAGTGTGGACCGCGTTCCAGCCCGGCGACCTGCTGATGTTCCAGCACGGCGACGTAGCAGGCCGCGTGAACGTGCCGGTGCCGCCGTGCGTGCTCGCGAAACTCCGCAACCCGGCAACGGATGTGTCCGCGTCAGCTTCCACATCGCTGCCGCTCGCAAGCGTGGTCGCGGCCAGTCGCAATCCCACCGTGCAAGAATCCGACATGCTCGATGTCGAAGCAGCGGATGACGCAGCCGCGTTCGAATCCTGACGCAAACGGCCAGCACCGCCTAACGCTCGCTGCAAACGAAAACGCCGCTCTGAAGTTCATTGAGCGGCGTTTTGCGTTTTCAGGTCCAGGCGCCGTTCATCACGCACGGCACACCGCAGCGGCGACTGTCCTCAGTGCAGAATCTTCGCCAGGAAATCCTTCGCCCGATCCGACTTCGGATTGGCAAAGAAGTCTTCCTTGCGGTCGTCTTCGACGATCAGCCCCTTGTCCATGAAAATCACCCGGTGCGCGACCTTCTTCGCGAAGCCCATTTCGTGCGTGACGCACATCATGGTCATGCCTTCCTGCGCCAGTTCGACCATCACGTCGAGCACTTCGTTGATCATCTCCGGATCGAGCGCCGAGGTAGGTTCGTCGAACAGCATGGCGATCGGATCCATGGACAGCGCGCGGGCAATCGCCACACGCTGCTGCTGACCGCCCGATAGCTGGCCCGGAAACTTGTCCGCATGGGCACGCAGGCCGACGCGATCCAGCAGCTTCAATGCCTTCGCCGCCGCTTCGTCCTTCGAGCGGCTCAGCACCTTGATTTGCGCCAGCGTCAGATTTTCCGTGATCGAGAGATGCGGGAACAGTTCGAAGTGCTGGAACACCATGCCGACTTTCGCTCGCAACTTCGACAGGTTGGTCTTCTTGTCGCCCACCGATTGACCGTCAATGGTGATCTCGCCTTTCTGGAACGGTTCGAGACCGTTGACCGTCTTGATGAGCGTGGACTTGCCCGAACCCGACGGGCCGCACACCACCACGACTTCACCCTTTTTGACTTCCGTCGTGCAGTCGGTCAGCACCTGAAACTGACCGTACCACTTCGAAACGTTCTTGATAGAAATCATCTTGCGACCTTTTTCTGAAGACCTTTAACGAGGCTCGATGTGTTTGCCGGGACCACGAACCCATCCGTGCCCGCGAACAGTACCATTCCGGCGCTCCCGCCGTCACGATCGCCATTATTCGCCAGGGCGCCGCGCCCGGCTAGTCGATCGGTTTGTCGTTCGGGTTCTTGAACAGCGCCTTGATGGCGTCGCTTTCCGGAAAATTCAGGTTCAGGCCGTTAGGAGGAATCGGCGATTGAAACCATTTCTGATAGATCTGATCGGCTTCACCCGAGGTTTCTATCTTCGCGATGGCAACGTCGACCACTTTCTTGAACTCCGGGTCGTTCTTGCGCATCATGCAGCCGTACGCTTCTTCCGACTGCGGCGTCCCGACGATCACGAACTGACTGGGATTGCCCCATTTCGCGCGTTCGCCGGCGAGCAGCGCATCGTCCATCATGAAGGCCGCCGCGCGCCCTTCGGCGAGCGTCTCGAACGCCGCGCCGTGATCCTTCGCGCTGATGATGTTCATGCCCATGCCCTTCTCCTGGTTCATCCTGCGCAGGAGACGCTCCGAGGTGGTCCCGGCGGTCGTCACCACCGTCTTGCCCTTGAGATCCGGCCAGCTTCGGATGCCCGAATCCCTGCGCGTCATCAGCCGGGTGCCGATCACGAAGATCGTGTTGGAAAACGTGACCTGCTGCGCGCGCTCGGCGTTGTTCGTGGTGGAACCGCATTCGAGGTCGACGGTGCCGTTCTGCACCAGCGGAATACGGTTTTGCGGCGTGACGGGATTCAGCCGGATCTTCAGATCAGGCGTGTTGAGCTTCAGCTTGACTGCCTCGACGATCTTCACCATGAAGTCGTGCGAGTAACCGATGATGTTCTGCTGGTTGTCGTAATACGAAAACGGAATCGAGGACTCGCGATAGCCGAGGGAAATGACGCCCGTATCCTTGATCTTTTTTAGTGTACCGGCGTCCTGCGCCTGCGCGCTCGCGGCAAACAGCCCGAGCGTCGCGACTAAAAGCGCAGCTTTCCTAACCTTCATACGTGATCTCCTGTCGGCGCGAGTTGGCGCTTTAGCGCCTTACTCGAGCCCCATGCAAAGCGGTCGACCAGAGTTGGCGCTTTAGCGCCTTACTCTGGGCCCAGACCAAGCCTCGCAAAGCGCCCATTATCTTCCAGAGGCTGTAATTGAATTGAAAACCACTGCAACCGCTTAAGTGCTGACAGGTTACCTTGCCGGGACCCTTGCGCCCACCGGTCCGTGCACGAATCCAACGCGCGCATAAAAAAAAACGGACAACATCGTAGCGATGCCGTCCGTCGAGGAGACCCGCGGTCTGTTCGACCGCGATAACCACAAGGGAAACTGAAAGAAAACTAAACCTGGCCGATCACGGATACAGGCCGCGCAGTTCGCGCGCTTCGAGAATGCGCTTGCAGGCGACGATAAACGCGGCCGTACGCACCGATACCTTCTGTTCGCTCGACACTTGCCACACCGCGGCAAACGCTTCGCGCATCACGCGCTCGAGACGCTGGTTGATCTCGTCTTCAGTCCAGAAGAAGCTCGAGAAGTCCTGCACCCATTCGAAGTACGACACCGTCACGCCACCGGCATTCGCCACCACGTCGGGAATCACGAGGATGCCCTTGTCGTGCAGGATGTCGTCCGCCGCGGTCGTGGTCGGACCGTTCGCGCCTTCCACGACGATCTTCGTCTTGATCTTGCTGGCGTTCTTTTCGGTGATCTGATTTTCCAGTGCAGCCGGGATCAGGATGTCCGATTCGACGGTCCAGAAATCGTCCGCCGCGATGGCGTCCGCTTCCGGGAACCCGCCCACGCCGCCAGTCTTCGCCACGTGCGCCAGCAGCGCGACGGCGTCGATACCCGAGGACTTGTGAATCGTGCCCGTGTGGTCCTGTACTGCAACCAGCTTCGAGCCGGCTTCCTGGAACAGGCGTGCGGCGATGCCGCCCACGTTACCGAAACCTTGCACGGCGATGCGTGCGCCTTCGATGTCGACGCCAATGCGACGCGCGGCTTCCGCGGCCACCACGAACACGCCGCGACCGGTTGCTTCCTTACGACCCAGCGAACCGCCCAGCGTGATCGGCTTACCCGTCACTACGCCCGTCGCCGTTTGGCCCTGGTTCATGGAGTACGTGTCCATCATCCACGCCATGATCTGCTCGTTCGTGTTCACGTCCGGCGCGGGAATATCGGTGTTCGGTCCGATGATGATGCCGATTTCGCTGGTGTAGCGGCGCGTGACGCGCTCGAGCTCACCCCGCGAAAGCGTACGCGGATCGACGCGAATCCCACCCTTGGCACCGCCGTACGGCACGTTCACGGCCGCGTTCTTGACCGACATCCATGCTGACAGCGCCATCACTTCCGACAGCGTCACGTCCTGGTGATAACGCACACCGCCCTTGCCCGGACCGCGCGAAACGTTGTGCTGCACGCGATAGCCTTCGAAGTGCGCGACCGTGCCGTTATCGAGTTCGATAGGCACGTCGACGATGAGAATACGCTTCGGACGCTTGAGGGTTTCGAGCCAGCGCGACAGCGAGCCGAGATACGGCGCGACGCGGTCGACCTGACGCAGGTAGTTGCCCCAGGGGCCGAGGTTGTCGCTATTCAGATAGGACGGGACGGATTGCAACGACGATGCGGACTGCGGTTGGGATGACATGAACGCTCCAAGCGTTTTGACCGAATGACGTCATTGTCGAAAATCGCCCTTTTGAAATCCAATGCCGTTTGATCATCCCGTTATGTCTTTTGTGCATAACGTTGAAAATCCGCAAAAAGCCGTCGCATCGGGCATAACAATGCAGTCGTGCGGTGCTAGGCCGCGCACACGGTGCGTGATGTCAGCCAGCGCTTCCCGCGAGCTTACGCCGCGCTTTGGGCCAGCTCTCCGCTCACCGCGTCCCACAGTTGCCGTACCAGCACGTGGCGCGCATCCTCGCCTTGCGCCGCCAGCTTGTCGCGATACAGACGGATCTCCATGGTCAGCGTGAACTGCCCTTCCGGCGTCCCGCGCATCGCGCGGTCGAGGCGGATCAGCTTGCCTTCCGCAACCGCGTCTTCCACTGCGCTATGCGGCAGGAATGCAATGCCGTGACCGGCCAGCGCCATCGCTTTCAGACCCTCGGCCATGTCGGTCTCGTAGAGCTGATCGAGATACAGCCGGCCCGGCGCATTCGCAATGATGACCTCGGTCATGCGGCCCAGATACGCGTTCGGTGTGTACGACAGATACGGCGCCGGTTCGTCCGGCGTACCCGGCAGCGTGTAGCGCGCGCGGCCGGCGCGGGCCGGTGCGGAGAACGGACTGATCGGCTCAATGCCGAGCGTCAGCATGTCGTAGCGAGCCGGATCGAGCGCCACCGGATGACTGGGATGGTGATAACCCATCACCAGATCGCAGCCGCCTTCCACCAGCGAAAGCACCGCGTCATGGACGTTTAGTGCGCGCAAACGGGTATGCACCGGTCCGAGCTGCGCCTCGATGCGTTGCAGCCAGCGTGGAAAATACGTCAACGAAAGCGTGTGCGGCACCGCGAACTCGATGGTCGCCGCGGGCGTTGCCATGTGGCCGCGCAGTAACGTGCGCGCCTCGTGGAACTGCGAGAGCATGGCGAGCGCCTGCTCGTAGAAGATCTGCCCTGCCGCCGTGAGACGCGTCGGATAAACCGAACGGTCGATCAGTTCCGTGCCGAGCCACGCTTCCAGCGCCTGAATACGGCGCGAAAACGCCGGCTGGGTGACGTGCCGCAACTCCGCGGACCGGCTAAAACTGCGCGTTTCCGCGAGCGAAACGAAGTCTTCGAGCCATTTCAGTTCCATGCGGACCCTGCGACGAGCGGGAAAGAAGAAGTCAGCATTCTAGCCGGGCGAGTCGTCTGCGAAGCCAGCCGAATCAGGAGCGCGCCCCGTGCGGTGGTAAAATTCGCGGTTCCCTCCGTTTCCGATCTGCTCACCGAGCTGTCACGCCCCCATCATGTCCGACACCCGCCCCGATACCCTGTTCGCGCTCACCGCGCTCTCCCCTCTCGACGGCCGCTATGCGTCGAAAACCGAAGCCCTGCGCGACTGGCTCTCGGAAGCCGCATTCATGCGCCATCGCGTGACGGTTGAAATCCATTGGCTGATCGCGCTCTCGCAGGCCGGCTTCGCCGAAGTGCCACGCTTTTCCGAAGCGTCCGAACAATTCCTGCTGCAACTGGCCGAGCGCTTCACCGCGCACGACGCCGCACGCATCAAGGAAATCGAGCGCGTCACGAACCATGACGTGAAGGCGGTCGAATACTGGCTCAAGGAATCGGTGAAGGGTCAGCCGGAACTGGAACGCGCGAGCGAATTCATTCACTTCGCGTGCACCTCGGAAGACATCAACAATACTTCGCACGGTCTGATGCTGGCCGGCGCGCGTGAGCACGTCATCGTGCCGGCGCTGCGTTCGGTGCATGCACGGCTTGTCGCCCTCGCTCACGCACAAGCCGCGCAGCCGATGCTCTCGCGCACGCATGGTCAGCCGGCCAGCCCGACCACGCTCGGCAAGGAAATCGCCAACGTCGCGGCGCGTCTCGCGCGAGCGATCGAGCGGATCGAAAAGGTCGAACTGCTCGGCAAGATGAACGGCGCGGTGGGCAACTTCAACGCGCATCTGTCGGCGTATCCCGAGTTCGATTGGGAAGCGTTTTCGCGCGAAGTGGTCGAGAAGCGTCTGAAGCTCAAGTTCAACCCGTACACGATCCAGATCGAACCGCACGATTACATGGCCGAGCTGTTCGACGCCGTGTCGCGCGCCAATACCATCCTGCTCGATCTGGACCGCGACGTGTGGGGCTACATCTCGCTCGGCTACTTCAAGCAACGTCTGAAGGCCGGTGAGATCGGTTCGTCGACCATGCCGCACAAGGTCAATCCGATCGACTTCGAAAACTCGGAAGGCAACCTCGGCCTCGCCAATGCGACGCTGCGCCACCTCGCCGAGAAGCTGCCTGTCTCGCGCTGGCAGCGCGATCTGACCGACTCGACGGTGCTGCGCAATATCGGCGTCGCGTTGGGCTACTCGCTGCTTTCCTACGACGCGCTGATTCGCGGTCTCGACAAGCTCGAAGTGAACCCGGCACGTCTGAACGAAGATCTGGATAACTGCTGGGAAGTACTGGCCGAGCCGGTGCAGACCGTGATGCGCCGGTATGGCATCGAAAATCCGTATGAGCAACTGAAGGAACTCACGCGCGGCAAGGGCATTACCCGTGAGGCGCTGCAGACGTTCATTGGCGGCTTGAATATTCCCGCCGACGCAAAGGAGCGCCTGCTCGTCATGACGCCGGCATCGTATGTGGGCAAGGCCATCGAACTGGCGAAGCGGATTGCATAAGCAGCGCTAACACGCTACGCGCCAGCACGGCGGGCAGAGACAAAAATGGCGCTCCAAGGAGCGCCATTTTTTTAGCTTTTCAAAAGCCGCGTGACTGTGTGACTGCGTGACTCAGCGCGCCTTCATCTGCACCAACACCTCGTCCACGATCGCATCCGGCGATAGTTCGATACTCACCGTAATCGCCTCGTCCGTACCCGGCTCTTCGAGCGTATCCAGCTGACTCTGCAGCAGCGACGGATCGAAGAAGTGACCAGTACGCGTCCCCAGGCGCTCATGCAGCACTTCGTACGAGCCCTTCAGATAGACGAACACCACGTCCCTGTTGCCGCCGCGCAGGATGTCGCGATATGAACGCTTCAGCGACGAACACGTAAAAACCGCATCCTCCTGCGCACGCTGCTTTTCCTCAATCGCCGCCCGAATGGTCTTGAGCCACGGCCAGCGGTCCTCGTCGGTCAGTGGAATGCCTTTGTGCATCTTCTCCTTGTTGGCCGCGCTGTGAAACGCGTCACCATCCGTGAAGGCGCATTGCATGCGCTCCGCCAGCATTTCGCCAATCCGCGTCTTGCCGGCGCCCGAGACGCCCATTGCGATCAGAATCATTCGCTACTCCTTACAGAACCGTCGACAGTGCGAAGGTCAAACCCAAACCCATCAACGAAATGATCGTTTCGAGCAGCGACCACGTCTTGAACGTCTGCCCCACCGTCATTCCAAAATACTCCTTGATCAGCCAGAAGCCACCGTCGTTGACGTGTGAAAAAATCAGCGAGCCCGAGCCCGTTGCCAACACCAGCAACTCCGGACGCACCTGGACACCGCCTGCCGCGGCGATGGGTGCGACGATGCCGCAAGCGGTCGTCATGGCAACCGTCGCTGAGCCGGTCGCCAGACGAATCAGCGCAGCAACGGCCCATGCGAACAGCAGCGGCGACAGATGCGCGGCCGTAGCCGCGTTGACGATTTCCTTCGAAATGCCGCTGTCCATCAGCACGCGTCCGAAGCCGCCGCCTGCGCCCACGATGAGCGTAATGCCGGCAATCGGCGCCAGACATTCGCCGCAGAATTTCTGGATCTGCTCGCGGTTGAAGCCGCGCTTCGCACCGAAGGTCCAGAAGCTGACCAGCACTGCGATCAGCAACGCCACGTCCGAATTGCCCACGAAATGGAGCAGGTCGTTCGGCAAGGTGTTCGGTGTGAACACGAGGTCCGCCCAACTGCCGATCAACATCAGAATCACCGGCAGCAGAATCGTGAACAGCGTTACGCCAAAGCTCGGCAATTCACGCTTCGTCTGCTTCTCCTTGTCTTCCGAGGCCGAGCCGAGAAACTGCGCAGCAAGCGGATTGTTCTCGGGCAGCTTGATATAACGGCTGACCAGCAATGCAAACAGCGGCCCCGCGACGATCGCGCAAGGCACACCGACAATCAGGCCATACGCAATCGTCTTGCCGATATCCGCGTGATAGGCCTGCACCGCGAGCATGGCCGCAGGGTGCGGCGGAATCAGGCCGTGCACGACAGACAGACCGGCGATCATCGGCAGACCGATCAGCAGCAACGACTTGCCGGTGCGCTTGGCGACGTTGAATGCGATCGGAATCAGCAGCACGAAACCCACTTCGAAGAACACCGGCAAGCCGACGATGATCGCCACCACCATCATCGCCCAGTGAATATGCTTTTCGCCGAATTTGTCGATCAGGGTCGTGGCGACTCTTTCCGCTCCGCCGGACTCGGCCATCATCTTGCCGAGCATGGTGCCGAGGCCGACGACGATCGCAATGTGGCCGAGCGTGTTGCCATTGCCGGTTTCGAACGACTTGACGATGGTGCCCATCGGCATGCCGGCCACGAGTCCGAGCAGCAGCGAAACGATGATGAGGACGAGGAATGGATAAACCTTGTAGCGCGTGATCAGCAGGATCAGCGCGGCGATGGCGATCACCGCGTAAATCAGCAGCAAGCTGCCATGGCTAGCTCCCATGGAGCTCCTCCTTTTGAATTGTTGGTTATGAGCGCAGAGGTCTGGGGTGGCCTCTGTCGCGCTGCGTCTCTCGATGCCTCACGCGCAACCGCGGTATTCCGGGCAACCGCATGGACTTTTGATTCTACTGTCTGTTTGCGCAGGGAGCGCGCGAAAAGCCCCAGGCAGATAAAAAAGAGCCTCGCTGCTGCAGCCGGACAGGCTGCATCGGCGAGGCTCCCTGTGCTTTCGCACTGACCTTGACGTGGTTGATCGGGTTCATGAGCCCGTTACGCTGACGCCTGCCGCGTTACCGCAGGCGTCGCCAGACTCAGGTCAACCTTGACTCAATGCGCCGGCGCGGCCAATTGGCTCGCCGCACGCGCGAGACGCGTGACTTCATCCCAGTTCTGCGCCGTCACCGCAGACTTCGGCGTCAGCCAGGAACCGCCCACGCACACCACGTTCGGAAGTGCGAGGAAATTGGGAGCGGTTTCAGCGGTGATGCCACCGGTCGGGCAGAACTTCAGTGTCGGGAACGGGCCATGAAAAGCTTGCAGCATCGGCACGCCGCCGGCTTGCTGCGCCGGGAAGAACTTGACGATCTCGTAGCCGAGTTCGAGCGCGGTGATGATGTCGCTCGGTGTCATCACACCCGGCAGCAGCGGCAGACCGGCGTCCTGCGCGGCCTTGTGCATATCCTTGGTGAGACCCGGTGAGACGCCGAACCGGGCGCCCGCCTTCTTCGCCTGCGCACAATGCTCCGGCTTCGTAATCGTGCCCACGCCGACGACGATGTCTTCCGCCAGTTGGCTCGCGCGTTCGATCGCTTCGAGACCCGCTGCCGTGCGCAAGGTGATTTCCAGCACCTTCACGCCACCCGCATGCAGCGCACGCGACACGTTCTCGCCCTGCTCCGCCGAGTCGAATGCCAACACGGGAATCACCGGGCCGAGGCGCACGATGTCGCTTACTTTTATTGCCGTCATAGTCAGACTCCTTGTTTCTGCAGCGCGTGGCTTGCGTGAACTTCACCCACCATCGGGCCAAATACCGAGGCGCCCAGTTCCGCGGGCGCAGCCGCCGCACGGAAGACGCCAAACAGTTCCCGGCCGAAGCCGACCTCGTTTTCCGCCTGATGCTGCGGCACGGCTTCCGGCCGCGCCGCCCATTCGGCCGCGTCGATCTCGACGTCGAGCACGCCGGCTTCCGCATCGATCACCAGCATGTCGCCCGTGACCACCTTGCCGATCGGCCCTTGCAGCAACGCTTCCGGCGAAACGTGGATCACCGCAGGGACCTTGCCCGAGGCGCCCGACATGCGTCCGTCCGTGACGAGCGCAACGTGGAAACCTTGATCCTGCAACACGCCGAGCAACGGCGTCAAACGGTGCAGTTCAGGCATGCCGTTTGCGCGTGCGCCCTGGAAGCGCACCACCGCCACGAAATCGCGCTTCAGCTCGCCCTTGTCGAACGCTTCCTGCACGGCTTCCTGCGAATCGAACACAATGGCCGGCGCCTTCACCTT
This sequence comes from Paraburkholderia sp. GAS41, assembly GCF_050436545.1. Taxonomy (NCBI): domain Bacteria; kingdom Pseudomonadati; phylum Pseudomonadota; class Betaproteobacteria; order Burkholderiales; family Burkholderiaceae; genus Paraburkholderia; species Paraburkholderia sp. GAS41. The sequence continues at coordinate 35,927 of NZ_JBNDMK010000021.1, forward strand.
ACGATGTTGCGCTGCAACCGCCGAAATCTTGATGACGCCGCGTCCCAGCTTGCCCTGCATCAGGCGCAAGCCGCCGTCCGGCTGGAACGGCTCCTTGATACTGCGCAGCACGGCGGTTTCATGGCTCTCGGTGGCACCCGCCACCCACGTCAGCTTGCCGTCGAGCAGCTTGGGCTCTTCGGTGTAGTGATGCAGACCTCGCCCTGCCACCGTGTTGACGTCCTCATGCAGCAAGCCGCCTTCCAGCAGATTGCGAACCAGGAAAGCGACCCCGCCCGCGGCGTGGAAGTGGTTCACATCGGCCTTGCCGTTCGGATAGATCTTCGCGAGCAGCGGCACGCTTTGCGACAAGTGGTCGAAGTCGTCCCAGTCGATCACGATGCCCGCAGCGCGCGCAATCGCCACCAGATGCAGCGTGTGATTGGTCGAACCGCCCGTCGCCAGCAGCGCGACGATGCCGTTGATGATGGCCTTCTCGTCGACCACATGGCCGATCGGCGTGTAGTTGCCGCGCTCCACCGTCAGGTCGAGCACGCGGCGCGCGGCTTGCGCGGTGAGCGCGTCGCGCAGCGGCGTGTGCGGATGCACGAAGGCCGAGCCCGGCAGATGCAGGCCCATCACTTCCATCAGCATCTGGTTGCTGTTGGCGGTGCCGTAGAAGGTGCAGGTGCCGTGGCTGTGATACGCGGCAGCTTCCGCTTCGAGCAGCGCGCCGCGGTCGCAATGGCCGGTGGCGAACTGCTGGCGGACTTTCGCCTTGTCGTCGTTGCCAAGACCGCTGGTCATTGGGCCGGCCGGCACAAAGATGGTCGGAATGTGGCCGAATTGCAGCGCGCCAATCAGAAGGCCCGGCACGATCTTGTCGCAGATACCGAGGCACAGGGCGGCGTCGAACATGTTGTGCGTGAGTGCGACCGCCGTGCTCATGGCGATGACTTCACGCGAAAACAGCGACAGTTCCATACCCGCATTGCCTTGCGTCACGCCGTCGCACATGGCCGGCACGCCGCCCGCGAACTGCGCCACGCCGCCGTTTTCACGGGCGGCCTGCTTGATGATGTCGGGATAATTCTTGAACGGCGCGTGCGCGGACAGCATCTCGTTGTACGAGGACACGATGCCGATATTCGGCTCGCGGATCTGTTTGATCACCAGCTTGTCGTTGCCTTCGAGGCCAGCAAAGCCGTGGGCGAGGTTCGCGCACGACAGCGCGCCGCGTACCGGAAACTTGCCTTGGGCCTTGTCGATGCGGGCCAGATAGGCGTCGCGAGTGGGCTTGCTGCGTTCGATCACGCGTTGCGTGACCTTGAGCAATTGCGAATGCGGGGAAACCATCGAAGCTCCTTCGTCGCTGGCGGTGGCGAACAGGCGCGCAGGGCCAGGTGGGGTCGCGGGGACGTCGGATCAAGCCGACCACCAGAGTTTAGTAGAAAAACTACACGATCGCAATGTCGATAATCCCAATCCTTGCATCGCCCCTCGTTCGCCGCAACGCACCATCTGGCGCCGCTTAAGCCTAAAGCGGACTGTACCTAGGGAATACACCTACTGCGCGAAATGTAGTTTTTGTACATCTTTGGCAATCAGCTATAGTCCACGCATTCTTCAGCATAGTGCGAGTTTTCCAATGATGCTGTCCCAGGTGGAAGAGATGCGAGACCAGTTGCGCCCCTCCGAGCGCAAGCTGGCCGACTACGTGATCGAGGCGCCGCGCGAGGTACTCGATCTGTCGATGAACGAGATGGCTGCGCGTGCCGGCGTGAGCCAGCCGACCATTGCGCGCTTTTGCCATGCGCTTGGCTTTTCCGGCTTTCGCGAGTTCAAGATCCGGCTGGCGCAGGGCATTGCTGCCGAGGTTCCGGCCGTCTATCGCGACGTGCGTCCCGACGAGCCAACGCCTGGCGTGGCCGCCAAGGTGCTCGACCGGACCATCGGGGCGCTGATCCAGGTACGCAACAATCTGTCGTCGGACAGTGTGGCCGCTGCTATTACGCTGCTCACGCATGCACGGCGGATCGAGTTCTACGGCGCGGGCGGTTCCGGCATTGCCGCGCTCGACGTGCAGCACAAGTTCTTTCGCCTCGGCATGCCGAGCGTTGCGTATTCGGACCCGCATACGTTTCTGATGTCGGCGACGCTGCTAGGTGAAGGCGACGTGGTGGTGGCGATATCGAACACGGGGCGCACGCGCGACATCATCGATGCGGTGAAGTCCGCGCTTGCTACGGGCGCCAAAGTGATCGCCATCACCCACGGCAATTCGCCGCTGGCGCGGCTCGCAACCGTGGGCCTGTTTGCCAACGTGGATGAGGATACGGATATCTTTTCGCCGATGACGTCGCGCGTCTCGCATCTGGCGATCGGCGATATTCTCGCGGTAGGCGTCGCGTTGAGCCGAGGACCGGAGCTGGTCGAAAAGCTGGCGCAGGCGAAAGAAGTGTTGAACCGGCGACGGATCGATCCGCGGGCGTAATACATCGTGTCTCGTACTACGCGTCGCGCAGCTCTGCCGCTACGAATTTGCGTCGAGTTGAGGCAACCGTTTGCTAGACGCGACCATAAAAAAGGCAGTTTACCGAACCGGCAAACTGCCCTTTTCAATTCGAAGTCTGCAACAACCTACACGCAGCCGAATATCCGAGAAGGTTTTAAAAAGGCTTGATCACCACCAACGCCACGGCCGCCAGCATCCCCAGCACAGGCAGTTCATTGAACATGCGATACCACTGATGCGAGCGACGGTTTTCGCCTCGCTCGAAGGTCGCGAGTAGCCGGCCACAATAAAAGTGATAGACGATCAGCAATGCCACGACGCCCAGCTTCGCATGCATCCAGCCCTGCCCGCGTCCAATACCGATCACGAGCCACAACCACAACCCACAGGCGAGCGCCGGGAAGGCGATAAACGTCATGAAGCGGTACAGCTTCCTCGCCATGACAAGCAGCCGTGCCGTAGCGGCAGGTTCCGTTTCCATTGCCAGATTGACGAAGATGCGCGGCAGATAGAACAGGCCGGCAAACCAGGAAGCAATCAGAATGATGTGAAACGTTTTTACCCAGAGCATCGGCAGTCCTGACACGGCGTGTTGATCTTGTGGTTGGCTGTCATATGAGACGCACGGACAAAGAGGCTTACTGCCGACCCTCGCCGTGCCCCAGCACGATGTACTTCAGCGATGTCAGACCGTCCAGCCCGACTGGCCCGCGCGCGTGCAGCTTGTCGTTCGAAATGCCGATTTCCGCGCCCAGGCCAAATTCGAAGCCATCGGCGAAACGGGTCGACGCATTGACCATCACGCTCGCTGAGTCTACTTCGCGCAAAAAGCGCATCGCCCGATCATGGTCTTCGGTGACGACCGCGTCCGTGTGCTTCGAGCTATAGGTGTTGATGTGATCAATAGCCGCATCGAGGTCGTCCACCACCTTGATGGCCAGCACCGGCGCGAGGTATTCGGTGCTCCAGTCCGCCTCGGTCGCGTCGACCAGCGGGCCGACGCCTGCGGCTTCGAGGACCGCGCGCGCAGCCGGATCGACCCGCAACTCGACTTCCTTGCCGCGATACAGTTTTCCTAGCGGCGGTAGCACCTGGTTGGCAATGCCGCGCGCCACCAGCAAGGTCTCCATCGTGTTGCAGGTGCCGTAGCGGTGTGTCTTGGCGTTGTCGCAGACGCTCAGCGCCTTCGCGAGATCCGCGCGATCGTCGACGTACACGTGGCAGATGCCGTCCAGATGCTTGATCATCGGCACGCGGGCCTCTTCCATCAGCCTTGCGATCAGGCTCTTGCCGCCGCGCGGCACGATCACGTCGACATATTCCGTCATCGTGATCAGCTTGCCGACCGCGGCGCGATCCGACGTGGCCACCACTTGCACGGCGTCCTGCGGCAAGCCGGCGGTTTCCAGACCTTCGCCGATCAGCTTCGCCAGCGCCGTGTTGCATTCGAGCGCCTCCGAACCGCCACGCAGGATCGTCGCATTGCCGGATTTGAGACACAGCGCGGCGGCGTCGATCGTCACGTTGGGACGCGATTCGTAGATGATCCCGATCACGCCAAGCGGCACGCGCATCTGCCCCACCTGGATACCGCTTGGACGGTACTTGAGATTGCTGATCTCGCCGATCGGATCCGCCAGCGCCGCTACCTGACGCAAGCCTTCGACCATCGTCCTCAGCGCCTTGTCCGACAGTGTCAGACGGTCGATGAACGCAGCGTCGTGGCCTTTATCGCGGGCGCGGGCGAGGTCACGGGCATTGGCTTCCTTCAACTGTGCCGCATCGCGTTCGATGGCGTGCGCCACCGCTTCGAGCGCGGCGTTTTTCGCCGCCGTCGACGCTCGCGCCATTGCACGCGATGCGTGGCGGGCGCGGCGGCCGAGGTCGGTCATGTACTGGTCGATATCCATGGTGATTCTCGTATTGCCGCGCACGTTCATATGCAGCGGACAGACAGAAGTGGCGAAACATCAAACGATTGTAAGGCGGGTGACGACGACCTGCTCGTGCCGCCGTCAACCGGCGGAGCCGGCTGAGCGGCTTGCGTTGCACAGTGAGACCGTGCCCGAGCGTGAGTCTCTAACGGCTCAACCTGGACGTCGCGCTGGCACCGGTCCGGACTTCGCCGGCGACGCCACCGTCATGGCGAGTTCGAACAAGCCGTCCCACGGATCGGGCGGCGGATCGTTGCGGTGGTTGCCACGCGTGCCGCCGGACAACCCCTTCACCTGACGATCGAGCTTCGCGGCAAGCGCGAGCCCCTTCTCCAGCGCAGCTTCCGTGACACGCGACAACGCCGGCCCGATCAGGCGTTCACGCGGCCCCCACACGCGGTTTTCGCGCGTGAGCATGGCCAACGGCTTGCCGGCCGCAACGCCGCGCTTGATCCGCAACAGCGTGCGCACTTCCTCGACGACGGCCCACAACACCAGCACCGCCGCCTCGCCTTCGCCGCGCAAACCATCGAGCATCCGCGCAAGACGGCCGACATCGCCCGCGAGCATGGCCTCGTTCAGCTTGAACACGTCATACCGTGCCACGTTGAGCACGGCATCCTGAACCTGCTCGAAGCTCAGCACGCCTGCTGGATACAGCAGCCCGAGCTTCTGGATTTCCTGATGCGCGGCGAGCAGGTTGCCTTCGACCCGCTCCGCGATGAACTGCAACGCGCGCCGGCCTTCTTCACCCGCAGCCACGCGTTGGCCCTGCTGCGAAAGCCTCTGACCCACCCAGTTAGGCAACTGCGCACGCTCAACCGGATCGATTTTCAACGCCACGCCAGCCTCGGACAACGCGGTAAACCAGCCGGACTTCTGCGTGGCGGCATCCAGACGCGGCAACGTGATCATCGTCAACACGTCCGGATTGACCGCGTCAGCCAACGATTTCAGCGCGTCCGCACCTTCCTTGCCCGGCTTGCCCGACGGAATGCGAAGCTCGACCAGCTGTTTGTCGCCGAACAGCGACATCGACTGGCTCGCGCCCAACAGCGAGCTCCAGTCGAAGCCACGCTCGACCGTAAATACCGAGCGGTCGGTGTAACCGGCCGCGCGCGCGGTGGCGCGGATGCGGTCACCCGCTTCCTGCGCGAGCAGATGCTCGTCGCCGTACACGACGTACAAGCCGGCGAGTCCCTTCGCGAGGTGTGTTTCGAGCGCGTCAAGTCGCAGTTGCATGGCTACGGATCAGCGAGAGTGACAAGGTATGACCAACCAGAACGACGCTCAAAGCGGCGGCGGCGGCAACGGAGCGCGCGGCGCCACAGGTGGCACCCCCTGGCCCGGAGCCGGATGCAGCGAGTGCACCACGCCGAGACGGCGCGTCAACTGATCCACTGCGTCGTTGCGCATATCGGCGTACAGCAGGTCCGCTTCCGAGCTCTTCGATTGCGAGAACTCATCGCTATAGGTCATCGCGCGATTCAACGAAATCACGCTGCCCGGAATCAACACCGTGCCATCGGCACCGATCAGCGTGTAGCTCAACGTGTAGTTCAGCTGGTACTCTTCGACGACGCCCAGCGAATTCATCGCCAGCACACTATTGCCGAGACCTTCGGACACGCGCAGGACAGCGTCGGCGTTGGCCGTCGAATTGACGATCACCGTGTCGCTACCGCCCTGCACCATGCGACTGAAACGGCCCGTGAATGCGGGCGGCGCGCCCACCAGAGCCAGACGTTTGAACGGATAGTCTTGCTGACCGCGCAGCTGAAAGCCACAGGCCGACAGCACCATCACCCCGCACGCAAGCGTCAAAAACGATCTGCGAGTCACATTGGCTCCTGGTTCGCAGTAAATCCTGTACCCCGTTCGTGTGCCGCTACAGCTCGCAGCGGCGCACTGCTCATGGCCGACTGCACCGTCACACAACAATGTTCACAAGACGGCCCGGCACGACGATGATCTTCTTCGGCGCGTTGCCTTCGGCGAACTTGGCAAACATCTCGTGGCCGAGGGCGGCTTGCTCGATGACATCGCGCGGGGCGTCCTTCGCGACCTTGACAGCGCCGCGCACCTTGCCGTTCACCTGCAGCACGAGTTCGATCTCGGCCTGCTCAAGCGCCTTTTCGTCGACCTTCGGCCACGCTGCGTCGAGCAGCGTGCCGAATTCGTCGGCATAGCCGAGTTCCTGCCACAACTGGAACGTAGCGTGCGGCACGACCGGGTACAGGACGCGCAACAGCACACCGTAGCACTCGCGCAGCACCGCCGCGTTTGCACCTTTGGCGCTGTCGAGCGCGTTGAGCATCTTCATCGCCGCCGACACCACCGTGTTGTACTGCAGACGCTGGTAGTCGAAATCGGCCTGCTTCAGCACGCTGTAGATCTCGCGACGCAGCACCTTGTCGGTTTCGGCGAGTTGTGCGGCGTCGAACGAACCGCGTTGACGCAAGCCGGCTTCATTGGCATGACCGAAGCCCCACACGCGACGCAGGAAGCGGCTCGCGCCTTCCACGCCGGCGCCCGACCATTCGAGCTGCTGCTCGGGCGGCGCCGCGAACATCACGAAGAGACGCGCGGTGTCGGCGCCATACTGGTCGATCAGCACCTGCGGGTCGACGCCGTTGTTCTTCGACTTCGACATCTTCTCGACGCCGCCCAGTACGACCGGCTCACCGTCCGCAATCGAGGTAGCGCCGAGCGGACGACCCTTGTCGTCGTGCGTGACCGTGACGTCGAGCGGGTTGTACCAGGTCTTCTTGCCTGCTTCGCTTTCGCGGTAATAGGTTTCGTTGAGCACCATGCCTTGCGTCAGCAGGTTCTTCGCCGGCTCGCCGAAGTTCACAATGCCCAGATCGCGCGAGACCTTCGCCCAGAAGCGCGAATACAGCAAGTGCAGGATCGCGTGCTCGATACCGCCGATGTACTGGTCCATCGGCATCCAGTAGTCGGTGCGGGCGTCGACCATTGTCTTCGCGTCCGGCGCCGCATAGCGGTAGAAGTACCACGATGAATCGACGAACGTGTCCATCGTGTCGGTTTCGCGCCTGGCAGGTGCGCCGCACTTCGGACAGGTGCAGTTCACGAATGCTTCGGACTTCGCGAGCGGATTACCCGTACCGTCCGGCACGAGGTCTTCCGGCAGCACCACCGGCAGGTCCTGCTCCGGCACCGGCACGTCGCCGCAAGTCTTGCAATGGATGATCGGAATCGGCGTGCCCCAGTAACGCTGGCGCGAGACACCCCAGTCACGCAGACGGTAGGTGACCTGCTTGTCGCCGAGGCCGAGTTCCTTCAGATCGCTCGCGATCGCATCCACGGCTTGCGTGTACGCGAGGCCGTCGTACTTACCGCTGTTGACCAGCGTGCCGTTCTTGTCGCCGTACCATTCTTGCCAGGCGTCGGTCGCGAACTCTTTCCCTTCGACCGTCACCACCTGCTTGACCGGCAGACCGTATTTTTTGACGAAGGCAAAATCACGCTCGTCATGCGCCGGCACGCCCATCACCGCGCCTTCGCCGTAGCTCATCAGCACGTAATTGCCAATCCACACTTCGACCTGCTCTTGCGTGAGCGGGTGCGTGACGTGGAAGCCCGTGCCCATGCCCTTCTTTTCCATCGTCGCAACGTCAGCTTCGGCGACACCGCCACGCTTGCATTCTTCGATAAAGGCCTGCAATTCCGGCTTGTCCTGCGCGAGCCGCGTGGCGAGCGGGTGCTCCGCCGCGACGGCGCAGAAGGTCACGCCCATGATCGTGTCGGCGCGCGTGGTGAACACGCGCAACACCTTCTGCTCGCCGTCGATCTCGTACGGAAAACCGAAGTTCACGCCGAAGCTCTTGCCGATCCAGTTCTGCTGCATGATCTTGACCCGCTCGGGCCAGCCGAGGCCTTCGAGGTCGTTCAGCAATTCGTCCGCGTACTGCGTGATGCGCATGTAGTACATCGGGATTTCGCGCTTTTCGACCAGCGCGCCCGAGCGCCAGCCACGCCCGTCGATCACCTGCTCGTTGGCGAGCACGGTCTGGTCGACCGGGTCCCAGTTCACGGTGCCGGTCTTCTTGTACGCGATGCCCTTTTCGAGCATTTTCAGGAACAGCCACTGGTTCCACTTGTAGTAGTCCGGGCTGCAGGTCGCGACTTCGCGCGACCAGTCGATCGCCAGCCCCATCGACTGCATCTGCTTCTTCATGTAAGCGATGTTGTCGTACGTCCACTTCGCCGGCGGCACGTTGTTGGCCATCGCGGCGTTTTCCGCCGGCATGCCGAATGCGTCCCAGCCCATCGGCATCAACACGTTATAGCCGTTCATCCGCAGATAGCGGTACATCACGTCGTTGATCGTGTAGTTGCGCACGTGACCCATATGCAGCTTGCCCGACGGATACGGCAGCATCGAGACGCAGTAGAACTTGGGCTTGTCGGTGGTTTCCGTTGTCTTGTAGGCGTCAACGGCGCGCCATTGCCCTTGCGCGGCGGATTCGACGTCGGAGGGAACGTATTTTTCGTGCATGGTGTGATGGGATCGCTGGGTTCGGTGCTTTCGCACCGGGCCTGGTGCTCTGCTTGATGAAATGGCGTCGTTTCCCCATTTGCAGGGGAAAACGTTGATTATACCGTCCACTCGGGACGACGCAGGCGCGACTCGGTATGGGCGGCGGGGCTTGCGGGATCAGGGCCCGCGAGAGCGTCTGCCGGCGCGCCAGCCCAGAAAACACGGGAATCTGGGGTCAGGGGGCGACCCGCGCGTCCCTAGTGACTGAGCACCGGCGGCGGTGGCTCCGTCACGAAGCCGATCCGCTCGAGTCCCGCCTGCTGCGCGGCACCCATCACCTGGGCGATGACTTCGTAGCGCGTCGAGCGCTCGGCGCGCAACTGGATGTCCGGCTGCTGCGCCGTTTTGCCGGCTTCCGCGAAACGCGCACGCATCTGGTCGAGCGTCAGGACGTCGCCGTTCCAGTAGAGCTTGCCCGCGGCGTCGATTGAAAGCGAAATGGTCTGCGGGGTCTGACGCGCCGGCGCGGCGGCGACTTTCGGCAGATCGAGGGGGATCGCGTGCGTGAACAAGGGCGCGGTAATGATGAAGATCACGAGCAGCACCAGCATCACGTCGATCAGCGGGGTCATGTTGATCTCCGCCATCGGCGCCGCGGTTTGCCGTTTTTCGAGTCCGCCGAATGCCATGTCGACCTCCTGCCTGACTTAAGCCGAGCTGGGCTGGGCTGATTTCACCTGGGGCGCGGCCGTGGCGGGCGCGCAGACGTAAGCGTGCAAATCGTGCGCGAAGCCGTCCAGTTCCTCGGACAACTGCCGCACCATGCGGCCGAGCACGTTATACGCGAGCACCGCGGGGATCGCGACCACGAGGCCGAAGGCCGTCATGATCAGCGCCTCGCCGACCGGTCCGGCGACGTTTTCGATCATCGCCTGCCCGCTGGCGGCAATGCTGCCGAGCGCGTGATAGATGCCCCACACGGTGCCGAGCAAGCCGACGAACGGCGCCGTGCTGCCCACCGACGCGAGCAGCACCTGGCCCGATTCGAGCCGCCGTTGCGAGGTGGTGAGCGCCTGCCGCAGTGCCCGCAGCACGCGCTCGCCGCGCTCGACGCGGGCAAGCAAGACACCGGGGATATCCACTTCCGCCGCATGCAGCGCGGCTTCAGCGAGCGGTGTGAAGACGCGCTCGCTGTCCGCGCGCCGCAAGGCCGCGACGCCTTCCGAGAGGGTCGGCGCCTGCCAGAATTGCGCAAGCGCGCGCGCCGCCTGACGCTTTGCCCGGCCCAGCATCCAGCCCTTGACGAGCAGGAAGCACCAGCTCGTCACCGACATGGCCAGCAGCAAGTAGGCTACGGCGTGCGTGATCGTGTCGCTGGACTGCAGGTAGTGAAGAATGCCAGTGCCTGCCATTGGACCTCACCGTCGGAAAATGTGCGCCGCCATGGACGTGGCGCACGGGACGCAGCCGGAACGGAGCGCTCAGCGCAGGCCGAGCACGTCCTGCATGTCGTAAAAGCCGTTTGCGCGGCCTTCGAGGAAGTGCACAGCGCGAAGCGCGCCCTGCGCATAGGACAGCCGGCTCGCCGATTTGTGCGTAATTTCGATCCGCTCGCCGATGCCCGCGAACAGCACGGTATGGTCGCCGACAATATCGCCGCCGCGAATCGCGGCAAAGCCGATGGTAGACGGATCGCGCCCGCCGGTGACGCCCTCGCGGCCATAGACTGCGCATTCGTCGAGATTGCGGCCGAGCGCGCCGGCGATGACTTCGCCCATGGCCAGCGCGGTGCCGGACGGCGCGTCCACCTTATGGCGGTGATGCGCCTCGATGATCTCGATGTCGTAACCCGTCGCAAAGTGGCGCGCGGCGTATTCGAGCAGCTTGAGCGTGACGTTGACGCCCACGCTCATGTTGGCCGCGAAGACGATGCCGGTCTTGTCACCCGCCGCGCGCAATTGCGCCTTCTGCTCGCCATCGAAACCCGTGGTGCCGATCACCAGCTTGACGTTGTGGCGCAGCGCCGCTTCGAGATGCACCAGCGTGCCGGCCGGACGCGTGAAGTCGATCAGATAGTCGGACTGGGCAAACACCTGCTCGATGTCGTCGGTCAGCGCGACGCCCATTTGCTTGCCGAGAAATGCCCCGGCGTCCTCGCCAATGTGCGAAGAACCGCTTCGCACCAGCGCGCCCGAAAGCTTGACAGCAGAATCGTTCAGGACGGCTTCGATCAGCATTCGGCCCATACGGCCCGATGCTCCGGCAATGGCAATGTTCATGGCAGTCACGTGCAAAAAGCGACACAAAGTGCGCCGCGGAAATCGCGAAATGGCGGAAGAAACACAAATGACGGGCTCGCGCTGCGCGCGCGGCCCGTCATTATCAGAGACAGCGTATTTAGCTACCCGTTCCCGAGGTCGTCGGCACGGACGACGTCAGCGGGGCGTTGTGGGTCGGACCGTTGTTGCTCTGCGAACCTGCCGGACCCACCGGGTTGTCCTGCGGCGCACCCGGCACCGTGGGCGGCGGCGGACGCGTGAACTGGAACTGCGGCTGGCCCGGCACCGTTGCATTCTGCGGCACGCCGCCGTTCGACTGCGGCGTATTGGCCCGCACCGACGGCGTGATCTTGCCGGTCGGCGCCTGCACCGCGTCAGTTGCGCGGTTGGCTGCCTGCGCGGCTTCAGCGTTTGGCGCCATCGACTGCTCAGCGGCCGCGGCCGCATCCGTCGGCGGCGTAACCGGCGCTGCGGCGGCGGCCGTGCCCGATGCGGCGGCCGGTGCGCTCGCGGCCGCAGCGGCTGCCGCTGCTGCAAACGCCTTCTTGCCGCGCTTGTCGCCGTCGATTTCGGCGAGCAGTTCGAGGTTGGACGGCAGATCCTCACCACCCGCCCAGCTGGCAACACGGTCACCCGCGAAAGTCACGACAAAGTCGCGCTGCTGCACCACGCTCGTATTGCCGCGCTTGAAATAGAACACGTAGTCCCAGCGGTCTGCGTGGAACATGTCGGCGAGAAGCGGTGTGCCCAGCAACAGGCGCACCTGGTCGCGCGACATGCCAACCTGCATCTGGGCAGCTGCCTCTGCTGAGACGAAGTTGCCCTGCACGACGGTAATCCGATATGGCGTTATGCTTTGGGCGATTCGCTGCGTCACGCTGTCGTAAGTCGAGCATCCGGCAAGGACCGCGACAGTCGCTGCAGCAATCAAGGTACCCCGCATGCGGCTCCCCCGGTAGATCAATAGAGATTTTGAAATCATTTCACTCACCGTGCGGGCCCTGCCTCATGGGCGAGCCGCGCGAGTTTCATTGCATCGAAGATGACCAGAACAGCGAAAACACATTACTATTAGAACCCTGCATTGTACTCTAGGGATCCCTTGCCATGACCAATCCAACCGATCTGAAAAATATCGGCCTCAAGGCGACCCTACCGCGCCTCAAGATTCTGGAGATTTTCCAGCACAGCCCGGTGCGTCACCTGACCGCTGAAGACGTCTACCGCAATCTTCTGCACGAAGAACTCGATATCGGACTGGCCACCGTATATCGCGTGCTTACGCAGTTCGAACAGGCAGGACTGCTTTCACGCAGCAACTTCGAATCCGGTAAGGCCGTGTTCGAGCTGAACGAAGGCACCCACCACGACCACCTCGTGTGTATCGATTGCGGGCTGGTCGAGGAGTTTTACGACCAGGAAATCGAAAGCCGCCAGCAGGCAATCGCAAAGGAGCGCGGTTTCAAGTTGCAGGAACATGCACTGGCGCTGTACGGTGCCTGCACGAAGGAAAATTGCCCGCATCGCAAACATTGACGCGCACGATGCCCGCGCGCGTGAAGGCAGGCAAGCGCGGCGGGTAATAAAAGGAAACCCGGTCGTCGAACGTCGACCGGGTTTTTTTGCGCCCTGAGATCTGGCGCGGCGCTGAACGAAGCGTGAGCGCGGTCAAAGCCCTCTGGCGGCAATCAGCATCCGTAACGATCGGTAACGCGTGCCGCTACCACACCAGGCGCCAAGGTTCATCCAGCGCGATCTCGTCGCAGTTCGGTTGCTCGCCACCCCGGTCCACCACCACGAAATCGCTGACGCGCTCAAGCGCAAGCAGCGGGTGGTGCCAGACCCCCTTTGCATAATTGACGCCCTGCCAACCCTCGGTCCAGAACGCGCGCATCTGCGTCGGATCGAACTTGCCCGCCGGCGCGACCACGATCAGATAGCTCGCCCCTGCCAGCGGAAGGAAAGCCTGGCTACCCAGCGGATGCCGCTCCAACATCGCAATCTCAACCGGCAGCGCACGCGGTTGCGCGCGAAACAGATTGATCAGCGGCCGGCCGCGCTGCTCGTCAATGTCGACCTTGGCCAGGTCGTGGTAACGCTCGGTCGTGCCGCCGTTGATCGGAAAGTGACGCGCGCCATCCAGTTCGATCACGTCGCCAAATGGCGCAAAGCCGCTACGCGTCAGACGTTCCATCTGCAGGGTCTTCATAGCCCGGTCTCCTCCACGAGGTTGCGTTACGCCAGTTCGCCCCACAGACGCAGGCGCGACACACCGCCGTCCGGATAGATATTGAAACGCACATGTGTGACCGGACCGAGCGAAGCCAACCCGGCCTCGAACGGATGCACGTGGTCCATCTGCAGTTTCTGCTCGCCCATCAGCACGGGCCAGAACATCGCTTGCGTGACGAGCGATTCGTCGGTGCCACCGCTCACGCTCGCGGCCTGCAACGAACAGCGATCCGGAAAATTGCCTTTGAAGTAAGCGGTGTCGACTTCCACCTTGCGAATCACGCCAGGCCGCGCCAACGCGACGATCGCCCAGTCGTTACCCGGCTCGCGGCGACGCCGCGTTTCCCAGCCGTCGCCCATGTTGACGCCGCGTCCGGGCATCAGCATCTGTGAGGCCGGCCCGAAATGCTGATTGTTCGCGGCGACGAGGTAAGCGCCGTTTTCGATCGCAGCCAGATCGATCAGGCTACCGCGCTCGACGCGCTCCCAATCCCGCTTCGGCTGGCCATACACGCGCAAGCGCGCAAGCCCGCCGTCCGGATACAGATTCACCCGCAGATGCGTGAAGGCACGGGCATCGTCGACGGCCACGTAATGGTGTTGATTGCCTTGCAGCGTCATGGCCGGCACGACGACGTGCCACTCGGCGTTGTCCGGTGGAGTTTCGTCATCGGCATAGCAGCCTTCGAGCGAAGCCGCCGGCGGAAAATTGCCGGTGAAATGGCTCGTGTCGAGATCCACGCCATGGATCACCCCTGGCCGCGCCAGCCGGACCACGCAGTAGTCGTGCCCCGTGGTGCGCTTGCGACGGGTTTCCCAACCGTCCATCCATTTACCGTGATCGTCGTACTTGCCGGGAATGAACACCGCCGGCTGCGGATCGAGCATGCGATCTTTCGGCGCGAAGAATTCGTCGCTGGCGAAGAGCGCCTTCGCACCGAGGCGCGGGTCGGCCAGATTCATGTAGCGGCGCGTAAAGGCAGGGGCGTTGGGGTCGAGGATCGGAGTAGCCATGGGTCTCGGTCAATCGTAGGAAGGAGAAAACCGGCGGGTGCTGGTGTTCGCTTGTGGGCTCGACGCCCGCCGGATGAGGTGTTTGCTATTGACGCTCTGCCGTCGTATCAGACCGCGTGCGCGGCATCGGCGGAAACCGGTGCGGCGTCCGCTTCTTCTTCGCCTGCGGGAACGTAAAGATAGGCGGCTTCGCGGTTCAGCACGCGGCGGGCGCGCGCCTTGTCGATATCGTTTTCCCACACGGCCACAATGACCGTGGCGACACAATTGCCAATCAGATTGGTGAGCGCGCGGGCAATCCCGACGAACCAGTCCACCGGCAGGATCAGCACCAGGCCGAGCACCGGGATCGCAGGAATCGCGGAGAGCGTCGCGGCGAGAATCACGATCGCCGAACCCGGAATACCGTGCGCACCCTTCGAGGTCACCAGCGACACCAGCACCACCACGATCAGATCGTGCAGCGACAGCGGCGTGTTGGTGGCCTGCGCGATGAAGATCACCGCGAGCGTCAGGTAGATGGAAAAGCCATCCAGATTGAACGAGTAGCCAGTGGGAATCACGAGGCCAACCGTCGAATCCTTCACGCCCATAAATTCGAGCTTGCGCATGATTTGCGGCAACACGGCGTCGGACGATGCCGTACCGAGCACGATCGACATTTCCTCACGCAGATAGCGGATCAGCTTGAAGACGTTGAAGCCGGCGAGACGCATCACGATCCCGAGCACGATCGCGACGAACACGATGCAGCTCGCGTAGAACACGACAACCAGCATGCCCAGTTGTTCGAGCGAGGCGACGCCGTACGTGCCGGTGGTGAACGCGATTGCACCGAGCACGCCAAGCGGCGCCAGCTTGATGATGAAGCTCATTACGCGGAAAAAGACCTGCCCCAGTTCGTCGATCAGGCCGCTCACCTTCTGGGCCTTGCCGCCAAGCAGCGACAGCGCCGAGCCGAACAGCACCGAGAACACGAGGATCTGCAGGATGTCACCCGTGGCAAACGCGTTGATGGCGGTGTCCGGGATGATCTTCAGCAGAAATCCTGCGGTGTCCTTCAGATCTTTGGTGTGCTCGGTATAGGTCGTGAGCGAAGCGGCATCGAGCGAATGCAGATTGATATTCATGCCTACGCCGGGCTTCGTCAGATACGCGAGCACCGCGCCGATCACGAGCGCGATGGTCGTCATGAATTCGAAATAGACCACCGCCTTCAGACCGACCCGCCCCACTTTCTTCAGGTCGCCCGCGTGCGCCATACCGCTCACCACCACACAGAACACGATCGGACCGATCACCATCTTGATCAGCTTCAGGAAACCATCCCCGAGCGGCCGCAACGATTGGGCGAAATGCGGAAACAGCGCACCGATCACGATGCCCGCTACCAGAGCGATCACCACCCGGCCAAACAGCGAATTGAAAAACTTCAACACGGCCTTCTCCCGGTTTAAGGATTCATCTGTTCATACTGGTCCGACCAGTACTGTTATGGTGAATAGTAGGAAGCCGATATAGTCGCGTCAAGGCAGAAAATAATGGTGTTTACCCGCCTGAATCAACGGCCGGTTGCGCGTTTTTCGTCTGAGGATTAATTACGCGGTGCGGCCGGGAAAGCCGCGGATTACAATGCCGGTCAGACCACACGATTCCATCGAGGATCATGAAGAACGTCCCGCACACCGTCACCGATTCCGCCATTGCCACGATCCGCGAACGGATCGAGGGCGGCGTGTATCCGGTCGGCAGCCTGTTGCCCGCACAACGTCAGCTCTCCGAAGAGCTGGCCATTAGCCGCGCTTCGCTGCGCGAGGCTCTATCAACGCTGGAGGCGCTTGGCCTGCTGATGATCCGCCCCGGCAAGGGCGTGTATGTGGAGAGCGCACAGGCATCCGCTACGCACCCATGGCGTTTCGCTGAGCAGTCGTCGCTGCCGGATACGTATCAGATGCGCTTTGCGCTAGAAGGCTTCGTTGCGCGGATGGCGGCGCTCGCAATCAGCGATGCGGATATTGCCTGGTTCGAGGAGAACATCGACGCCATGCACGGTGCGCTGGCCTGCAACGAGCTCGATGAAGCCGCGCGACTCGATTTCGACTTTCACATGCGCATGGTGAGCATTGCCGGCAATGCGGCGATCGAATCGATCCTGCGCAGCAGTGCCGACATCATGAAGGAAAGCCAGCGCATGCCCTTCTTCAGGCGCGAGCTGGTGCTATCGACCTATCACGAGCATCGCGCGATTCTCGACGCACTGAAAACCCGTGATTCCGCCGCAGCCGGCAAGGCAATCGAGACGCATATTACGAACGCCGCGCAGCGCGCCGGTGTGTATTTTCCGGTGCCGAAGGGGTAAAAGCGTCCACGCGTAAAGGTGGAAAGTCCTGTTCTGAAATCAGAACGCAGAAGCAGAACGCAGGCGTAAAAATGCCGCTCCGAGGAGCGGCATTTTTTTGTGCCGACAGCGCCTGAAGCGCCGCAGTCCAGCTTACTTCGCGTTCGCGAGCGCCACAGCCGTATCCAGCATGCGGTTCGAGAAGCCCCACTCGTTGTCGTACCAGCTCGACACCTTCACCAGACGGCCCGACACCTTGGTCAGCGTGGCGTCGAAAGTGGACGAAGCCGGGTTGTGGTTGAAGTCGATCGACACCAGCGGCGCCTTGTTGTAGCCGAGGATGCCCTTCAGCTCGCCTTCCGATGCTTCCTTCATGATCGCGTTGACTTCATCGACCGTCGTGTCGCGCTTGGCGATGAACGACAGGTCGACGATCGACACGTTGATGGTCGGGACGCGAATGGCGTAGCCGTCCAGCTTGCCGTTCAGTTCCGGCAGCACGAGGCCGACAGCCGATGCAGCACCCGTCTTGGTCGGGATCTGGCTGTGCGTGGCCGAGCGCGCGCGGCGCAGGTCTTCGTGATACACGTCCGTCAGAACCTGGTCGTTCGTGTAAGCGTGAATCGTCGTCATCAGGCCGTTTTCCAGACCGATCTTGTCGTTCAGCGGCTTGACGAGCGGTGCCAGGCAGTTGGTCGTGCACGATGCGTTCGAGATGACCGTGTCCGATGCCTTCAGGACGGTGTGGTTCACGCCGTAGACGATCGTTGCGTCGACATCTTTACCGCCCGGTGCCGAGATGATGACCTTCTTCGCGCCACCCTTGATGTGCGCGCTGGCCTTTTCCTTGGTCGTGAAAAAGCCCGTGCATTCCAGCACGACGTCGACGTTCAGTTCGCCCCACGGCAGTTCAGCCGGGTTACGGATTGCCAGCACGCGGATGCGGTCGCCGTTGACAACCAGGTAATCGCCGTCCACCGACACTTCGCCCGGGAACTTGCCGTGGGCGGTGTCGTATTGCGTCAGGTGAGCGTTAGTGTTGGCATCGCCCAGGTCGTTGATGGCGACGATCTGGATGTCGTGTTTCTTGCCGTTTTCATAGAAGGCGCGCAGCGTGTTGCGGCCGATCCGGCCGTAGCCGTTGATTGCGACGCGAATCGTCATGGTTTATCTCCTGATGGCTGAAAAAATACGTCCATGTATGGCTCTGCTGGCTCGGGTTCCGCCGCGCGTGAGCCACACGCGGCGGAACCCGACACCCAATCAGCCGAGTGCGGTCTTCGCCGTCGCTACCACGTTCTCGACGGTGAAACCGAAATGCTTGAACAACACGCCAGCCGGGGCGGATTCGCCGAACGTGTCGATCCCGACCACGCCGCCTTCCAGACCCACGTACTTGCGCCAGAAATCCGACACACCCGCTTCGATCGCCACGCGGCGCACGCCCTTGGGCAGTACGCGTTCGCGGTATTCGGCATCCTGCTGGTCGAATACCGTGGTAGCCGGCATCGACACCACACGTGCGGCAATCCCTTCGCGCGCGAGCGGTTCGACCGCCTTCAGCGCCAGTTCGACTTCCGAGCCGGTTGCGATCAGGATGATCTTGCGTGCCACGATCTCGTCGTTCCAGTCGCGCAAGACATAACCGCCCTTGGCGACGTTGGCGATCTGCGCATCCGTGCGTTCCGAGAACAGCAGGTTCTGACGGCTGAAGATCAACACCGACGGGCCGTGATGTTCGACAGCCTGAGTCCAGGCCACTGCAGTTTCGACCGTGTCGGCCGGCCGCCAGACCTGCAGGTGCGGGATCAGACGCAGGCTAGCCACATGTTCGATGGACTGGTGGGTCGGGCCGTCTTCGCCGAGACCGATCGAGTCGTGCGTGAATACGAAGATCGACGGCGCCTTCATCAGCGCGGCGACACGCAATGCATTGCGGCTGTAGTCGGAGAACGTCAGGAACGTGCCGCCGAACGCCTTGAAACCGCCATGCACCGCGATGCCGTTGATCGCGGCGCTCATGCCGAATTCGCGCACGCCGTAGTTGACGTAGTTGCCGGCGGCCTTGCCTTCCGCGTTCACGCGCACCGGCTTGGCGGCCTTCCAGTTGGTGAGGTTCGAACCGGTCAGGTCGGCCGAGCCGCCAAGCAGCTCAGGCAAGACCGTCGACAGGCCTTCGATAGCCTGTTGCGACGCCTTACGCGTCGCGATGGTTTCCGCGCGCTCGTTGGCGCCGGCGATGATGGCCTGCGCCTTTTCCGCCCAGTCGGCCGGCAGTTGCTTGCTCATGCGGCGGGTGAATTCAGCGGCTTCCTGCGGATACTTGGCCTCGTAGGTGGCGAAAGCCTTGTTCCACTCGGCTTCGTTCTGCGCGCCGGCGTCTTTCGCGTCCCACGCTGCGTAGACCTCCTGCGGGATCACGAACGGCTCCCACTTCCAGCCGATCTTTTCACGCGTGGCCGCGATTTCCTTCTCCCCAAGCGGCGCGCCGTGCGAGTCGTGGCTGCCGGCCTTGGTCGGCGCGCCTTCACCGATCACGGTCTTGCAGCAGATCAGCGTAGGCTTGTCCGACAGCTTGGCTTGTTTGATCGCCGCATCCACCGCCTCGACGTCATGACCCACCACGTGCGGAATCACGTTCCAGCCGTACGCTTCGAAGCGCTTCGGCGTGTCGTCATGGAACCAGTGCACCACTTCGCCGTCGATCGAGATGCCGTTGTCGTCGTAGAACGCG
This sequence comes from Paraburkholderia sp. GAS41, assembly GCF_050436545.1. Classification (NCBI taxonomy): domain Bacteria; kingdom Pseudomonadati; phylum Pseudomonadota; class Betaproteobacteria; order Burkholderiales; family Burkholderiaceae; genus Paraburkholderia; species Paraburkholderia sp. GAS41. The sequence goes on from NZ_JBNDMK010000021.1 coordinate 55,456, forward strand.
ATCAGCTTGTTCAGCTTCAACACGCCCGCCAGCGAGCAGGCTTCGTGCGAGATGCCTTCCATCAGGCAGCCGTCGCCCACGAACACGTATGTGTGGTGGTCGACGATCTTCGCGTCCGCCTTGTTGAATTCCGTGGCCAGCAGCGACTCGGCGAGCGCCATGCCGACTGCATTGGCCAGACCCTGGCCGAGCGGGCCGGTGGTCGTTTCGACACCCGCCGTCATGCCGTATTCCGGGTGGCCCGGCGTCTTCGAATGCATTTGACGGAAGTTCTTCAGCTCTTCCATCGGCAGGTCGTAGCCGGTCAGATGCAGCAGCGAATACAGCAGCATCGAACCGTGGCCGTTCGAGAGCACGAAGCGGTCGCGGTCGGCCCATTGCGGGTTCTTCGGGTTGTGGCGCAGATGGCGCGACCACAGCGCAACGCCGATCTCAGCCATGCCCATGGGCATGCCGGGGTGGCCGGAATTCGCTTGTTGAACAGCATCCATAGCCAGCGCGCGGATCGCGTTGGCCATCAGGGAGGTGGGGGCGGGAGACGGGGTCGTCATGTCGAGTCCGGAGAACGAGTCCAAAAAGCGGGGCGCGGGCGGTGGTCCGGAAGCTCGGCGGCCAGTCTGCTACGGCGCACGGTGCGGCGCCGGGAGACGCGATACGGGCAGAGCAAACGGACAAGGCTGCAAAGCGTGACATTCTAACAGATGGTTGTGGCCTTTCCCGGCCGGAAACCGCACGGCGCGGCGCAGTGGCTTCGACTCTATAATCCCGGCATCGCCAACCGATCGCGCCCGCCCGCGCGCCGCCCACCTTGAGCGCTCCGCTGCTTTTCCAGCCAACTCCCTACGTCCTGTATGGTTTCCCAAACGCGCGGCGCCTTGCGAATGTCGTCTCGCCCCATCAGCAGATCGAAGTCTGGGATACCCCGCAACTCGGGCGGCTCTTCACGCTCGACGGCCGCCCGATGACCTCCGTCGGCGACGAATTCATCTATCACGAATGCATGGTGCATCCGAATGCGCTGGCCCACCCCGCGCCGCGCAGCGCGCTCGTGCTGGGTGGCGGCGACGGCGGCGCGGCGCGGCAACTGCTGCGCCATCCCGACATCACCCGCATCGTGGTGGCCGAGCTGGATGCCGAGGTCGTGCGCCTGACCCGCGAGTATCTGCCGCAGGTGCACGGGGGCGCCTTCGACGATCCGCGCGTCGAACTGGTGATTGGCGATGCCGTCGATTTCGTGGCGATCGCGCAGGAGCAATTCGACCTGATCGTGTTCGACCTGACACCGCCCGACTCGCCCGCGGCCAGCCTCTACACGCCGCAGTTCTACGCCCAGCTCAAGCGCGTGATGAACCCCTCAGCGGCCTTGTCGATGCACCTGGGCGCGCCGTACTTTCACGGTGCAACCGCGGCCAGACTGCTCGACGGCCTACGCGCGTCCTTTGCGGTCGTCCGCACGATGAGCGCGTTCGTACCGCTGTACGGCTCGCTATGGACGATGGCCACGGCAAGCGACACACTCGATCCCGCCGCACTCGCCCCAGCCGAGCTCACGGAGCGACTCGCGGCCCGGAAAATCACCGGTCTCGCGTGGTACGACGCCGATGCGCACACCGGACTCTTCTCCGCATCCCGCGCAGTGCGCGATAAACTAAGTCAATTCTTAAAGCCATCACGGTAAGGCGGCGGCAGAATGTGCGGCTGGTCGGCGCGGAGGTCGTGCGCCGCCCCTGGCCGCGCTGCACTCGCCCCCGCTGACCCTGGAACCGGAGAACTCCATGACCGCCTCTCGCCCAGCCGGTGTGCCCTGGTTGACCCCTTATCTCACGGTTCGCGACGCACGTGCCGCGATCGCGTTCTTCGAGGCGGCATTTGGCTTCCAGGTGCGTGACAGCGTCCAGGACGACGGTGTCGTCATGCATGTCGAAATGGTCTATCAGGCCCAGTTGATTGTGATGTTCGCGCCGGAAGGCGCGTTCGGTTCGGCAGCGAAGACACCCAAAAGCGCGGGCGCAATTGCACCGCAATCGTTCTATGTTTATGTCGACGATGTCGACGCGGTTTATGCGCGGGCGCTGGCAGCCGGCGCGAAATCGCTGAGCGAGCCACAGGATCAATTCTGGGGTGACCGTTTTGCGCAGGTCGAAGACCTGGACGGCTACCGCTGGGCGCTCGCTCGCCACCTTTCGTGAACCAATGAGTATTTTTCTGATGCCTCGCTTCTTCGTCGGAACCGCCCTCAAGCCCGACGACATCGTTCAGCTTCCCGATGACGTCACGCGGCACATCCTGGTCCTGCGCCTGCAACCTGGCGACTCAATCGTCCTGTTCAACGGCGAAGGCGGCGAATACAGCGCCGAACTCGTCGAAGTAGAACGGCGCTCGGCGAGCGTCCAGGTCCGCGAATTCCGCGATATCGAGGTAGAGCCGCCATATCATCTGACGCTCGCGCAAGGCATCGCCGGCGGCGACAAGATGGACTGGCTGATCGAAAAGGCCGTCGAACTGGGCGCCTCCAGTTTCGTGCCGCTCACCACGACGCGCAGCGTCGTGCGTCTGTCTGGCGAACGGGCACAACGGCGACACGCGCATTGGCAAGGTATCGTCCGCTCGTCATGTGAACAGTGCGGGCGCAATCGGCTGCCCGATGTCGCGCCAGTAAGAGAAATCGCCACCTGGCTGGGCGCCTTGCCCCGCAAACCTGAGGAAGGCGAGCTGCGGCTGCTGTTGTCGCCACGCGCAAGCATCAGCTTTACGGCGCTCCCGCCCACGCCGCCCCACGGGCGGGTCACCTTGCTGATCGGGCCGGAAGGCGGTTTCTCCGCCGCCGAAGAAGCCGCTGCGACCGATCACAGTTTCACCGCGGTTGGCCTCGGACCGCGCGTGCTGCGCACCGAAACCGCGGGAATCGCCGTGCTGGCCGCGTTGGCGGCGCGCTGGGGTGGTTGGTGAGCGTATCGAAATGATGCCACGGGGCGCTAGCCCGCGTGTGGTGCCGCGTAGCGCCGCACGCTCAATGTGATGGCCACCAGCGCGACTGCCACCACGAGAATCGCAATGCCCAAAAACAAAGGCCCGCCAGATTGGCGGGCCTTTGTTTTGTTCAACTATGCGTATTGAGTCTGCGAATGGTGTCTGATCAAAGCAATTCATACCGCACTCTGACCCGCCACCTCACATATTCAGGCAAACGAATAAAACACGCGGAATGCCACCTTGCGTTCGGCCCAGAATTCCGCCGCTTCGCGGAACACGTCGAGCAGCGTCTCGCGGCCTTCCTTGTCAAATTTCTGCGCGACCGGCAACGCCTCCAGCACAATCACAAAGCCGGGTTGCGTGCCGGCCTTTGCGACCAGGTCGGTCAGGCAATCGTAGAGCGCATCGTAATTCTTGCCGAAATGTTTCGGAAACAGAAATGAAGTCGCAATCGTTTCGAGGACTTCCTGCTTCGATTGCGCATTCGCACAATGCGCATACAGAAAGTGCTGGCCAAGCTGATTGGCTTCGTCAGCGAGATCCTGCACGCGAAACGCGCGGATCGACTGTACGATGTTCGGTCGTACGGTCTTGAAAAGACTCATAGGCCCCTCGTTCGATGAAAGCACAGTGCTGGCTTCGCTCTGGTTGTCCCGTCCGTCACCGGCGGAGCGCATCTGCATGACACGCTGAAACAGATTGCCGTCGCCAGCCGCGAAAAGATCCGTCGCGACTCCGGAGTCGTGCGCGTAGACGTTGTCGCTCATGCCGTTCATCCCGATGTCATTCAACAATACGATTAAAACTCGTGTAGTGGTCGCCCGAGTAGTAGCAGTTATCGGTCCGCTGTAGCGGACCCCCACAGACAATGCGACGCGCGCCGCGATTGTGGGCACGCGGCGTAGGAACGGTGTATTCGTGATAATAGCCGCGCCGGTGCGGCGGCAGCAGCCCTTCGCGGTTGCCGAATACGATGCCGTCCTTCTCATACGGGTAAGGCCCGCCTGTGGCAATCAAGTTCAACGTATTGACTGCTTCACGCGGCAATTGCGCCACCGCGATGGTGCCCTGCACCTGATTGTCACTGTTGCCGGGACTCGAATAGTCCCGCGCAAACGCACCGGTGACCACGCTCCCGCACAAACTGCCGACCGCCAGGGCGCCGATGAGCACGCCGCTGCGGAGCCACTTGCGTGCCATGAATCAGGGTTCCCGCTGTTAGATCACGAGTTTGACGACCATGAAAGACGTAAGGGTATCGCTAATGGCCCCTGGAATCAACGTTAGTCCGGCGTCCGAAAGGTTCCAATGTTGCGGAAAATGGCTGGAAACGCAGTCTTGACGACTCTTGACAGATTATTTTATCTCAATCGAGTTAAAATTAGCCTGACGGTGTTGTCCGGAATGAATGTCTTCAGTTCGCTCTATTCCGGACACCTCGGAGGTGGATATACCGTCTTTCAGCCTTTTTGGGTGGCAATCCCCTGTTCACCCATCGGCGTGCCCATTGCGGGCACGCCATTTTTTGTTGTGGCGAATCTCTCAGCGCCGGGTGAGCTGCGGCTTACCGTGCGGCGATCACGTCCGCCACCAGCAGCGCCGTCATGTTGACGACCCGGCGCACGGTGGCCGAAGCGGTCAGCACATGCACCGGCTTCGCGGCGCCCAGCAGGATCGGGCCAATTGCAATGTTGTTGCCCGCTGCCGTCTTGAGCAGGTTGTAGGAGATATTGGCGGAATCGATGTTCGGCATCACGAGCAGGTTCGCATCGCCCTCGAGCGTCGATTCAGGCAGTATTTCGCGGCGCAGATTGTGATCCAGCGCCACGTCGCCGTGCATTTCGCCGTCCACTTGCAGATCAGGAGCACGCTCGCGCAGGATCTCGAGCGTGTCGCGCATCTTCTGCGCGGTCGGCGCATTGCTCGTGCCGAAGTTGGAATGCGACACCAGCGCGATTTTCGGCTCGATGCCGAAGCGGCGCACTTCTTCGGCCGCCATGATCGTGATCTCGGCCAGTTGCGCAGGGGTCGGATCGACGTTCACGTGGGTGTCGACGAGGAAAATCTGCCGGCCCGGCAGCACCAGCCCGTTCATCGCCGCGTAGACGGTACGGCCTTCCTTCTTGCCGATCACCTGGTCGATGAAGTGCAGATGCCGGTGCGTCGTGCTGACCGTACCGCAGATCATGCCGTCCGCTTCGCCCTGGTTCACCAGCATCGCGCCGATCAGCGTGGTACGGCGGCGCATTTCGAGCTTGGCCATCTGCTCGCTGATGCCCTTGCGCGCCATCAGCTTGTGATACGCCTTCCAGAAGTCGCGATAGCGCTCGTCGTGGTCGGTGTTGACCACCGTGTAGTCCTGACCGTTGACCAGACGCAGGCCATAGCGCGCAATGCGCTGCTCGATCACGGCGGGCCGGCCGATCAGGATCGGCTTCGCCAGCTTTTCGTCGACGATGATCTGCAGGGCCCGCAACACGCGCTCTTCTTCGCCTTCCGCGAACACAATGCGCTTTTTCTCCGGCTCGACGCCGCGCGCCAACTGGAAGATCGGCTTCATCGTCGTGCCGCTGTGATACACGAACTGCTGCAGATGCTGCTCGTAGGCCTCCATGTCTTCAATGGGACGCTCGGCGACGCCCGAATCCATCGCGGCCTTCGCCACGGCCGGGGCAACCTTGACGATCAGGCGCGGATCGAACGGCTTAGGAATGAGGTATTCCGGCCCGAACGACAGGTCCTGAATGCCGTAAGCGGTAGCCACGATGTCGCTCTGCTCCTGGCGCGCCAGTTCCGCAATGGCGTTGACGGCGGCGATTTCCATTTCCCGCGTCACGGTCGTGGCGCCCGCATCCAGCGCGCCGCGGAACAGAAACGGGAACACGAGGACGTTGTTCACCTGATTCGGGTAATCGGTACGGCCGGTGCACAGCACCGCGTCTGGACGGACTTCCAGCGCCAGTTCCGGCAGGATTTCCGGGTTCGGATTGGCCAGCGCCAGAATCAGCGGCTTGTCCGCCATCTGCTTGACCATGTCCTGCTTGAGCACGCCGCCGGCCGACAGGCCAAGGAAAATATCGGCGCCGCCAATGGCTTCAGCCAGCGTGCGGGCCTCGGTTTCGCGGGCAAAGCGTTCCTTGTCCGGATCCATCAGTTCCACGCGGCCCTTGTAGACCACGCCGGCCAGATCGGTCACGGTGATGTTTTCGAGCGGCAGGCCGATGTCGACCAGCAGATCCAGACACGCCAGCGCCGCAGCGCCCGCGCCGGAGGAGACCAGCTTGACCTTCTTGATGTCCTTGCCCACCACCTTCAGACCGTTGGTGATCGCTGCCGCGACGACGATCGCCGTGCCGTGCTGGTCGTCGTGGAACACCGGAATCTTCATGCGCTTGCGGCATTCACGCTCGACGATGAAGCAGTCCGGCGCCTTGATGTCTTCCAGGTTGATGCCGCCGAAGGTCGGTTCGAGCGCAGCGATCACATCGACCAGCTTGTGCGGGTCGGACTCGTTCAGCTCGATGTCGAACACGTCGATACCGGCGAACTTCTTGAACAGTACGGCCTTGCCTTCCATGACCGGCTTGGAGGCCAGAGGACCGATGTTGCCGAGGCCCAGCACCGCCGTGCCGTTCGTCACGACGCCGACCAGGTTGCTGCGCGCGGTGAAGCGGGCCGCATTGAGCGGATTTTCGACAATTTCCTCGCACGCAAACGCGACGCCAGGCGAATACGCCAGCGCGAGGTCGCGCTGGTTGATCATCTGCTTGGTCGGCGCGATCGCGATCTTCCCCGGAGTCGGGAACTCGTGATAGTCGAGAGCGGCTTCGCGAAGTTTGGTATTGACGGGATTCGACATAAGGCGGGCTTGGAGGGCAGATTAGAATAGGTACTCGACGGCATTGTAGCGCCAATCCCTGACGCGATTCCTGCAATCAGGGCACAGGTGCCGCGACTGAAACAGGGCCAACGGCGCCGACCCCGCCCGCCCAGAGAACTTGCGGCGACGCAGCATTATCACCGTACAATGCGCGCCGTTAGCCGCTTTTCCGTGCACGGAACCCCATCATGCTCTCCGAGTTCTCGCTGATCGACCGTTTTTTTGCGCGCCGTGCCGAAGCCATGCGTAGTCAACGCGACGACGGCTCCCTTGGCATTGGCGACGACTGCGCGTTGCTTGCGCCGCGTCCCGGCGAAATGCTGGCAATTTCGACGGACATGCTGGTGGAAGGCCGCCATTTCTTCCCCGATATCGATCCGCATGCACTCGGCCATAAGGCCCTCGCCGTGAACCTGTCGGATCTGGCCGCAATGGGCGCCGAACCGCGGGGATTCACGCTGGCATTCGCGCTGCCGCAGACGCGTGAGGACTGGCTCGCAGCGTTCAGCGACGGGCTTTTTGAAGTCGCAGAACGCTACGGCTGCGAGCTGATCGGCGGCGATACGACGGCCGGTCCGCTGAATCTGTGCCTCACCGTTTTCGGCAGCGTTCCGCCGCGATTGGCGCTGCGCCGCGACGCGGCGCAAGCGGGCGACGACATCTGGATCTCCGGCACGCTCGGCGACGCACGTGCTGGCCTCGGGGTGTTGCGCGGCGAATGGTCCGCCGACGCGGCCGACGCTGCGACATTTCGCCGCGCCCTCGAACGCCCCGAGCCGCGCATCGCGCTCGGCCTTGCATTGCGTGGCATCGCACGGGCGGCACTCGACCTGTCGGACGGCCTGGCCGGCGATCTGCTGCATATCCTCGAGCGCTCGCATCTGCAAGCGCAGGTGGAAATCGACGCGGTACCGCGCTCGGCCGCACTCCGGCGCCTGCCGGATGACGTCCAGCGCCGTTGCACGCTAGCCGGCGGCGACGATTACGAGCTGTGCTTCACGGCGCCCGTGACGGCGCGTGCTGCGGTTGAAGCGGCTGGCCGCGAGGTGCAGATTCCGGTCACCCGGATCGGTACAATAAGCTCTCCCAGATCGGCGGCGGACAGCCCGGCAATCCGTTGGCTCGACGCAGCCGGCCGCCCGCTCACCTTGACCTTGCAAGGCTTCGACCACTTCCATGCAGACTGAACCCGCGCTCGGCCCCGCAGACGACTTTCGGGGCAGCCGTCCGGCCAACGGCCCGTCGCATGGCGGCCCATCGGGAGAGACGCCCGGCGGCCCCGAGCCGCGTCCGTCGCCGCCGCGGCGCGCCACCGCCCGCTTCATGCTGTCGCATCCACTGCATCTGATTTCGCTTGGCTTCGGCAGCGGCCTGTCGCCGGTCATGCCGGGCACGGTCGGCACGCTGTTCGGCTGGGCGTCGTTTGCGGTGCTCAACCGCTATCTGACCGTGCTCGACTGGGGCCTGCTGATCGTGGTGGGCTTTTTTGCCGGCATTTCGATCAGCGGCTTCACGGCGAAAAAGCTGGGCATTGAGGATCCCTCGCCGGTCGTGTGGGATGAAATCGTCGCGTTCTGGCTGGTGCTGCTGATGGTGACGCCGGTGTCCGTCACCGGACAGGTGTGGGCCTTCATCGTGTTCCGTTTCTTCGACATGGTGAAACCGCCTCCGATCCGTTACTTCGACCGCAGACTGAAAGGTGGCTTTGGCATCATGTTTGATGACCTGGTCGCGGCGTTTTTCACCTTGCTGGTGATCGCGCTGTGGCGCATGTCGGTCTAACCGTTTCACGTTTTTCGGAAATACGCATGGCTACCGATTCCGTCGTTCACCAACTCGCTATCCGCGTGAGCAACCGGTTGCGCGACGAACGCCTGATGCTCGTGACCGCCGAGTCCTGCACGGGCGGCATGGTCGCAACCGCGATCACCGACATCTCCGGCAGCAGCGGCTGGTTCGAACGGGGCTTCGTCACCTATTCGAATCAGGCCAAGAGCGAGATGATCGGCGTGCCGGCCGATCTGATCGAAAAGCACGGCGCGGTCAGCGAACCGGTCGCCCGCGCAATGGCCGAAGGCGCGCTGCGCAATAGCCGGGCGCAGGTGTCGTTGTCGGTGACGGGAGTGGCGGGTCCCAGCGGTGGCAGCGAGACGAAGCCGGTCGGAACGGTGTCGTTCGGATGGAGCAACCGCCTGCATACGTCCGTGGAAACGATGGTGTTCAAGGGCGATCGCGAAAAGATCCGCACTCAGGCAGCCGCTCATGCGCTACGCGGGATGCTGGCGCTGCTCGACGAACGCGAACGGTAAGACCTCCGCACGCCAGCATCCTTTCTTCTCGCCGCTCTCAGCGCGGCTGCGGCTTTTCATGATCGGCAGCGCTGGCGCTGCCTTGCCTGCCTGTATTGCTTATGTCGACTCTCAAGCTTGCGAAAGACGAACTGATCCGCCGCTTCGATCTGCAGCCGCATCCCGAAGGCGGCTTTTTCCGCGAAACGTATCGTTCCACGGCCACGATGACACGTGAGGGGTCCGAAGCAACGCGCGCTGTGTCGACAGCGATCTATTACCTGTTATGCGACGGCGCGCATTCCGCCTGGCATCGGATCAAGTCCGACGAAGTCTGGCATTTCTACGCCGGCGAGCCGCTGCTGGTTCACGTCCTCGATGCGGCGGGAAAGCACGTCACTCATCGGCTCGGTAATCCGTTGACCCATCCGGGCACGGTGTTTCAGGCGGTGGTAGCGGCCGGGCTGTGGTTTGCCGCCGAATGCGAGGACCCGGCAACGTTCGCGCTGGTGGGTTGCACGGTCGCGCCGGGTTTCGAGTTCAGCGAATTTGAGTTGGCGGACATCGATGCGCTACAAAGCGCCTATCCGGCGCAAGCGGAATTCATTGGGCGGCTTGGCCCCGCCGATCGTCCCGTATAGCGCAGAAGAAAGCGGCTACCGCGCTCCACGGAAGCCGCGCCCCATCACCGATACGCGTTGATCCGATCGCGCGTCTCTTGTGCGGCCTTCGCCGCGGCTTGACCGAAGTCCTCGCCCTTGCCGGCATAAATAATCGCGCGCGACGAGTTGATCAGCATGCCGGTGCCCGCTGCCGTGCGGCCCGCGTTCACCGTGGCTTCGACATCCCCGCCCTGCGCGCCGATGCCCGGAATCAGCAGCGGCATCTCGCCGACGATCCCCCGCACCACCTCGATCTCCTTCGGGAACGTCGCGCCCACTACCAGCCCAAGCTGGCCGCTAGCATTCCACTTTTCGGCGGCCAGTTGCGCGACCACCTGATACAGCGGACGCCCCGCGGTCTCGAGAAACTGCAGATCGGAGCCGCCCGGATTCGAAGTCCGGCACAACACGATCACGCCCTTGCCCGGATGCGCCAGATACGGCTCGATCGAATCGAAGCCCATATACGGATTCACGGTCACGGCATCCGCCTGATAGCGCTCGAACGCTTCGCGGGCGTACTGCTCAGCGGTACTGCCGATGTCGCCGCGCTTCGCGTCGAGAATCACCGGCAAGCCCGGGTGATTCCGATGAATATGCGCAATCAGCTGCTCGAGCTGGTCTTCCGCGCGATGCGCAGCGAAGTAGGCGATTTGCGGCTTGAACGAGGACGCATACGGCGCGGTCGCGTCGACAATCGTGCGGCAGAACTCGAAGATCGCATCGGCGCGGCCAGCGAGTGCGGCCGGGAATTTCGCGGGCTCGGGGTCGAGACCGACGCACAGCAGCGACTGGGTGCGCTGCCAGGCGTCGTTGAGGGTCTGGATAAAAGTGGGCATGGTGAGTCTCGGGGCGGCCAGATTAGAGAATTGGCGCGTATTTTACCCGTCCTCGCATCAGGCGCATGCGGAGCACGCCGCGCGCCGCGCGCCGCCGAGCCGCCGGGCTCCGGGCCGCCTTGCTCACCCACTTACCCGCTCACCTGTTCACCCACCCGCCCACTCACCCGCTCACCTACCTACCCAGTCATCCACTCACCCGCTCACTGCTTGCGCGAACCGCGCCCGCCGGCTGCCGCGCGCAGGCCGGTGCGCTCGACCGTAAACCGAAACGTGCGGGAAAGGCGCTCACCGCGCGCGAGCATCGTCATACCGTGCGAGGCCGCCCCGCCCGGCAGGTTCACGGCATTAATCGGATGATCGACCGGTTCGAAGCAGAAGAAGTCTTCGCCGGGCGGCGTGTAGAGCACGTAGTAATCCGCGTCCGACGCGATGGTCAGCGACAGCCGCCGCTTCGGCCACACCACCGCCGCCTGTCCGCTCCAGCCGGTAAAGGCGTGGTTGACGATCGTCTCAGGCAACGGATAGGCGACCCCGAACTGCCAGGCCGGCGGCGCCGGCACGTGGCGCACCGGCAGCCAGTCGTCGCCCTGCAGCCATAGCCCCGCCGCCGCCGCCGACAACTCGGTCTGTGCATCGCGCACCAGAAACGGATGGATGCCGAGCCCGAACGGTAGCGCATCGCGTCCCGTGTTTTCAATCTCGAGCGTGATCACGAGCGTCGGTCCTTCCAGCGCATAGGTCTGAGTCGCGCGATAGGCGTACGGCTTGCCGTCGCTGCGGTCCAGCGTCAGACGCACCCTGTCGTGATCGGCCTCGGCTACCTGCCAGTGAGCCAGCCAGCCGTCGCCGTGAATCGGCAGCGGTTCGGCGACCCGATTGCGCGGCACGTCGACGCGCCGCCCGCCCACGCCAAAATGCCCCCCGCCGATCCGGTTCGAATACGGCAGCAGCGGATAGCAGGCCAACTGGTTCGGATCGGTATCGGCGGCGATATGCCGGCAGCGGCGAAAGATCGGCACCAGCGCGCCGTCGCTGCGCCAGTCGAAACGTGTGATGCCACCGCCCAGCGACGGCGCCACATCGAGCCGCAACTGTGGATTGGCCAGCGTCACGCACGCGAACTCGCCCGCACTGCCCTCGCCGACGGCCACGGCCGACGTGCTGGGGCCTGCAAGCACCGGATTGGCGGCGGCAGCGAGCCGGGCGCGGCGTGTCTGTGAAGTGGGTGTTGTGGACGAACTGGAAACGAGATTCGCGACAGTCATATCAGCTCCATCGAGAGGCGTGGGACGTCGCCGGCATTGCTGCCGGATGCTTATATGGGCGCCTTGGCTGGCCGCCTCTTTGTGTCCTGGAAGGCTGGAATCGCTCGGTCCTTGCGTGGTGCAGCATGCTACGCAATGGGTGCGTTGCCAAGCCCCGTTGCGACCCAACCTGTTTGAAACGCTGCGGCACGCGCTCGCGTGCCGTGAAAAAGTTAGCTCAACTCACGCGTTTTGCGAAGGGCGGGTACACCCTGGAAGAGCGGCTCAGGCAAGCCCCGCGCCCCAGGCACAGCCACGAACACGCCGCCCGCACGCGAATCGCCGGCGAGCGCCTCGGCGTCCAGATCGGTCCGCGCGCTGGTGATATACAGCGTGCCTAGCTGGTCGCCGCCGAGTGCCACGCAACTCGGCTGCACGGTCGGCACTGTCACCCGCGTTGTTTCAACGCCATCCGCACCGTACCGCACGACCCGCGCGCCACCCCACTGCGCATTCCACAACCCACCGTCGCGGTCGACGGTCGAGCCATCTGGCTCGCCGGTTGCGTCCGCGAGCTTCGTGAACAGACGGTCGTTCGCGATCGTGCCGTCGGCGCGGTAATCACAGGTGCGGATCTCCAGGGTCGGTGAATCGCAGTAGTACATCGTCGCGCCGTCGGGACTGAACGCGATGCTGTTCGAAATCGCGGGCGCCGGCAAGGGCAAGCGCTCGAGCGACAGATCGTGATTCAGGCGATAAAACCCTCCCACTGCGCGTAAGGGCGAACCCTCATCCTTCGTACCGAATACGAAACGCCCCTGACGATCGCAGCGACCGTCGTTGACGCGCGTATTCAAACCCGGCTCGACCTCGACGATAGGCTGAATCTCGCCCGTTGCAAGGTCGAAGAACGCCAGATGGCTGGCAAGTCCGAGTAACAGGTAGTGCGGATCGGCGCACAGCGCGAAGGTTGCGAGGCGCTCCGGCATGCGCCAGAACGTGCTGCGTCCGTCGCGCGGGTCATAGCGCCACAGTTTCGCGCTCTGGATATCGGTCCAGTAAAAGCGGCCACTGCGCGAGCACCAGGTCGCGCCTTCACCGAGTATGCATTTAGCGTCGATCAGCAGCGACGCGCGGCTAGGTTCGCTCATGCCCAGCCTCCATCGACGATGATGTCCTGCGCGGTAATCATCGCGCTGTCGTCGGCAGCAAGGAACAGCGCCATGCGGGCCAGATCGTCCGGCAGCAACTCCGCATCGATACACTGCCCTTCCTTGATCGCGCGGCGTCCGGCGTCGTCGAGCCACAGGCGCTTTTGCTTCTCGGTCATGACCCAGCCAGGCACGAGCGTATTGACGCGAATATTGAAGTGGCCGAGATCGCGCGCAAGGCTGCGCGTGAGTCCCTGCGCGGCCGCTTTCGACAACGTGTAGACCGCATAACCGCCGTTCTTCAGCATCCAGCTGATCGAACCGAGATTGATGATCGAGCCGCGCCCGGCCGCTTTCATATCGCCCATCACGGCCTGCGCCGCGAACAGCTGATGGCGGATGTTGACAGCAATCCCCGCGTCGAACGACTCGGGGGTCACCTCTTCGATCTTGTGACGCTTGTCGTTGGCTGCGTTATTGACGAGCACCTCGATCGGGCCAAGTGCGCCCTTAACGTCGGCAATCGCTTTGCGCAGCGCATCGATATCGGTCAGATCGCACGGCAGAAACAGCGGCTTGTGACGCGAATCGCCGAGTTCATCGGCGAGCGCCTCGCCGGCGCTCGCGTCGAGATCGAAGAACGCGACACGTGAACCCTGTGCGGCAAAGTGCTCGACGAACGACGCGCCGATCCCGGTCGCGCCGCCCGTGATCAGCACGGTCCGGTCTTCGAGGCTCGGATAGCGCGCATAGACGCTGTCCGCCTGACGGGCATTCGCATTGGCGGGAGACGACATCGTTCGATTCCTATTTTTCTATTGAGCAACCACGCAACTTGCCGAGGCAGTGCACGTTCAATCGCGCGCGCCGCGGTTCTTCAACTGGTCGAGCAGCACAGCGGCGAGCAGAATCGCACCGCGCACCAGATACTGATAGAACGCGTCGATATTCAGCAGGTTCATCACGTTCTCGACCGTGCCCATGATCAGCACGCCGATCACCACGCCCGAAATTGTCGCGCGGCCGCCCAGCAGCGACACGCCGCCCAGCACGCACGCGGAGATCACGTTCAGCTCGAAGCCTTCTGCGGCGTTCGGCTGACCCGAAGTGATACGCGAGGCCAGAATCACGCCCGCCAGCGCGGTCACCGCACCTTGCACGAGGAAGATGTAAACACGGGTGCGCTCGACGTTGATACCGGCCAGACGCGACGCTTCCGGATTGCCGCCGATCGCCAGCGTATTGCGGCCATACACGGTCTGGTTGAGCATCACGCCGAAGACGATGAAGCACAACAGCGTCACCCAGATCGGCAGCGACACGCCGAACATCGACAGACCGCCCAGCGCGATAAACGAATCCGACGACACGCCGACGGCCTGGCCGTGCGACACGATGAAGCCGAAACCGCGCACGATTTCCATCGTTGCCAGCGTCGTGATCAGCGCATTGATGCGCAGGTACGCGATCACGGCGCCGTTCACGAAGCCGATCGCCGCACCGGCCGCCACTGCCGCGATAATCGCGATGGTCGTGCTGCCCGTCGCATTGAGCACCATCGCGCAGAGCACGCCGGCGAACGCGACGATGGAACCCACGGACAGGTCGAAGTCGCGCGAGGCGAGACAGAACATCATCGTGCACGCGACCATGCCGATCTGCGAGATCGACAGCGCGAGACCGAGCATGTTTTCGATCGAGAAGAAGTGATCGACCGTCACGGACATGGTGATGAACATGATCGCGAAGATCACGATCAGGCTGTAATCGGTGACCTGTTGCCACCATTTCTGCTTGTCGCTGCTCTGCGGAATCAGCGCTTCGGCGGCGGCTTTGCCGGCCTGTTGCGCGAGGTTTTCTCTGGCTTGCATTTGATAACTCCTCCCGTTTGCGTCACGGGCTGACGGGTTGTTAAAGACTTGCGTCCGTTGGGTTTCAGGCCGCCTGCGGCGCGGCGTCTTGCGGTGCGGTCGAGCTTTCCGGCAATGCGAGACCCAGCACCGCCGCTTCGTTCGCCTGGCTGCGCGGCAGTTCGCCGGAAATGCGGCCCTGCCGCATCACCACGATCCGGTCCGACACGCCGAGCACTTCCGGCAGTTCAGACGAAATCATCACGATCGCGCAGCCGCGTTCCGCCAGCTGATAAATCACGTTATAGATCTCATGCTTCGCGCCGACGTCGATCCCGCGCGTCGGTTCATCGAGAATCACCACGCGCAGATCGGGCTCCGCGAGCCAGCGCGACAGAATCGCTTTCTGCTGGTTGCCGCCGGAGAGGAAACGGATCTTCTGGCGGCGGTTCGGCGTCTTGATCTTCAGCCGCTTGATAAAGCGGTCCGCCGTTTCCGCTTCTTTCTTGCGGTTCAGGAAGAACCCGCCGCGCAAATAATGGCGGCGGCAGCTGATGTTGATGTTCTCGGACACGCTCGCCATGGCGACGATGCCCTCTTCCTTGCGATCTTCCGGGCACAGCACGATGCCGTGACGAATCGCTTCGCCGGCGCTGCGCACCTTGATCGCCTTGCCATCCAGCATGATCTCGCCGGCTTTCTTGCTGTCGGCGCCGTACACGAGGTGCATCAGTTCGCTGCGGCCCGCGCCCACCAGACCGAAGAAGCCGACAATCTCGCCGCGCCGAACCTCGAAGGTGGCCGGCCCCTTGAGCGGATGACCTTCGATCGCCTTGGCGGCGAAACGCACTTCACCGAGTTCGCGCGGCTTGTAACTGTAGATGTCCGAAATTTCCCGGCCGACCATTTCCGCGACGATCGTCTCGCGCTTGACGTCGGCGAGCGACGGGTGCGATGCCACCTTGCGGCCGTCACGGAAGATCGTGCAGGCGTCGCACAACTCGTAAATCTCGTCCATCCGGTGCGAGATGTAGATCAGCGCCCGGTTGTCGGCGCGCAGATCGCGCACCAGCTTGAACAGCACTTCGGTCTCACTGTGCGACAGCGAGCTGGTGGGCTCGTCGAGCGCGATCACGCGCGCGTTACGCATCAGCGCCTTGCAGATTTCCACCATCTGCCGCTGAGCGATCGAGAGCTTGCCGAGCTTCGCATTCGGATCGAGCGAAACGCCCATCGCTTCCAGCCGCTCGCGCACGAACCGCTTGGCTTCGCGTTTGTTCACCCAGCCGAGCGAGTTCGGCAACTGGCCGAGCAGCAGATTTTCCGTGACCGTCAGATCGGGCACGTATTGCAGTTCCTGGTGAATTACCGCGATCCCGGCAGCGATCGACGCGGCCGCGCTACCGAAGCGCACCTCGTTGCCATCGACCATCAGGCGGCCGGAATTCGGCTGATATTCACCACCGAGAATCTTGAGCAGGGTCGATTTACCCGCGCCGTTTTCGCCCATCAGGCCATGCACCTGCCCGACGTTTACGTCGAAGGAGACGCCGTCGAGCGCACGTACGCCTGGAAAGACCTTACCAATATTGTCAAAACGCAGCGTCGCTGACACTTCGCCTCCTGTTGCATCCTGTGAACCGTGCGCTCCGGTGCGGCTGACTGCCATGCCGGTACGACGGTTGGTCCCAACTGCTGTTGCGCCTGCCAGCGCGTGCATTTCATCCACGTCCTGCACGCGCTGCCCTGCGGGGCAGGACGACCGGCATCACGCCCCGGGATCCTGCCCTCTACACTTCGATGGCTAACCGCTTACTTCGATGCCAGACCCATCTTTTCACGCACGTCCGCGACGTTGTCACGCGTGGCCAGCATGCCGGTCGTCAGCGTGAGTGCCGGCGGTTCCTTGCCTGCCGTGATCCAGTCGTACATCAGCGTCGAGGTTTCTTCGCCATGGCGCTTCGGGCTGATGATGACCGTGCCGTAGAAGCCCGTCGGGGTCGGCTTCTTGAACTCGTTCAGAGCCGAGTCCGAACCGCCAATGCCGATACCGATCATGTTGTCAGCCTTGAAGCCACGGCCTTCCGCTGCACGCACCGCACCCAGCACCGCTTCGTCGTTCAGACCGTAAGCGATCCAGTGCTTGAACTGCGGGTTCTTGGTCAGCGCAATGTTGGCGGCGTTGAAAGCGTTTTCCGTATCGGTCTTCGCTTGCGGCGCTTCAATGATGTTGGCCTTCGGGAAACCTGCAGCCACCAGCGCTTCCGTCGCGCCGCCCGTGCGGTCAACCGCGGTCGGCAGCTGGTTGTAGGTCACGTCGATCGCGCCCACGTCCTTCATGTCCCAGCCGCGCTTCTTGATTTCCGCAGCCAGGCCTTCGCCAACCTGCTTGCCGATGTTGAACGCCGAAATGCCCATGTGCGGCACGCTGGCGATAGGCTTGCCTGCGCCGTCGACGAGGCGGTCATCGACCGTCATCATCTTCAGGCCGTCAGCCTTTGCCTTCGCCACGATGCCCGGTCCGAGCTTGACGTCCGGCGTGCAGATAATGAAACCTTGCGCCTTTTGGGCTGCCAGGTTGTCGATTGCGCTCATTACCTTCTCGCCCGAGGGTGCGCCGATTTTCACCAGCGTGAAGCCCTTTTCCTTGGCCGCGATTTCGGCAAATTTCCATTCATCCTGGAACCACGGCTCTTCCGGCTGCTTCACCAGAAAGCCGATCTTGACCGAATCAGCGGCCTGGACGACGGGCGCGTTGAACAGCACCCCTGCTGCTGCGGCTGCCAGTGTGAGGAAAATTCTACGTTTCATGTTGCAGTCTCCTGACTAATTAGTAGATAACGAGAAGGTATTGGCCGCGTCTTCTTATCCGGTCCTGACACACGCGGCCAGCGCGTCAACCGGCTAAAACTGTTCGTTGCGCTCTGTGGCGCTTCGCTTCTTTTATTTCGCGGCGGCGCGCGTTCCACGGCGCGTTGCCCCGGTTTCTCCAGACGATGGCTCAGTCGTGATACAGCGCTGAGCGCCCTCCATCTACCGTGATGCAACTCGCGTTGATGAACGGCGCCTCGTCCGACGCGAGGAACACCGCCGTCATCGCCACTTCTTCGGGGCGGCCGATCCGCTTCATGGGCTGCAGATCGAGCGTCGCCTGCTGCGCCGCGACCGGGTCGGGTTGCCCGTTCCACCAGTCGTGCGTCAATTGGGTTTCAACGTAGCCCGGTGCAATAGCGTTGACGCGCACATTGCGCGGCGCGTATTCGATACCGAGCGCGCGCGTCAGGCCAATCACGCCATGCTTGGCAACCGGGTAAGGGAAACAGCCCGGAATGATCTTGAAGGCATGGGTCGAGGCAATGTTGATGATGCTGCCCGCGCCACGTTCGACCATTCCCGGTAAGACCGCCCGGCAACCGTTCCAGACGCCGTCCAGATCGACCGCGAAGCAGCGCCGCCAGTCGTCGTCGCTCATCGTCAGCGGGTCGCAAAAGACGTTGATGCCGGCGTTGTTCACCAGCACGTCGACGGGGCCGAACGCTTGCCCGGCTTCCCGTACGGCTTGCTGGACCGAAACGGATTGCGTTACGTCGGTCTGCACCGCAAGCACTTTCGCGCCACTGGCTGCGGCAGAACCGCTGGCTGCGTTCGCACTGCCCGCACCGCCGGCCTTGCACGCCGCTTCGATGTCGCGCGCGGTTTGCTGCGCCGTTTCAATATCCAGTTCTGCCAGCACGACCGCCGCACCTTCGCGCGCAAACGCCAGCGCAATGGCTGCACCGATGCCGCGACCGGCGCCGGTGATCAACGCGACCTTGTTGGCGAGCCGGTTCATTTCTTCGCGCCGGCGCGTGCAATGCGCAAACCGTTGATATAAGCGCGGGCGTGCGACGCCGTCGCCGCGGCATTCTGACCCGGCTTGTACAGCGCCGAGCCGAGCCCGAAACCGTTCGCGCCAGCGCTGAGAAACGGACCCATGTTGTCCGGCGTGATGCCGCCCACCGGCACCAGCGGCACTTCGCCCGCGATCACGGCGCGCCATGCCTTGACGACCTGGCAGCCGAGTTGTTCGGCGGGGAACATCTTCAGCACGTCGGCGCCGTTTTTCAGCGCGAGGAAGGCTTCGTTCGGCGTGGCGACGCCCGGCGCGCACGCGAGTCCCTGCGCCTTCGCCGTCGTCACGACGTCCGTGTCGCTATGCGGCATGACGATCAGTTCGCCCCCCGCCGACTTCACGTCGTGGACGAAGCTCGGGTGCAGCACCGTGCCTGCGCCGACAATCGCGTCCGCCGGCAGCGCCTTGCGGATCGCCGTGATGCTGTCGAACGGCTGCGGCGAGTTGAGCGGCACTTCGACGATCCGGAAACCCGCTTCGTACAGCGCTTGCCCGTGATCGGCAGCATCGGCCGGCGTGACGCCGCGCAGAATGGCGATCAGCGGACACGCTTCGAAGGCCGCCATCAGACCCGCGTGCGGCGAATAAGGAGCGGGCAGATTGATGTGAGGTTGCATATCGATTCCTTGTCAGTTTCGTGCGGCGCGGCGTCTTAACCGACGCGCGAGGCACGCGCAGCGCCGGGGGCCGGCGTCGTCGCAGGGATTACCAGGCCGGCTTTCGTCGCGATGCTCCATAGGCCGCGTTCAGTGGCCTGCTTGACCAGTTCGGCATCGGTACAGCCGAACTGGCTCAACGCGAGCTGATAACGCGCGCACAACGCTTCATTACCGATCAGGCGCAGCGCGTGCCCCGCGAGGCCGGTTTGCTGCTGGGCCAGCACGGCGTCGAGACCGACCAGTTCGTGACCGATCAGCAGGCCCGACAGGTAGTCCGGCTGCTGCTGACCGCCAAGCTGTCCGGTGAGGCCGAGCGTGCGTGTGCTGAACACCGTGGCGAGCGGACCCGCCTCGCCTTTCTGACGCGCGATATTCACGCCGCGCAGAAAGGCCTCGGTCTCCAGACGATCCGGCGCCACCATCGTGCGGCCGAGAATGGTGTGCTCGCGCAGCGCCGCAAAGATCTCGCCGGTCATGAAAGTGTGAAAGCGCTCGATCTGGCCGCCGCGTACCACCACCCACTTCGCATGCGTGCCGGGCAGGCCGATGAGTTCGTACTTGCTATCGTCCGTGGCGGCAGGAGCCGCGCCGAGCGCGCCGAAAATCTGCGTTTCTTCGCCACGCATGACGTTCGGCAGTTCGCCGCGCTGTAGCACGCCGGGAACGATGTGCAGCGTCACGCCACGCGCGGTCTGTACGCGCACGATGCCGGCGACCAGGGCCTCGGCGCTCGCGGGCGCATCGACGTACGGCGCTTCGAGCCAGCCTTGCGCGCTACCGACCATCCCCGCCGCGATCACCGGCACGCTGGGCGCACGTTCCAGCCAGGCGCCGCAAACGGCATCGAAGGCGGCATCGAAGCCGCCTTCATTCGCGGCGCGCGGCAGATTCATGATGCCCGCGGTCGATTCGCGCGTGTCCAGCACGTGACCGGCTGCGTCGAACAGATACGCGCGCAACGCCGTCGTGCCCCAGTCGAGCGCAATCAGCGCGGCCCGGTCGAGGCTAACCGCATTCGCTTCAGGTGCGATGCTCGTGACGTCCGTATTTTGAGCGACTGCCATGGGGGAACCCGCTTGCGTCATCGTTTGATCCTGCGCGTCGTCGGCTGCGGCACACGCCAGCCGAGTTCCTCCGAGATGGCGCGCGCTTCGCGCTGCACGACCGGGATCAGTTCATCCATGCGTTCGAGCGACATGTACGGGATCGTGCTCGCCACCGACAGCGCCGCGACGATGGCACCCGATGCGTCGCGCACCGGCGCGGCGACACAGCGAATCGAGGCTTCGTTTTCTTCGAGGTCGAACGTATAGCCGCCCGCCGAATAGGTCGTCATGCGCTGCATGAAGGTCGGCATGTCGGGCCGGTTATCGGGCTTGAAGCTGACGCCGGCCAGCGCGCGGCGCGATGCGTCGAACAGCGATTGCCAGGAATCCGGCTTGAGGTCGAGCATCATGGCTTTGCCGATGCCCGTCGACGCGAGCGGCATCCGATGGCCGACGCGCGAACGCATTTCGAGGCCGCGCGTACCGGGGATCTTGTCGATGTAGAGCACGTCGTCGCCGTCACGCACGCCGAGGTGGATCGTGTCGAGCGTCTGTTCGGCGAGCGACTCGAGATGCTGCCGCGCCACGGCGGTCAACGGCATCTGTTCGAGCGCGATGGTGCCCAGTTCGATGAGCTTCGGGCCGAGCAGATAGCCGCCTTGCACCTGGCGCAGATAGCGCGCCTGGACGAGACTGCTGACGAGGCGGTGCGTCGTGCTGCGGGTCGTGCCGAGCGCGGCGCCGAAGGTGCGCAGATCGCGCACGCCGGCGGCAGCGGCTTCGAGAATCGCGAGGCCGCGCAGCAAGGTCTGCGTGCCGGCTTGCTGGGGCGTGATGTCGAGCAGCGTGCTCGGCAGCGCGATTTCGTCGCTGGGCTTGAGTGAGCCCGCGGCGCCGTTCAGCGTGCGGGTGCGCGGTTGCGACACGGCTTCGGAGCCTGCATCGGGGCCGGCGGCGGCGTGAGTGGACATCGCTTTGTTCATGGCGATTGGGCGAATGATAGGGGGATTACCGCGCGGGGCCGGCCATGCGGCCAGAGAAGGGGGACAGTACACGGCAAGTGCGTGCTTCCTGCCTGAGGGTGATGGGCATGGCTGAGTGTCTCCGATCGTATGGTCCGCGCCGACCGCACGGTGTTCATGCGGAGGGGGATGGCCTTTTTTCGCCTCGCTGGCGGCTTGGCTCGCGGTTTTGCGTGCCTTGCTGTGGCGCCTTGCGGGCTTGGTGATCCGGATTGTAGGGCGGTTTTTTTGAAATTTCCAATATGTGAGTGTTGGATTCATATTTTGGGATTTAGCCCGTTCGGCGATAGGGGTTTTGCCTGCGGCGCTTCGGTGGGGTTCTTGCGGTGTTGGGCTTTTCTTGGGTTGTTATCGGTCTGGTTTGCCTGCGGCGCTTTGGTTGTGTTTTTAAGCCGTTGGCCTACCCTTGTTTTGTTATCGGTCTATTAGCTTCGCCCCTGTGCGGGGCGGCACTTACTTTCTTTGCCGCCGCAAAGAAAGTAAGCAAAGAAAGCGGGCTCACACCGCCAGCCAGTAGTGAGCCGTCTAGGTCTGCCCGCGGAAACGGCCCAAGACGAGACGTGTCTTCGCATTTCTTCGGCCCGTGACAAAGCGATCATCCACCCCACTCCGCACTGCGTGCGTCGCGGATGGGTTTGCTCGGGAAAGCCGGTTGGCAGCCTGTCGGAGCCAACGACACGGAGAAGGTCAGCAGGTCTGCGCAAGACACCGCGTCAGCCCCAAAACGTTAGTTTTCCTACGGAACTCGCCAAACGTGTTGAACGTGCTGAGCGTGTTATGCCCGACGGCGGGGCGCGCAGCGCAACGCTGGAACGGATGAGTGCTGTGCCACTGAGATTTGTAGTGCGAGAGACGGTCTCGTGTTGGGCCGTTTCCCGTTCGAAACAGAGATGACTCGCTAAAAGCTGGCGGTGTGAGCCCGCTTTCTTTGCTTACTTTCTTTGCGGCGGCAAAGAAAGTGAGTGCTGCCCCGCACAGGGGCGAACCTAATAGACCGATAACAAAACAAGGAAAGGCCAACGCCCAAAAAAACACAGCCAAAGCGTCGCAGACAAACCAGCCCCAAAACAAAACAAAACAAAAAGAGCCCAACACCGCAAAACCACAACCAACCACCGCAGGCAAACCCAAACCCAAAACCCTCACTGCGGCAACTCAGCCGCCCCCATCCGATGCGCAATCACCCCAGCGCGTTGCGCCAGATACCCCGAGCTACGATGCTCATCGAAATATTTAGGCCGCGGCAGCATCACAGCAAGCCGCGCCGACTGCCCCGCAGTCAGCTTCGCCGCCGATGTCTTGTAGTAATAGTTTGCCGCCGCCTGGGCACCATAAACCCCATTCCCCCACTCGACCGAGTTGAGATAAATCTCGTAGATCCGCTCCTTGTCCATCAAGGTATCGAGCATCCACGTAATAATCACCTCCTGCCCCTTGCGGATATAACTCTTCTCCCTCGATAAAAACAGATTGCGCGCGAGTTGCTGCGTAATCGTCGAACCGCCGAAGGCAAGCTTGCCCCGTGCCTTGTTCTTCTCCCACGCCTGCAGGATCGCCTCGGTCTCGAAACCGTTGTTGTTGACGAAGTTCGCGTCTTCAGAGGCGATGATCGCGCGCTTGAGATTGCGCGAGATCTGCTCGTACGGCACCCACGTATGCTGGATCGACAGATCAGGCCGAGCCTGGGAGAGCGTCCACGCGTCCGAGCGCATGAACGCCGTCGATTGCGGATTCACGTAGTTCCAGATGCCGATCTGCACGAAGTAGAACAACTGCGTCGCGATCCACGCAATCGCGACCACCGCGCCCACATAAACCGCCCAGCCGGTCAGTCCCGACCGGCCCGCTCGCCTCGTTCGCGCCATCGTCATCTCGCTCCTCGGTTCGATACGGTCAGAAACGTCCGGTGCGAGCGCATCCGCAGACCGAGACAACACGCGGGATTCCATCGCTTCGGTGGGCCTTCGCTTCCTTCTCAGGTCGCGCTCGGCGCAGCCAGTATCCGACGCAGTTCCTCCAGCACCGGTGCGCCGTTGGGCCGCACGCCACGCCACACGTAAAACGATTCGGCCGCCTGCTCGACCAGCATCCCAAGACCGTCCGCCGCCCGCGCCCCAAGCGTTTGCGCGTGCTGCATGAAAACGGTCGGCTGCGCGCCGTACATCATGTCGTAGGCGAGCGTACTGTTGCCGAAGGCACTGTCTTCGACCTCGGGCAACGCCGCATCGAGACTCCCGGCAGTCGCATTGATGATGACGTCGTAAGTGCCCGGCTCGATGGCCGCCGCGCCGCCGCCCGTCAGCCGGCAGCCGGCTTCGCGGGCGGCTTCGCCGAACTGATCGACCAGTTCGCTCGCCTTCTCCGCGGTCCGGTTGACGATGGTCAGCGTGTGCGGCGCACGCCCGAGCATCGGCAACACGACGCCGCGCGCGGCACCGCCCGCGCCCAGCAACAGAATGCGGGCGCCCTTGAACGGCGTGGCCAGATTCACCTCGATGTCACGCACGAGCCCGAAGCCATCCGTATTGTCGCCATAAATCTCACCGGCCTCGAAGCGCAACGTGTTCACCGCGCCCGCCGCCGCCGCGCGCGGCGACAGCTTCGTAGCCAGCGCGTGCGCCTCCAGCTTGAACGGCACGGTGACGTTCAGTCCGCGTCCGCCGGATTCCATGAATGCGCGAACGTGCGGCACAAAGGCGTCGAGGGGCGCGAGCAGATGCGTGTATTCGATCGCCTCGCCGGTTTGCTCGGCAAAGCGCGCGTGAATCAGCGGCGACTTGCTGTGCGCAATAGGATTGCCGATCACCGCATACCGGTCACGCGGACCGGCGCCCACGACGGATTCGCCTGTCGCCTGCGCAGCAGCCTGCCCGGCGGGCTGGGTCGTCTGGCTCATTGTCCCGGCTCCGCAACCTGCTGACCGGCGGCGGCGCTTTCACCGTCGCCGCCGTTACCGTTCTCTTCTGCACCAGCCTCAGTGCCGGCTTCGGCTTCGCTCTCAGCGGAATCGTCCGCGGCATCGAGCAGTTCTGCTTCGCTCTCGTCGGCTTCTTCAACCTCTTCCGCTTCGGTGCCGCTCGTCACGGTCGGCGCGTCGAGCACGTGCAGCATGCGCACGGATGCCTCCACGGTCAGTTCGTCGATCGACATCACTTCCATCAGCAGACGCGTGCCGCGTGCATGCACGCCAAGCGCCGGCACATGCAGCAGCAACGGAATCTCTTCCAGCCGAACGAGGTCGTCCTTCACCACGGTCGCCACCACCTGCTTCTTGTTCTCCTGCTTCAACCAGCGCAGGCACCAGAAGTACTCCATGCGGCGCTGATGATCGGCGTAAGCCGAGTAGGTATCGTCGAAGCCTTGCACGACGGCGAACAGATCGGCGTCTTTCGGCTTGAACGGCGCCGCCAGCTTCGCGGTCACGCCATGCTGCACGCAAGCGAGCAATTGCCATTGATTCACGAGGTCGACGTAGCGGCGCAACGGTGAAGTGCTCCAGGCATACTGCGCCACGCCCAAGCCTTCATGCGGTGCGGCGTTAGTCTGCATGCGCGTGCGCTTGGGCCCCGTCGGCGCACCGAACGCCCGCTGCGAGCGATAGATGCCCGGCACGCCGTGGTCGTGCAGGAACGCGCCCCATGACGAATTGGCGAGAATCGCCAGTTCGGCGACGATCGTGTCGAGCGGCGAACCGCGGCGGCGCGGCGTGATCGTGATGTGCTCGCCGTCGACATAAAAATTGAAGTCGGTATTGCGCTGCACTTCGCGGCGCAGACCGTATCCTGCGCGCGCCTGCTGACGCTTTTCGAACAAGGCGAGCGCGAACGGCCACAACACCGCGATATCGTCCTTGTGCGCGTATTCGCCGCTGCCGGCGGCGAGCGCCTCTTCGGTGACCAGTTCGTCCAGCGTGTTATGCCGCAAGTTGTTCTTCACGAACACCCGCTCGGCACGCGTCTCGCTGGCGACGATTTCCTGGGTTTCACGATTGATGATCACATACAGCGACAGAGCCGGGCGCAAGCCGCCTTCGGCGAGCGTGAACGCTTCGACCACGCTGTCCGGCAACATGGTGATCTTGTCACCAGGCATATAGACCGTCGACAAACGCGTGCGCGCGATGGCATCGATCTCGTCGCCGGGCGTAATCCCCAGCGCTGGTGCCGCAATGTGCACGCCGATCCGCACGCGGCCATCGGCGAGATGCTCGACCGAGAACGCATCGTCGATTTCGGTGGTGGTGACGTCGTCAATTGAGAACGCCTCGACGTCAGCTTCCGGCAAATCGTCCGGCAACGCACCTACAGTCACCGCCGCAAAGCCGGTGCCGTGCGGGAAGAATTCCGACAGGAAACGCGCTTCATGCAGTGCGCGCGCTGACGCAACGCCGCCACATTCGAGCATCAGACGGGCCTGCGAAATACCGCGCGCAGCCGCCGCCGCTTCGAGCGCCTTGTATTCGATGGTGTTCTTGTCAGGCTTGGTCAGAAGACCCAGCGCCT
This sequence comes from Paraburkholderia sp. GAS41, assembly GCF_050436545.1. Classification (NCBI taxonomy): domain Bacteria; kingdom Pseudomonadati; phylum Pseudomonadota; class Betaproteobacteria; order Burkholderiales; family Burkholderiaceae; genus Paraburkholderia; species Paraburkholderia sp. GAS41. The sequence goes on from NZ_JBNDMK010000021.1 coordinate 81,467, forward strand.
TGCCGGCCAAGGCTTCCGGCAGCCGGCCCGCTTTCAGCTCTTCTTCGTATTGCGCCTGCACGAGCCCCTGCTGGCGTTTGCGTTCAAGCCCGGCGAGCGCCATCTGCAGTTGCTCTTGCGGCGCCCGCTGGTACTGACCGCGCCCCTTGCGCCGAAAGTACACCGGCGCGCTGTGCATGCGCAGCACCAGCGCGGCGCGCTCTACCGGCCCGAACGAAGCGCCGAAATAGTCGGCACCCAGCGTCGCAAACGGGAATTCGTCGTCGGGCGCACATTCCCACAGGAAGTCCAGATCGATTTCCTGCGCGGCGGCATCCGCCTGCTGGATCAGTTCGCCGGCGCTGGGCTTCTCGAATTCAATCAGCACGTCCTTGGCGCGCACCTTCGCGCGCCGTCCGCCCGGCAGCTCGACCTGAAACGCATCGCCCTGGCGCGACAGCACGCTGCCCGCCTTGAAACTGCCCGATTCCTCAAAGAAAACGTTCACTCAATACTCTCGTTCTGACTTGCATCTGCCGCGGCGCCTGGCGGTTAAATCGGCCCGCGCGTCGGCAACGTGTTCGTGGTGGTGGGTCCGCCGTGCTCGTGCTGGACACCGGCGGCATGAATCATGAATCAATGAATCAGACCGCCGCGCGTGGCGCCGGCGGTTGCAGATTGTCTGCGTCGCAAAAGGCCAGCACGTCCTCGACGTACTGCTCGAATTCGCTGATCGCGTGATCGCTGCCTTCGATCAGCGTAGTTCGGGCGCCCGGGTAGTGGGCCAACATTTCGCGGTAATCGAGCACTTCGTCGCCGGTTGCCGCCATCAAATAATAGCGTTCGGGCCGCGTAATCGATGCAACTCCAAGCGCGCGCAATTCATCCAGATGATGCGGCTCGACGACGATGCTGCCGCCGCCGTGCCACAACGGCTGTTCACCGAGATACTGGCTGAGATCGCGCTGCGGCACGACCGCTGGATTCAGCAACGCAGCCGCCCAGCCGTGCTTTTCGGCCAGATGGGTGGCGAAATAACCGCCGAGCGAGCTGCCGACCACGGTCACGCGCTGCGGTGCGGCCGCGGCGACCAGAGACTCGGCCAGCGCGATCGTCTCCAGCGGCGACACCGGCAGCATGGGGCAGCACCATTCCGCGGAGCGGCCCAACGCGGCCAGGCGCGCCGCCATCACGCGCGCCTTGAACGAATTCGGCGAAGAGCGAAATCCGTGCAGATACAGGATCACGCCGCGCCCCGCGCGGATGTATGCGCATGCGCGTCGCCCACCGGCCGCGCCGATAGCGCATCGAGCAGCTTCTGGTGGACGCCGCCAAAGCCGCCGTTGCTCATCACCAGCACCTGGTCGCCAGGCTGCGCCGCTGCCACGACCGCTTTGACGAGCGCATCGAGATTGTCGAAGGCGTGTGCCTTGTCGCCCAGCGGCGCCAGCGACTCGCCGAGATTCCAGCCGAGCGCGTCACGTCCCGCCGGTGCGCCATAGCCGAACACCAGATCCGCGTCGGCAAGGCTAGCCGGCAGTTGCGCCTTCATCACGCCCAGCTTCATCGTGTTGGAGCGCGGCTCCAGCACGGCAAGAATCCGCGTGCGCTCGCGGCCGACGCGCGTGCGCAGACCGGCGATCGTGGTTTCGATGGCGGTGGGATGGTGTGCGAAGTCGTCGAACACGGTCACACCGTCGACACTGCCGCGCACTTCCATGCGGCGCTTCACGTTACGGAAGCTCGCGAGCGATTGCGCGGCCTGCGCGGGCGGCACGCCGACATGGCGCGCCGCGGCAATCGCCGCGATCGCGTTCATCCGGTTGTGCTCGCCCTGCACCTGCCATTCCACGACGCCTGCGCGCACACCGTTGTGATAGACGGCAAAGCGTTCGTCGACGGGCACGCCGTCTTCCGCCGGCAACCCCTGCCAGCCGCCCTGCACGCCGAAGCGCTCCACCTCGCTCCAGCAGCCGCGCGTGAGCACGCGGTCGAGCGCATCTTCACGGCCGTTCGAGACGATCCGCCCAATGCCTGGCACCGTTCGCACCAGATGGTGAAATTGGGTTTCGATGGCGGCGAGATCCGGGAAAATATCGGCGTGATCGAATTCCAGGTTATTCAGGATCGCCGTACGCGGCCGGTAATGAACGAACTTCGAACGCTTGTCAAAGAACGCTGTGTCGTATTCGTCCGCTTCGATCACGAAGAAGCTCGAATCGGTCAGCCGCGCCGAGACGCCAAAATTCAGCGGCACCCCGCCAATCAGAAAGCCCGGATTCAGGCCCGCGTCTTCGAGCAGCCAGGTGAGCATCGAACTCGTGGTGGTCTTGCCGTGCGTGCCCGCGACCGCAAGAACCCACTTGCCGTTCAGCACGTGCTCGCCGAGCCATTGCGGGCCGGATACATACGGCAGCCCGCGGTCGAGGATCGCTTCCATCAGAGGATTGCCGCGCGACACCACGTTGCCGATCACGAACAGATCCGGCTGCAGATCGAGCTGCTCCGCGCCGTAACCCTCTATAAGAAGAATGCCTTGCGCCTCGAGCTGCGTGCTCATGGGCGGATAGACGCCGGCGTCGCAGCCGGTGACCGTGTGCCCGGCGCCGCGCGCGAGTACCGCGAGACCGCCCATGAACGTGCCGCAGATGCCGAGGATGTGAATATGCATGAGCCTGTCGTGCCGCGCGGGCCTGTTTTTTGCGTGGGAAAAGGTGCGCAGGAGGGGCCGAAAAGGTCCGTCTGCAAAGGACGCTATTGTAACCGACGCCCTTCGATCGCCCTACGCCTGACGCCCTGTGCTCCCGCGCGTTTCAAGCGCGGAACACCCGCCCTGCGCGGATGCCGGAGGCCCTGAAGCCCGCGCGCCCGGTGCGTGGACGGCCAGCCGCCAACCCCAGCCCTCAAAAAGGGTCGCCTTCATTCTCTAGTATGATTGTGAGATGGTTCGCAAATCACATTTCGATCCGCAGCGGGTGCGCGAGGAAATCGCCATCGCCGCTGCGCGGATGATCGCCGAGGGCGGTCTGGACTACTCGACGGCCAAGCGCAAGGCTGCGCGGCAAGTCGTCGGGGAGACGCGCGTGGCGGGCGAATGGCTGCCGGATAACGACCAGATCGAAGAAGAAATCCGCGAATACCAGTCGCTCTTCCAGGGCGACAGCCAGCCGGCCGTGCTGCGCCGTCTGCGCGGAATTGCGCTCGACTGGATGCAGCGGCTCGCCCCGTTCAATCCGTACCTGACCGGCGCAGTGCTGAACGGCACGGCGGGCGACCACTCGGATGTGTATCTGCAGGCTTTCTGCGACAACCCGAAAGACGTGGCAATCTATTTTCTCAATGCCAACGTCCAATATGACGTATCGGAGACGCGTCACTTTGCCGGCCGCGGCTACGTCGAGACGCTGAGTTTCCTGTGGCGCCCGGAGCGCAAGACGCAGGGCGCCGAGCCGGTCGGCATCCATGTGGCGCTGTACGAGACCGATGATTTACGTGGCGCCGTGCGCGCCGACGCCCGTGGCCGCCATGCCCGGGCCAGCGCGCAGGCTGTGCAGGCGCTGCTCGACGAGAGCAGCGTGCCCACCCCCAACAATTAAACGGACAACAATGAAGAGCACGCGGATCGTGGCAAGTGCGTTTGTAGCAATCATCGCGGCAGGCGTGGGCGTATTCGCCGGGCACAGCCTGCTGAATGCAAACGGTGCGGATGTCGCGCAAGCCGCGCAGCCAGAAGCGCAAAATCCCGTCGCGCAACTGTGGGCAGCCCCTGTCACCAATGCCGACGGCAAGCCGCAGTCGCTCGCCCTGCTCAAGGGGCATCCGGTGGTGATCAATTTCTGGGCGTCGTGGTGCGGCCCGTGCGTCGAGGAAATGCCGGCGCTCGCCCAGTTGCATCGCGAATACGCGGAGAAAGGCATCGAATTCGTCGGACTTGGCGTCGATTCGGACAAGAACGTCAAGGCCTTCCTGCAGAAGGTGCCGGTCGACTATCCGGTCTACGTGATCGGTTTTGGCGGCGCGGACCTCGCCCGCGCGTTCGGCAATAATGCGGGCGGACTGCCGTTTACTGTCGTCATCGACGCAAAAGGCAACGTTCGGTCGACAAAATTGGGACAAATCCAGCCGAAAGAGCTGAAACAGACGCTCGACGCCCTCTAGGCTTCACAATCGCTTAACCATTAATTGTGGTCGGAACAGGCCGGATTGCACGCAAATTGCATAAAATTGCGAGAAGATGTGCGTCCGGCGAACCCGCCGGATGCCGCCGGAATCCATCCTGCTGCGCGCGAAACTAGACAAGTTTCTCTAATTAGCGCTAAAGTGCGGCCAATTCCACGGAAATAGAAGCGGCCATGACGCGACTGCTGGTACTGCACGGACCCAACCTCAACCTTCTCGGCACCCGGGAACCTGAGGTCTACGGGCGTGTGACGTTGCCGCAGATCGATCAGGCGCTGGCAGACCGTGCAACGGACGCGGGTGTCGAACTCGCCTCCTTCCAGAGCAACCATGAGGGAGCGCTGGTCGACCGCATCCAGTCCGCGCGGCTCGAAAAAACCGATTTCATCCTGATCAATCCCGCAGCGTACACGCACACCAGCGTGGCGATTCGGGACGCACTGGCGGGGGTCGGCATCCCGTTCGTCGAGATTCATCTGTCGAACGTGCATCGTCGCGAACCGTTCCGGCATCATTCGTATTTCTCCGACCAGGCGGAGGGCGTGATCTGCGGCCTTGGCTGGAAGGGATATCTTTACGCATTCGAATTCGCGCTCGACCGGCTGGCAGCCGGCTCACAGCACGGCTGATTCCAACAAACCTATTTTGAGCCGGCAGGCAGCGCCGCCGGCACTTCACGCATTGAAAGGGGATGCCCAATGGATCTACGTAAACTGAAGACTCTGATCGACCTCGTCTCGGAGTCCGGTATTTCGGAACTGGAAGTCACCGAAGGCGAAGGCAAGGTCCGCATCGTCAAGAATGCGCCGCCGGTTTACGTTCAGCCGTCCGCCTCCTACGCGCCGCAGTACGCCGGACCGGCACCGGTTGCGGGCGCGCCCGCGGAAGCAGCGGCGGCCGCAGCGCCTGCCGCGCCGGCAGCCGTTGCGCCGCAAGGCCACGTGGTGAAATCGCCGATGGTCGGCACGTTCTATCGTGCACCGTCGCCGGGCGCCGAGCCGTTCGTTCAGGTGGGCGACACGGTCAAGGAAGGCCAGACGATCTGCATCATCGAAGCGATGAAGCTGCTCAACGAAATCGAGTCGGACAAGTCGGGCGTGGTCAAGGAAATCCTCGTCGACAACGGGCAAGCCGTCGAGTACGGCCAGCCGTTGTTTGTGGTCGGCTAACGCGGCACGCTTTGCGTTTGCCGTCCGCGTGCCCGCCTGACCGGGGCGCGCCACCGATGCGCTGAGGTTGCCGTGTTGTGATCGACCGGCGCCCATTGATGAGTCGAAAACCCGCTATGTTTGAAAAAATTCTCATTGCCAATCGCGGCGAGATCGCGCTCCGTATCCAGCGCGCGTGCCGTGAGCTTGGCGTCAAGACGGTCGTCGTCTATTCCGAAGCCGACAAGGAAGCCAAGTATGTGAAGCTCGCCGACGAGGCCGTCTGTATCGGTCCGGCGCCTTCTAACCTGAGCTACCTGAACATGCCGGCGCTGATCAGCGCGGCAGAAGTCACCGATGCCGAAGCGATCCACCCCGGCTACGGTTTCCTCTCCGAGAACGCCGACTTCGCCGAACGCGTCGAGCAGTCCGGCTTCACCTTCATCGGCCCGCGTCCGGAAACGATCCGGATGATGGGCGACAAGGTGACTGCCAAGCAGACCATGATCAAAACCGGCGTGCCGTGCGTGCCGGGTTCTGAAGGCGCGTTGCCCGACGATCCGAAAGAGATCGTGAAAATTGCCCGCCAGGTCGGCTATCCGGTGATCATCAAGGCTGCCGGCGGCGGTGGTGGCCGCGGCATGCGCGTGGTCCATACGGAAGCGGCGCTCGTCAACGCGGTCAACATGACGCGTGAAGAAGCCGGCCGTGCCTTCGGCAATCCGCAGGTCTACATGGAGAAATTCCTGGAGAACCCGCGGCACATCGAAATCCAGATCCTGGCCGATTCGTTCCGCAACGCAATCTGGCTGGGCGAGCGCGACTGCTCGATGCAGCGTCGTCACCAGAAGGTGATCGAAGAGGCGCCTGCGCCGGGTATCGCGCGTCGTCTGATCGACCGCATTGGCGATCGTTGCGCGGACGCCTGCAAGAAGATGGGCTATCTTGGCGCGGGTACATTCGAGTTCTTGTATGAAAACGGCGAGTTCTACTTCATCGAGATGAACACGCGCGTGCAGGTCGAGCATCCGGTGACCGAACTGATTACCGGCGTCGACATCGTGCAGGAACAGATCCGCATCGCAGCCGGCGAAAAGCTCGCCTTCCGCCAGCGCGACATCGTGTTCAAGGGTCACGCCATCGAATGCCGGATCAACGCTGAAGATCCGTTCAAGTTCACCCCGTCGCCGGGACGCCTGACGTCGTGGCACATGCCGGGCGGCCCCGGGATCCGCGTCGATTCGCACGCGTACAACGGCTATTTCGTCCCGCCGAACTACGATTCGATGATCGGCAAGCTGATCGCTTACGGCGCAACCCGTGAGCAGGCCATCAAGCGGATGCGTATTGCGCTGTCGGAGATGGTGGTGGAAGGCATTCAGACCAACATCCCGCTGCACCGCGAGCTGATGCTCGACGCGAAGTTCGTCGAAGGCGGCACCAGCATTCACTACCTCGAAAACCGGCTGGCCGCAAAGCAGCAGGCCGCACCGGAAGAAGCGTAAGTCATGAGTTACCGGGAACTGATCGTCGAGCTGGCTCGCGAGCACGCGGAAGAGTTGTCCGACGCGCTGCTCGAGCTGGGCGCATTGTCCGTGTCGGTGGAAGATGCGGACGCCGACACGCCCGACGAGCAACCACTCTTCGGCGAACCCGGTCTCACGCCTGATCGCACGGCCTGGCAACACTCGCGCGTGATCGCGCTGCTGGCGACCGAACACGACCCCGCGGTGCTGCTGGCGGCTGCCGCGAACGAACTGGGTTTGAGTACCACGCCCGCCTTCAGCGTGCGCGAAGTCGAGGAACAGGATTGGGTGCGGCTCACGCAATCGCAGTTCGATCCGATTCCGATCGGCGAACGCATCTGGGTGGTGCCGTCATGGCACGACGCGCCGGATCCTCACGCGCTCGTGCTCGAACTCGATCCGGGTCTCGCGTTCGGCACCGGCAGTCATCCGACCACGCGCCTGTGCATGGAGTGGCTCGAACAATCGGTCAAGGCAGATCAGTCGGTACTCGACTACGGCTGCGGCTCCGGCATTCTCGCGATCCTCGCCAGAAAGTGCGGGGCGAATCCCGTCTACGGTATCGACATCGATCCGCAAGCCGTCGAATCCGCGCGCCACAACAGCGAGCGCAACCGGGCCGACGTCACGTATGGATTACCGGAAGACTGTCCGGCTGGCGAGTTCGATATCGTCGTCGCCAACATTCTGTCCAATCCGCTCAAGCTGATGGCGTCGATGCTGTCGTCGAAAGTGAAACCGGGCGGCCGGCTGGCGCTGTCGGGCATCCTCGCGCGCCAGGCAGAAGAAGTGGCGCGGGTTTATCAACAGTGGATCGACATCGGCGTGTGGCGTGAACACGAAGGTTGGGTATGCCTGACGGGAACGCGTCGGGAAAGCCATTAGAATAAGACGTATTGTCCAACTAACGGCCCTACGGCCAACCGGCTCAATATGCTCCTGGCGACGCGCTGTCCTTTCTGCGAAACGGTCTTCCGGCTCGATCCGGCGCAGCTTGCTTTGCGCCGTGGCCTTGTGCGTTGCGGGCATTGCCAGGAAGTGTTCGACGCATCCAGCAGTCTCTACGATGCCGCCGAGGGCACCGACTTCACCACCGCCACGCCGATTTCCCCGGCCGAACTCGCCGCGCTGACCGCGGACCGCAAACCGAAGGTGCCGAATTTCAGCGCCGAGGCGTGGAATCCGTGGGCGCCGCAAGCCGACGCCGCGATCGACAACCGGCTGCTGCACAACGCCAACAATCTTCCGCTCGCACCGGTCGCCGCCAGTGTCGCAGTCACGCCGCGGCACGCCGATGAACCCGCAATGCCGAGCGCCCACGAGGCAGACAACGCCCTGCATCGGGAGCCCGCGTTCGCATCGGAGGTGGACCCAGAGCCGGTCAGCGCCGAAGAGCGCATCGCGCACGAGACGGTAGCCGACGACGCCACCGTGGTCGCGTTCGCCCACGACGCCGCCCCCAGCTGGCGCCAACCCCAGCATCCCGTGGAGCCCCTCGAAGACGAGCCCGGCCTGCAGGACGCCCGCGCTGCGGCGGCCACGTTGCGCAGCGCCCCCGACAGCGAGCCGCATTTTGGCGGCGCAGCAGCCACCGCCTTCGCGGCCAACCCGCCCGCTGCCGACGACCCGTTCGCGGTGGTGCGCGAAACCCGTGCCCCTGCGCCGCGCCAGGTCGGCTGGCGCGTCGTCGGTACGGTGGTTACCGTCATCCTGGCCGTTGGTCTGCTCGCGCAGCTTGCGTGGTGGCAGCGCGAGACCATCATGGTGGACTGGCCCGATTCGCAAGCGCTCTATTCGCAGGCCTGTGCGCCGCTCGGCTGCAGCGTGACGCCGCCGCACGACATCGACGGTCTGCAGGTCGAACCGTCCGATCTGCGGCAGATCGACGGCCCGCACAAGCTCGAACTGAAGATGCCGCTGCGCAACCGCTACAACGTTGCACTGGCTTACCCGGCCATCGAACTCACGCTGCTCGACGACCAGAACAATGTCGCCATGCGCCGCGTGCTGTGGCCGCAAGACTACGTCAAACCCGGCACGCCGATCACCGCCGGCCTGCAGGCACGTACAACGGAAACCATGGTCGTGCACCTGGACACCGGCAACGCCGTCGCCTCGAACTTCCGCGTCCAGATTTTCTATCCCTGAACCTAATCTGCAGCTTCTTGCGCGCCTGCGGCACGTCGGGCGCGTTCAACGTCAATCCCTGACAAATCTTCGGAGCACATCATGAGTCAAGTCACGCTGGGTGGTAACCCGATTGAAGTAGCCGGTCCGTTCCCGGCCGTGGGCCAGAAGGCGCCCGCGTTCTCGCTGATCGGTAAGGATCTGAAGCCGGTCACACTCGCCGATTTCGCCGGCAAGCGCAAAGTGCTGAACATCGTACCGAGCCTCGACACCCCGACCTGCGCCACCTCGACCCGCAAGTTCAACGAGGCCGCCGCCAAGCTGGCGAACACCGCGGTGATCGTGATTTCCGGCGACCTGCCGTTCGCGGCCACGCGCTTTTGCACGACCGAAGGTATCGAGAACGTCCTGACCGCCTCCACCTTCCGCGGTCATGAGTTTGCGCAAGCCTACGGCGTCGACGTGACGAGCGGGCCGCTGACTGGCCTGACGGCACGCGCGGTGGTCGTCATCGACGAAAACGACAACGTGGTTCACGCTGAACTCGTCGGCGAGATCAAGGACGAGCCGAACTACGACGCAGCGCTCGGCGCACTGAAGTAAGCGTCTCAAGCCCGGACCGGCGCCGCGCCTTGTGCGCGGCGCTTTCACATCATCGAGCGATTCATCTTTGCTCAGCTTTTTCCTGACAGATTTCTAGAGGACCACTCACCTTGGCTACGCTGATTTGCGGCTCGCTCGCCTACGACAACATCATGACCTTTGAGGGCCGCTTTCGGGAGCACATCCTGCCCGAGCAGGTCCATATCCTCAACGTGAGCTTCCTCGTGCCGACCATGCGCAGCGAGTTCGGCGGCTGCGCGGGCAACATGGGTTACTCGCTGCATCTGCTCGGCGGCGATGCGCGCATCATGGGCGCGCTCGGCGCGGTCGATGCGCAGCGCTATCTAGACCGCTTCGACCAGCTCGGCATTTCGCGCGAACACGTCCTCGTGCTGGCGGACACGTACTGCGCGCAAGCCATGATCACCACCGATCTGGAAAACAATCAGATCACCGCCTTCCACCCGGGCGCGATGATGCAGGCGCATCTGAACCACGCGGACGAAGCGAAAGACATCACACTCGCGATCGTCGGACCGGACGGCTATGACGCAATGACACAGCACTCCGAACGACTGGCCGCCGCCGGTGTGCCGTTCGTCTTCGATCCTGGCCAGGGCTTGCCGCTGTTCGACGGCGCGACCTTGCGCCGCATGATTGAACTTGCTACTTACGTGGCGGTCAACGATTACGAAGCCAAACTGGTGAGCGACAAGACCGGCTGGTCCATGGAAGAGATCGCGAGTCGCGTCGACGCACTGATCGTGACACTTGGCGAGCAAGGGGCGCGCATCTATCACGCAGGCGGCAAGGAAGAGATTCCCGCCGTCACCGCGAAGCAGGTACTCGACCCGACCGGTTGTGGCGACGCCTTCCGCGGCGGCCTGCTCTACGGCATCGAAAAGCAGCTGGGCTGGGCCACCACCGGCCGCCTCGCCAGCCTGATGGGCGCACTCAAGATCGAACATCAGGGCCCGCAAAACTACGCGCCCAGCCGCGCAGAAATCAACGAACGGTTCAAGCAGGCGTTTGGATACGACCTGCCGTAATGCCGAAGTGCTTTTTTGGAGTTAGGGAATGAAAAGAACAAGTCGCCTGGTCATCGCTGCCGCGATTGCAGGTTCGCTGCTGATGTCGGGATGTGCGTATAACAGCAGTTCGGCCGATGTCTACACGGCGTCCCAGGCGCAGCGCGAAGAAACGGTCCGCATGGGCACGGTCGACAGCGTGCGCGCCGTGAAGATCAGTACGAACAACGGTCAGCCGAGCGGCCTCGGTGCGATCGGCGGCGGCGCATTGGGCGCAGTGGCCGGCAGCAGGATCGGCGGCGGAACGGGTTCGATCATCACCGGCATCATCGGTGGCATCGCGGGCGCAGTGGCCGGTAATGCAGTCGAGAACGGCGTCGCCATGCGCGACGGTCTTGAGATCACAGTGCGCCTCGATAACGGCGACATCCGCGCCATCACGCAAAGTGCGACCGGCGAGATCTTCCAGGCGGGCGATCGTGTCCGGCTGCTGTCGAGCGGCGGTGTGACTCGCGTCACCCACTAGCTGTTGTGCCCTTCGCCGCTGTGCGCCGTATCCGGCGCGCGGCGCGGCGTCACGCTTAAACGCATGCCCTTCACTGCGCATGCGTTTTTTTCCGCCTTGAGCAAACACAGCAGGCAAAAAAAATCCCGCCGCCGGAAACCCAGCGACGGGACGGTGATTGAGCAGCGGGAACCGACTGGCTACTCAATCATCGGACACATCGAGATGTGCCTAACGACTCGTCAGCGAATTACGGACGGCTGCCAGTCGGGAACGGCCATGCTGCAGCCGGGTTCAACGCCGTCTTCACCGTTGCTGCCGGTGCTGCGCTCGTTGCAACGGTAGCAGCAGGTGCCGGTGCAGCCTTCTTCGCCACAGCCTTCTTCGGAGCAGCAGCCTTCTTCGCAGGCGCAGCGGGGACCTTAGCGGCCTTCTTCGCAGCAGGAGCCTTGGCAGCCTTCTTTGCAGCAGGAGCCTTGGCAGCCTTCTTCGCAGCAGGAGCCTTGGCAGCCTTCTTCGCAGGCGCCTTCTTGGCAGCGGCCTTCTTCGCCGGTGCTGCCTTCTTGGCAACCTTCTTCGCTGCAACCTTCTTCACTGCAACTTTCTTCGCAGCAGCCTTCTTGGCCGGCGCAGCCTTCTTCGCTGCAACCTTCTTCACGGCGACTTTCTTGGCTGCAACCTTCTTGGCTGCGACCTTCTTGGCCGGTGCAGCCTTCTTCGCTGCAACCTTCTTCACCGCGACTTTCTTGGCTGCAACCTTCTTCACTGCCACTTTCTTGGCAGCGACTTTCTTCGCCGGAGCGGCCTTCTTCGCTGCAACCTTCTTCACAGCGACTTTCTTAGCGGCGGCTTTTTTTGCAGTTGCCATCATTTTCTCCTTCAGGTTTTCAGATGAGAGTCAGTTCAAACTACACCCTTCGTCAAAACCCGCTTCCCGCGGACGCTTCTCAGGGCGCGCGCTACGAAGCGGGCTATTCATCGGCGTACGCAGGTGCTGCGCGCTTACGCTAATGAATACGGTAAGGCGCGCCGTGCCATCGGGCACCGCGCGCCAAGTCCAGTCAGCGTCGGATCTCGACGCTGCTAATCGTTTGATCGGGCCGCCGGCCATCGGGCCAGCGGCTTTTTCCGGGGGGAAGTTTGCCCATCCCACTGAAGGGTTCGCAAAGTGCCTGTCATGTTTGTGGGCCGCTAAGGCACCGGGCACGCTTTGCATCAGGCGGTTCTGCTCCTAACCATAACTGCCGCGGCCCTTGCCAGCGGCATCCCCATCAAAGAGTTCGCCTTACCACTGCGTTCAACCGCAGCACGCCCGGGATTACTCCCAGCTCAGCGCACCGCCGGTCTGATATTCAATGACTCGCGTCTCGAAGAAGTTGCGTTCCTTCTTCAGGTCGATCATCTCGCTCATCCACGGGAACGGGTTTTCCTCGTTCGGGTACAGCGGATCGAGACCGATCTGCTGGCAACGGCGGTTGCAGATGAAGCGCAGATAGCTCTTGAACATCGACGCGTTGAGGCCGAGCACCCCGCGCGGCATCGTATCTTCTGCGTAACGATATTCGAGGTCGACTGCCTGCTTGAAGATTTCGCGGATTTCCGCGCGGAACTCAGCCGTCCACAAGTGCGGGTTTTCGAGTTTGATCTGGTTGATCAGGTCGATGCCGAAATTGCAGTGCATCGACTCGTCGCGCAGGATGTATTGGTACTGTTCCGCCGCGCCGGTCATCTTGTTCTGACGGCCGAGCGCCAGGATCTGGGTAAAGCCGACGTAGAAGAACAGCCCTTCCATCACACAGGCGAACACGATCAGCGAACGCAGCAGCGTCTGGTCTGCCTCGGTGGTGCCGGTCTTGAAGGCCGGGTCCGTGAGCGGATGGATGAACGGAATCAGGAATTCGTCTTTCGCGCGGATCGAGGAAACCTCGTGATACGCGTTGAAGATTTCGCCTTCGTCGAGACCGAGGGACTCGACGATGTACTGGTAAGCGTGCGTGTGGATCGCCTCTTCAAACGCCTGGCGCAGCAGATACTGGCGGCATTCGGGCGCCGTGATGTGGCGGTAGGTGCCCAGCACGATGTTATTGGCGGCGAGCGAGTCGGCCGTCACGAAGAAGCCGAGGTTGCGCTTGACGATGCGGCGCTCGTCTTCGGTCAGCCCGTTCGGGTCTTTCCACAGGGCGATGTCGCGGGACATGTTGATTTCCTGCGGCATCCAGTGGTTCGCACAACCGGACAGATACTTCTCCCACGCCCACTTGTACTTGAACGGCACCAGCTGATTGACGTCAGTCTGGCCGTTGATGATGCGCTTGTCGGCGACATTCACGCGCGCTTCGGAGACAGCGGCGCCAGCGGCAGCAGTTCCTTGAGCGGCAGATTGGGGAGCGGCACGGACAGCAACGGGAGCGACAGCGATGTCGTTCGCGAAGATTTCCTGAGCCGAGGGAGCGTGAGGAGCGGGACGCGTTCCGACTTGCGTACCGACAGCCGTTTCCTGAGCGTTGCGCAACACATTCAGTTGCGTCGCGCTCGCGGGAGTTACGGCAGTGATCTCGTCATCCCAGTTGAGCATAAATGTCACCATCAATTTAGAACGGTTTGTACCATCTTTTCACGAGCGTTAAAAGACTTCGCTGATGAAAAATCCTGTTTTCGATTCGCGTTGCGACCTTCATACAACACTTTGGTCAACAGACTGTCTCTGATGCCACAAGTGAGGTGACCAAAACATGTGTTGTCGAAGTGCTTCGCGGTGTCGAGAGTGCATCGAGTCGTCGTGATTTCGATGCACTGCAAACTGTGTTGCCTGGCTTCTGTGCGTTGCCTTGGCGAGTGCTGTTTCGTCAGCGTGAACCAGGCAAAGTTCAACCCGAAGTTCGACCTCAGGTTCAACGATTCGTGAGACGGAGCGAGCGGCGTAGCTCACTTGCTGAGCGCTCATGGCGAGCGCTTCGTCATGGATGTCACTGCGTTGCTGCGTTGCCGTCTTGCTGCTTTTGCTGAGAGGCTGCTTTGCTTCGTCGCCTCGCGCTTTGCTTCTCTTCGAACCTGTCCAGCACGTATCACACGAAAGCCTGGCAGATGCCCGACGAGCGCCGGGCATCTGCGAGCGTGACTATTACTGGCAAGCCTCACACTCGTCGAAGCCCGCGTCGCCCGGACGCATCATGCACACCGGACCGTCAGCTTCCGGAGCCGCTTCGACGGCGACCGCCGCTGCTGCTGCCGCTTGCAGACCGCCCGACGAAGCGCCGCCAGCGATACCGAAGCCGCCTGCCGCACCGCCGCCAACACCACCCGCACCACCCGAGCCTTCACCGCCGCCCGAGCTCACCGCGTTTAGCGCGCCGTGTGCCACGGTCGACTTCTCGACGTGCGTCGCCGCCATCGTGCGGAGGTAGTACGTGGTCTTCAGGCCACGCAGCCAGGCGAGCTTGTAGACCTCGTCGAGCTTCTTGCCCGACGCGCCGCCCATGTAGATGTTCAGCGACTGCGCCTGGTCGATCCACTTCTGGCGACGCGACGCCGCCTCGACCAGCCACGTTGCGTCGACTTCGAACGCCGTGGCGTAGATCGCGCGCAGGTCGGCCGGGATACGGTCGATGCGCGAGAGCGTGCCGTCGAAGTACTTCAGGTCGGCGACCATCACTTCGTCCCACAGGCCGCGAGCCTTCAGGTCACGCACCAGGTAGTCGTTGACCACCGTGAACTCGCCCGACAGGTTTGACTTCACATACAGGTTCTGGAAGGTCGGTTCGATGCAAGCCGACACGCCGATGATGTTGGAGATCGTCGCCGTCGGCGCGATCGCCACGCAGTTCGAGTTGCGCATGCCGTACGTTGCAATGCGGGAACGCAGCTCGGTCCAGTCCATCGACTCGCTCGAATCCACTTCCACGTAGCCGCCGCGTGCTTCGGCCAGCAGCTTCAGCGTGTCTTGCGGGAGGATGCCGCGATCCCACAGCGAGCCGCGGTAGCTCGAATAACGGCCGCGTTCTGCAGCCAGCTCGGTCGACGCGTAGTAGGCGTAATAGCAGACCGCTTCCATCGACGTATCAGCAAACTTGACCGCTTCTTCCGACGCGTACGGCGTACGCAGCAGGTGCAGGCAGTCCTGGAAGCCCATGATGCCCATGCCGACCGGACGGTGCTTCAGGTTCGAGTTACGTGCCTTGGCGACTGCGTAATAGTTGATGTCGATCACGTTGTCGAGCATGCGCATCGCCACGCTGATGGTGCGCTTGAGCTTGTCGTGGTCGAGCACCAGTGTGCCGTCGGCCTGTTCCTTCAGGTGGGCGACGAGGTTCACCGAACCCAGGTTGCAGACGGCGATTTCGGCGTCGCTCGTGTTCAGCGTGATTTCCGTGCACAGGTTCGACGAGTGGACGACGCCCACGTGTTGCTGCGGCGAACGGATGTTGCACGGATCCTTGAACGTGATCCACGGATGGCCGGTTTCGAACAGCATGCCGAGCATCTTGCGCCACAGTTGCGCCGCCGGGATCTTCTTGAACAGCTTGATCTCGCCGCGCGCGACCTTGTCTTCGTAAGCTGTGTAAGCTGTTTCGAACTCGGCGCCGAACTTGTCGTGCAGGTCCGGGCAGGTGGACGGCGAGAACAGCGTCCACTCGCCGCCTTCGTGCACGCGCTTCATGAACAGGTCGGGAATCCAGTTCGCCGTGTTCATGTCGTGGGTGCGGCGACGGTCGTCACCGGTGTTCTTGCGCAGCTCGAGGAATTCTTCAATGTCGAGGTGCCACGATTCCAGATACGCGCACACCGCGCCCTTGCGCTTGCCGCCCTGGTTCACGGCCACTGCCGTGTCGTTGACCACCTTCAGGAACGGCACGACGCCTTGCGACTTGCCGTTGGTGCCCTTGATGTGCGAACCCAGAGCACGCACACGCGTCCAGTCGTTGCCCAGACCGCCGGCGAACTTCGACAGCAGCGCGTTTTCCTTCAGCGCTTCGTAGATGCCGTCGAGGTCGTCGTCGACCGTCGTCAGGTAGCACGACGACAGTTGCGAGCGACGCGTGCCCGAGTTGAACAAAGTGGGCGTGGACGACATGAAGTCGAAGCTCGACAGCACGTTGTAGAACTCGATGGCGCGCGCTTCGCGGTCGATCTCGTTCAGCGCCAGGCCCATTGCCACACGCATAAAGAATGCCTGGGGCATTTCGATGCGCACGCCGTCGCTGTGCAGGAAGTAGCGGTCATACAGCGTTTGCAGTCCGAGATAACCGAACTGCAGGTCGCGGTCGGCGTCGAGTGCGGCGCCGAGGCGCTTCAGGTCGTACTGCTGCAGCTTCTCGTCGAGCAGTTCGGCTTGCACGCCGCGCTTGATGAAGGTCGGGAAGTACTCGGCATAACGCGCGTTCATTTCGCCTTGCGTGACTTCCTCTTCGAGGATCTCGCGGCGGATCGTGTGCAGCAGGATGCGGGCGGTGACCTGGCTATACGCCGGATCCTTTTCGATCATTGTGCGCGCAGCGAGGATGGCCGAGTCGTAGACCTGGCTCATCGGCACGCCGTCGTACAGGTTCTTGACCGTTTCCGCGACGATCGGCTCGGCGCTCACCGCATCGCCCAGGTTGGCGCAGGCCGAATCGATGATGCCGCGCAGCGCCACCATGTCCAGCGGACGCGTCACGCCGCCGTCGGTGACGGTGAGGCCGAGCGAGCCGTTCGGCGCTTCGGGCGCGTCATGACCGCGCTCCTGAGTGCGCTTCTCGCGATACAGCACGTAGGCACGAGCGACGTTGTGCTCACCGCCGCGCATCAGCGCGAGTTCGACCTGATCCTGGATGTCTTCAATATGGAAGGTGCCACCATTCGGGCGGCTGCGCAGCAGCGCGCGTACGACGTTTTGCGTGAGTTGCTCGACCAGTTCGCGCACGCGTGCCGATGCCGCGCCTTGACCACCGTTGACGGCCAGAAAAGCCTTCGTCACGGCAATGGCGATCTTCGACGGTTCGAACGACACCACGCCGCCGTTACGACGGATCACCTTGTAGTCGGCATAGGTCGTTTGCGGCGCAAGCGCTTGCGCGCCTGTTGTCTGGCCGAAGGCCTGGCCAGTGGGTGCGCCCTCGTACCGGGTCGTCGCGTTATCGGTGGTTTGCATATGCAAAGCTCCTGGTCCTGGAAGTGTGCGAAGAGAATTCGCGGATTAGTACGAACGCTGCGCCGCCGCGAGCGTAAGCGATGGGGTGCAGGAAAAAGTCCGGCTGAGCCGGGTGGCGGGATGCGACAACGACGAAGCCAGCTTCAATGTCTTGATGGTCTTCATCGTCCGTGTTGCGATCACTTGCCAAACCCCTTTTTCCTGAATGCTTCTGGATACTGCGGTTCGCTTGACTGTCTGCGCCGCAGGAATATTTTTAACGCCTCGAATGCTTGCGGCGCCTTGCTTCGGGAGCGGGGCGCCGCTGACTTATACACTCGGTTATTCACATGGTTATGCACAGCACACCACAAGATATAGTGCAAAACCGTGTTTGTGGCACCAAGTATAGTGGACTTTCAAGACACGTCAAATCGATTTATTTGAGATTACAGCCTTGACTTTTGGCATCGCGCCGCGCGATGGCGCTGCCCGGAGAACAAGGCTGTGCCTGGTTCTCCGCATTTCTCGCAGCGTCACGAAAGGGGGCGTTACAGCGTTTTGGAAAACTTGAGATAGGGGAAGTACCGATCCGCGAGCGCGGTGTTGCGCTGCAGGCGAGGCCATTCGAAATGGGGTCCCGGATCGGTCTTGCGACCCGGCGCGATGTCCGAGTGTCCCGCTAGCGCGTCGATCGGATAGCGCGCGGTGAGCGCCTTCACGAGCGCGCCAAGGGTCTCGTATTGCGCGGTTTCGAATGCGGTGGTGTCGGAGCCTTCCAGCTCGATGCCGATCGAGAAGTCGTTACAGCGTTCACGTCCCAGGAAATTCGACGCACCCGCATGCCACGCGCGCTGATCGCACGAGACGTATTGCTCGAGCTCGCCGTCGCGGTGGATCACGAAATGCGCCGACACCCGCACGCCACGCAGATGGGCGTCGTAGTACGGATGCGCGTCGCAATCGAGACAGTTGAGGAACAATTCGCCAATCGCCGTGCCGCCGAATTCGCCCGGCGGCAGACTGATGTTGTGGACCACGATCAGGCTCGGCACGGCACCTTCGGGGCGCGCTTCGAAATTCGGCGACGGCAGCTTGCGCGCCGCCGTGACCCAACCGTGCTCGTCGACGATGAAGCCCCGGCTCATCGAGCGTCGCGGCCCGTCGGTCGCGCCGCGCGACGTTGCGCGTGAGCGGCGCAGCAGAACGGCTCGCCTGCGACGACCACCGAGTCGCTTGCGGGCGCGTGCACGCCGCACTCGACGCAGCGGATCATCGGCTCAGGCAGCCGCGGCGCGTTGGACGCGCCAGCTTGCGCACCGTTGCCTTTGCCGTTGCCCGCGGCACGCCCACCCGCAGGACCGCCCGCAGCGCCGCTGCGTTGGGAGTGATGCGCGTCAGCACGACGCAGCGCCTTGACCAGCCATTGGCCGACGACGAACAGGAGGATCAGCAGAAAAATTTGTCGCATGGAACGTTCACACCACAGGGCGGTGCAGCAGCACCTCGAAAACAAAACGGCTGCCGACATAGGCGAGCAGCAGCGCCACGAACGACGCCAGCACCCAGCGCAATGCCGCGCGGCCGCGCCAGCCCGACACCTTGCGGGCCGTCAGGAGCGCACCGAACATGAGCCACGAAAGAATCGCGAACACCGTCTTGTGATCGAGCCGCAGCGGGCGGTCGATCAGTTGTTCGCTGAACAGGATCCCCGAGAGCAAGGTCAGTGTGAGCAGTACGAAGCCGGCGCTGATCAGGCGGAACAGCAGCTTCTCCAGCGTGAGCAGCGGCGGCAGCGTGTCCAGCCAGCTCGACAGCCAGCCGTTGCCGGCGGCCGCGCTCTGGCGCTGCAGCACACCGCCGCGCATGGCATGCAGACGCCGCTCGACCAGCAGCATCAGCACCGCGTGCAGCGCCGCGATCGCAAAGAGGCCGTAGGCGATGTTGGCGATCAGGAAGTGCAGTTCGAACATCGGGTCGGCCGCGTACGACAGCACGCGCGCCCCGCCGAAGCCGAGCGGCAGCAACGAGGCGACGCAGGCAAGCGGCAGCACCAGCAGTTGCAGACCATCGAGCGGGAAGAAAAAACTTTCGATCCAGTAGATGCCGGCTCCAAGCCAGAACATCGCCGAGAGCGCGAACGCAAAGCCGAATATCATCGCGTTCTGCGGAAAGATGGTGGTATGCAGCAGCACGCCATGCGCAAGCAGCGCGACGAACAGCAGCAGCCGGCCCGGCGCGCCAAATGCCGAAGCCGCCGGCGCACGGACCGACGCGGGCATAGCCGGTGCGCTCTCGAGCATGGGGCGCAACGCGGTCTGCCGGTGCGAGCGCCAGCCTGCGACGGCGAGACCGCCGTAGAGGAGCGCAGTGAGGGCATACAGTACAATATCCATATTCGAAGTTTACACTAGGCCCCAGTTCCGCGACGTGTCCCGCTTCGCGCCGTACTCCGGCCGCACTGTTCATCGCTCCCCATGCTCGACAATCTGACTCAACGGATGGCGCGCGTCGTCAAGACGCTGCGCGGCGAAGCCCGGCTCACCGAGGCGAACACCCAGGAAATGCTGCGCGAAGTGCGCCTCGCACTCCTCGAGGCCGACGTGGCGCTGCCCGTCGTGCGCGAATTCATCGCCAAGGTGAAGGAAAAGGCCCTCGGCGAGGAAGTCATCAGCAGTCTGTCGCCGGGTCAGGCGCTCGTCGGCGTGGTACAGCGCGAGCTGACCGCGATCATCGGTGGCGACTACGAAGGCAAGGCCGTCGAGCTGAATCTCGCCGTCACGCCGCCTGCCGTCATCCTGATGGCCGGTCTGCAAGGCGCCGGCAAGACCACCACGGTCGGCAAGCTCGCCAAGATGTTGCGCGAGAAGTACAAGAAGAAGGTCCTGACCGTTTCCTGCGACGTCTACCGCCCCGCTGCTATCGCGCAGTTGAAGATGGTGACCGAGCAGGTCGGCGCAGACTTCTTCCCGTCCGAGCCGGACCAGAAGCCGGTGGATATCGCGCGCGCCGCGGTGGACTGGGCCAGGCGCCACTATCACGACGTGCTGCTGGTCGACACGGCCGGCCGTCTCGGTATCGACGAAGCGATGATGCAGGAGATCGCAGCGCTGCACAGCACGCTCAACCCCGCCGAAACGCTGTTCGTGGTCGACGCGATGCTCGGCCAGGACGCGGTCAACACGGCCAAGGCGTTCAGCGACGCGCTGCCGCTCACGGGCGTGGTGCTCACCAAGCTCGACGGCGATTCACGCGGCGGCGCGGCGCTGTCCGTGCGTCACGTCACCGGCAAGCCGATCAAATTCGTCGGCGTCGCCGAAAAACTCGACGGTCTCGAGATTTTCTATCCGGACCGGATGGCGAACCGGATTCTCGGCATGGGCGACATTCTCGCCCTCGTCGAAGAGGCGCAGCGCGGTGTCGACGTGCAGGCTGCGCAGAAGCTCGCCGACAAGGTCAAGAAAGGCGGCGACTTCGACCTCAACGATTTCCGCGCGCAACTCACGCAGATGAAGAGCATGGGCGGCCTGTCGTCGCTGATGGACAAGCTGCCGGCGCAGTTCCAGCAGGCCGCGGCCGGTGCCAACATGGGCATGGCCGAGTCGCAGATGCGCCGCATGGAAGGCATCATCAATTCCATGACGCCCACCGAACGTGCCAAGCCGGAACTGATCAAGGCCACCCGCAAGCGCCGCATTGCGGCGGGCGCCGGCGTGCAGGTGCAGGAGGTCAACCGTATGCTGAACCAGTACGAGCAGATGCGCACGATGATGAAGAAGCTGAAGGGCGGCAACCTGCAGAAGATGATGCGCGGCATGAAGGGCATGCTGCCGGGCATGCGCTAGGCATTCCGGCGGGATGGTCCGGAACCTGCCGGATCATCTCTACGACCAGGCCGCGCGTTTAGGGATGCGCGGGTATATGCTGTAGCGCGCGCCGTCGTTGTTTCCCACACTAATGTATACAGTCACCGCCCGCCAGACGTCATGAATCGCGAAGAAGCTCTCCACATATTCCGCCACTCCGAAGAAATCGTTTCGGCCCACGACGTCAACGCGTCGATCAGTGGAATGGCTGCGGCCATCGCTGCCGAAATGAGCGAGGCGTTTCCGCTCGTGCTGTCGGTGATGGGCGGCGCGGCGGTATTCACCGGCATGCTGTTGCCGCACCTCGATTTTCCGCTCGAATTCGACTACATCCATCTCACCCGCTACCGCAATACCACCAAGGGCGGCAGCGAGATGCAGTGGCGCGTGGCGCCGGCGGAGTCGGTGAAGGATCGCGTCGTGCTGGTGCTCGACGACATTCTCGACGAAGGCGAGACGATGGCCGCGATCCGCGACCGCATCCTCGCGATGGGCGCGAAGCGCTTCATGAGCGCCGTGCTGTGCGAGAAGATTATTCCGAAGGCCAAGCCGCTGCACCCGGATTTCTGCGGCTTCGAAGTGCCGGACCGCTATGTGTTCGGTTGCGGCATGGACGCGAAGGGATACTGGCGCAACCTGCCCACGATTCGCGCCTTGACCGACGCGGCGTAAGCGGACTTCAACCATGGTGTGGCTGGCACGACCAGCGCATAGAAAAAAAGCGGCCCATGGCCGCTTTTTGTTTGTCGCAGCGCGCGAGCTTAGAAATGCGAGTGGTTGCGGGTCGTATTGCGTGTCGTGTTACCTGAGTGGTTGTCCGCAGTTTAAAACCCGCTGCGACCGCCACTCACAGTTGATGCACGAAAGACCGGATGCCGCCGAGCATCATCTCGACCGAGATCGCCACCAGCACCAATCCCATCAGCCGCTCGAACGCCATCATCGCGCGCTCGCCGAGCCAACCCTGAATCCGCTCCGCCAGCATCAGCACAATGGCGCAGACAATCATTGTGACCGATAGCGCGCCGACCCACTCGAGCATCTTGCCAGGCGCCTGCGAGGTCAGCAGCATGACTGTCGCTAATGCCGAGGGGCCCGCCAGCGCGGGAATCGCGAGCGGCACGATCAACGGCTCGCCGCCGCGCGAGTCGCCGCCCAACGGACCGTCCGGGTGCGGAAACACCATTCTGAGCGCGATGAGAAACAGGACGATCCCCCCGCCAATCCGTAACGACTGATCGGTCAGGTTCATCATGCGTAAGAAGCGGTCGCCGCTCACCATGAACGCCAGCAGGATCACGAAGGCAATCCCCACCTCGCGGAGAATGACCACCGCGCGCCGGTTAGGCGCCACCCCGCGCAGGCAACTGACAAACAGTGGAATGTTGCCTAGCGGGTCGGTAATCAGAATCAGCAGGACGGTAGCCGAGACGAAGGTGTACTCCACCGTCCACTCCGCTTAATGAGCCAGCGCTGCGCGAACTTTCTCCGTGACCGTCTGTGCGGCGCCTTCGACCGGCAGCAGCGTCGCTTCAGTATCGCGGCGGCCCTGATACTCAATCTTGCCGTCCTTCAGGCCGCGCTCGCCGATCACCAGACGGTGCGGCACACCGATCAGCTCCCAGTCGGCGAACATCACGCCCGGGCGCTCGCCACGGTCGTCGAGAATCACGTCCACGCCAGCGGCCACCAGATCCGCGTAGAGCTTGTCGGCCTGCTCGCGCACGGCGTCGCTGCGGTCGTAACCCATCGGGCACAGCACGACTTCAAACGGAGCAATTGATTCCGGCCAGATGATGCCCTTGTCGTCGAAGTTCTGTTCGATCGCCGCGCCGAGAATCCGCGTGACGCCAATGCCGTAGCAGCCCATTTCCATGTGCTGCGGCTTGCCCGTCTCACCCAGAACGGTGGCGTTCATGGCTTCAGAGTACTTCTTGCCGAGCTGGAACACGTGGCCCACTTCGATGCCGCGGCAGATGTCGATCACGCCCTTGCCGTCCGGCGACGGATCGCCCTTCCTGACGTTGCGGATGTCTGCGACCACCGGCTCCGGCAGATCGCGGCCCCAGTTCACGCCGGTAATGTGGTAATCCACCTCGTTCGCGCCGACCACGAAGTCGCTCATGTTCGCGACGGTGCGGTCCGCGATGACCTTGACCGGCTTCTTCGTATTGATCGGGCCAAGATAGCCCGGCGGCGTGCCGAAGGTCGCGACGATTTCCGCTTCAGTGGCCATGCGGAAGTCGCCGAGACCCGGCTGCTTGCTCGCCTTGATTTCGTTGAGATCGTGATCGCCGCGCAACATCAGCAGCCAGATCGTCGGCTCGGCGCCTTCGTTTTCCGTGGCCAGCACGATTGACTTGATGGTGCGTTCGAGCGGGATGTTCAGCAGTTCCGCGACGGCCTCGCACTTCGCCTTACCCGGCGTGGCGGTCTTCTTCATGTCTTCGGCAGGCGCCGCGCGGCTGGCGATCAACGGCAGGGCTTCGGCCGCTTCGACGTTGGCCGCAAAGTCCGAGGTCGGGCAATACGCAATGGCGTCTTCACCGGTATCGGCGATCACGTGAAACTCATGCGAGCCGCTGCCGCCGATCGAACCGTTGTCCGCCGCCACCGCGCGAAAATCGAGACCGAGGCGCGTGAAAATGCGCACGTAGGCGTCGTACATCTTGCGGTACGACTCTTTCAGACCATCGACATCCTTGTCGAACGAGTACGCGTCTTTCATGATGAATTCGCGGCCGCGCATCACGCCGAAACGCGGACGGATCTCGTCGCGGAACTTCGTCTGGATCTGATAGAAATTCACCGGCAGTTGCCGGTAGCTCTTGATCTGGTTGCGGGCGATGTCCGTCACCACTTCTTCGTGAGTCGGTCCGATCACGAAGTCTGTCTGCTTGCGGTCCTTGAAGCGCAGCAGTTCCGGCCCGTATTTTTCCCAGCGGCCCGACTCCTGCCACAACTCAGCAGGCTGCACCGCCGGCATCAGGAGTTCAATGCCCCCGGCCCGGTTCATTTCTTCGCGCACGATGCCTTCCACCTTGCGGATCGAGCGCAGGCCGATAGGCAGGTAGTTATAGATACCGCCAGCCACGCGGCGGATCATGCCGGCGCGCACCATCAGCTTGTGACTGACGATTTCGGCGTCGGCGGGGGCTTCCTTCAGGGTGCCGATAAAGAAACGGGAGGCTTTCATTCAGAATTTTCCAAAAGCGGCGGCGCCGGAGCGACCGCCCGAAAGGTGAAAACGGTGGGGAATTCGACAAAGGCGCGACAAAGGGTCACGAACGCGCGGCAAACCTGCGGAAAACCCTTAAGCCGGCGTAGTCGCAAACTCTGCCACGGCATTGCCGCTGCGCCGGATGGCCCAAAGGCTACCGCAAATGCGCCCCTTTTGCGGCGAATCGTCCCAATCCAGGGCGATTCGGTGCGTCAGGTCCGTTATCTGTTTATAATCAAAGCAATTTTAAAGGATTCGAAGGTGGTTGTATGCTGGATCGTGAAGGCTTTCGCCCGAACGTCGGCATCATCCTCTTGAACGCGCACAACGAGGTGTTTTGGGGCAAACGGCTCCGTGAACATTCCTGGCAGTTTCCGCAAGGGGGCATCAAATATGGTGAGACCCCCGTGCAAGCGATGTATCGGGAGTTACACGAAGAAACCGGCTTGCTTCCGGAGCACGTCAAGATCATCGGTCGCACGCGCGACTGGTTGCGCTATGAGGTGCCGGACAAGTTCATCAAGCGTGAAGTACGCGGTCACTACCGCGGCCAGAAACAGATCTGGTTCCTGCTTCGGATGGTAGGGCGCGACTGCGACATTTGCTTGCGCGCCTGCGACCATCCAGAGTTCGATGCGTGGCGCTGGAACGAGTACTGGGTGCCGCTCGACTGTGTGATCGAGTTCAAGCGGGATGTGTATCAGTTGGCGTTAACGGAACTATCCCGTTTTCTACGCCGTGCTGCGCCGCGTTCGGAAAAACCTGGCGGCTATCACGGGCCTCGCTATCCACGGATAGCGCCGACCGCGAGTGAGCTTCAGGAGATGTCAGTAACGACCGTCACGGTCGAGACTACGATTCGCACGACGATCGAGTCCGACTGCGGGTCTGCCGACACCACTCTGACCCAGCCAGGTCTGCGCGATTAAACCCGGTGCGGCTTTCTGCGCTGCATCTGCCGGTGCGGCTCATGAAGTGCCGCGCCGGCGTTTCAAGGAAATCATATTGAAAGCACTTGCTCTCGTCGTGGCGTGCGCCGCCACCGGCGCCCTGCTGGCTGGTTGTTCGAGCACTCCGAAATCCAGCAACAAGGATGACAGCGCGTTTACGTATCTGCTTGACCGCAAGCCCAACTGGACGGAAAACAAGGTGGACGCCTTGCCGGCGCTGCCGGTGGCGTCCAATCTGATCCCCTTTGACGTGTCGGGCAACACGCCGCTGACTTTCGCGGTCGACGCGAAGTCGCTCTCCGTCGGCGATGACGGTGTGGTGCGCTACACGGCGGTCGTGACGAGTCCGAGCGGCGCACACAACGTGAACTACGAAGGGATCCGTTGCGATACGTACGAGTGGCGCCAGTACGCCGTTCTCAATGCGGATCACGACGGCTGGGACACGGTCGCCACGCCGTTTGCACGGATTGAAGACAGTACGCTCAACGGCTATCAGGCGACGCTATACCAGGACTACTTCTGCGCAAACAGAACGCCGGCAGCCTCTGCCAAGCAGATCATCGACAACATGCGCCAGCGGCGCACCGCCGCCTCGCAGATTCACTGAGCGGACAAGCGAAGTGCGCGCTGCCTTTCAGGGCGGCGTGAAGCAAAAGAAAAAGCCGTTCCAGGTTGACTGGAACGGCTTTTTTGCGTCTGTTCGCGATTGCTTCCAGGCTGGCCGTTTAGACCATCTACCAGCAGCGGACGCCTCGATCAAACCAGCACGAGGTTGTCACGGTGAATCAGCTCAGGTTCCAGCATGTAGCCGAGTACGGCCTCGATATCGCCGCTCGGACGCCGCTGAATCAGCTTGGCCTCGGCGCTGCTGTAGTTCGTGAGTCCGCGCGCGACTTCGCGTCCAGCCGCGCTCAGACAGGCAATCACCTCGCCGCGCGCGAACGCGCCCTGCACGCCCACCACGCCGATCGGCAACAGGCTCTTGCCACCGGCCGTCAACTTCTCGACGGCGCCGTCGTCAATCACCACGTGCCCGCGCACTTGCAGGTGATCGGCCATCCATTGCTTGCGTGCCGCCATCCGCGCGGTGCGGGCAATCAGCTGGGTGCCGATTGCCTCGCCCGTGGCCAGACGCGCCAGCACCTCTGGCTCCCGGCCGCTTGCGATCACCGTATTGGCGCCGCTATGCGCCGCCCGCTTGGCGGCGAGAATCTTGGTCAGCATGCCGCCACGCCCCAGACTCGAACCTGCGCCGCCGGCCATCGCCTCGAGCTCCGGAGCGCCGGCGTCGGCCTGCTGGACCAGCGTGGCTAAAGGATCCTTACGCGGATCGGCGGTGAACAAACCCTGCTGATCGGTGAGGATGATCAGCGCGTCGCCTTCGATCAGGTTTGCCACCAATGCGCCCAGCGTGTCGTTGTCCCCGAACTTGATTTCGTCGGTAACGACGGTGTCGTTCTCGTTGATGATCGGCACGACGCCAAGGCGCAACAGCGTGAGCAAGGTGGAGCGCGCGTTCAGGTAACGTTCGCGGTCGGCCAGATCGGCATGGGTCAGGAGAATCTGCGCGGTACGGATCGAATGTTCGGCAAAGCGGCTTTCATACACCTGCGCGAGTCCCATCTGCCCAACCGCGGCGGCGGCCTGCAGTTCGTCGATTTCGCGCGGACGTTTGGTCCAGCCAAGTCGCTGCATGCCTTCGGCAATCGCGCCGGAACTCACCAGTGCGACCTCTTTACCCTGCGCCCGCAACGCGGCAATCTGCGCCGCCCAGCGGCCGATCGCTGCATGATCGAGGCCACGCCCGTCATTCGTGACGAGGCTCGACCCGACTTTCACTACCAATCGCCTGGAGTCTGCGATGACGGAACGCATTGTGCGCGGTCTCCCATGATAATCCGTGATGCCGGCCGGCGACTCATGACGAGCGCGCCGGCGCCCAAGCTATGCGCTTTATTCCAGCGGCTCGGCCGGCTCGCCCGACGCAGCCCCTTCCGCCTTTGCACGGAAACGGACGTCGGCGGCCAGATCTTCCGCTTCGGCCTGGCGCTGGGCGTCCGAGTGGGCCGCGATGTGGTCATACACCGCGTAGCACAGCGCTTCGCAACCCTGACCGGTCAGTGCCGAAATTTCGAAAACCGGGCCGTCCCAGCCGAAACCTTTGGTGAATGCCGACACGCGCGCTTCGCGCTCGTCTTCGGGCACCATGTCGATCTTGTTCAGCACCAGCCAGCGGGTTTTCTCGAACAGCAATTCGTCGTACTTGCGCAGTTCGTTGACGATTGCCTTGGCTTCGGCGACGGGGTCGACCGCCTCGTCAAACGGCGCGATATCGACAATGTGCAACAGCAAGCCGGTACGCTGCAAATGGCGCAGGAACTGGTGCCCCAAACCGGCGCCTTCTGCCGCGCCTTCGATCAGACCAGGAATGTCGGCAATCACGAAACTGCGGCTCGGACCGACGCGCACCACACCCAGATTCGGCGCGAGCGTCGTAAACGGGTAATCGGCGATCTTCGGCTTCGCATTCGACACCGACGAGATGAAGGTGGACTTGCCGGCATTCGGCATGCCGAGCAGACCGACATCGGCCAACACCTTCAACTCAAGGCGCACCATCCGGCGTTCACCGGCCTTGCCATCCGTCTTCTGACGCGGTGCACGGTTCGTACTGGACTTGAAATGCAGGTTGCCGAGACCGCCCGCGCCGCCTTCGGCGATCAGGATGCTCTGGTTGTGTTCTGTCAGGTCGGCGATCAGTTCGCCCGTTTCCATGTCCGAGATGATCGTGCCAACCGGCATGCGCAACGTGATGTCGTCGCCGCCCTTGCCGTAGCAGTCCGCGCCACGGCCGTTTTCACCGTTACGCGCCAGATGCTTTTTTGCGTAGCGGTAATCGATCAGCGTGTTGATGTTGCGGTCTGCCACTGCGTAGACGCTGCCGCCGCGGCCGCCATCGCCACCATCCGGACCGCCGAACGGGACGAACTTTTCGCGGCGCATCGACGCGCTGCCATCCCCTCCGTCGCCGGCGATGACTTCAATCCTCGCTTCGTCAATGAACTTCATGCGTAACTCCGTCCCGTGTGTAACGCTATTTTGCCGTGCCCGCAGTGCGTTGGACAATCGACCGATTGGCCATCCGCGCGGGCTCACGACAACAGATACAGCTATGAACCTGCAATGAAAAAGGCCCCGCTAACTTCGCGGGGCCTTTTTTCGGTCCTGAAGCCCGTGCCTGAGTAAACTCAGACTGCTGCCGGGACTACGTTGACCATGTGCTTCTTCGCTGCGCCCTTCGTCGAGAAATTGACGTGGCCGTCCGTCAGCGCGAACAAGGTGTGATCCTTGCCGATACCGACGTTTTCGCCCGGGTGCATACGCGTGCCACGTTGACGTACGATGATGCCGCCAGCGTTGATGGCTTGACCGCCGTAAACCTTCACGCCGAGACGCTTCGACTCGGAGTCGCGGCCGTTACGTGACGATCCGCCTGCCTTTTTGTGTGCCATTTGTTAGCTCCTTAACCGGTGCGCTTACGCGTTGATCGCGTCGATGCGCAGTTCGGTGTAGTTCTGGCGGTGGCCGCCATGCTTCTGGTAGTGCTTCCGGCGACGCATCTTGAAGATGGTCACTTTTGCGTGACGACCTTGCGACACGACGGTAGCCTTGACGGAAGCCCCACTGACCAGCGGCGTACCGAACTTAATCGATTCGCCTTCGCCCACTGCGAGAACCTGGTCGAGCGTGATTTCAGCGTCAATGTCTGCCGGTATCTGTTCTACTTTAAGTTTTTCGCCGACGGCAACTTTATACTGCTTGCCACCGGTTTTTATGACCGCGTACATTGAGAACCTCACTCTGTGTTCATTTTTCCCGCGCACCACGCGCGGAAACCCGTGATTATACATAGAGTTAGCTGCTCGGTCAAAACTCGTTGACAGGCGCCGCCACGCAACGTAATGCCCGGCCAGCCGGGCGGCCGTGCGCCGATCACGCAGGCTGCGGCCCGGAACTGTCGCGATTCGCCTTATAATTCGCGGCACTACCCAATTCAGCCATCATGTCGTCGACTGCCACTCCCTCCCCCAACGCCGCCAACCTGCTCGCCCCGATTGCCGAAGACATGGAGCAGGTGAATCGCGTCATCCGGCACCGCCTGGCGTCCGAGGTGATGCTGATCAATCAGATTTCCGAGTACATCATCAGTGCCGGCGGCAAACGTCTGCGGCCCGCGTTGCTGTTGCTGGTGGCCGGCGCGCTGGGCGAAACCACGGGGTACCGGCACGAACTGGCCGCGGTGGTCGAGTTCATCCATACGGCCACCCTGCTGCATGACGACGTGGTCGACGAATCCGATCTGCGGCGCGGCCGGCAAACCGCCAACGCCCTGTTCGGCAACGCAGCAAGCGTCCTGGTGGGCGATTTTCTGTACTCGCGCTCGTTCCAGATGATGGTTGGAGTCGGCAAGATGCGCGTCATGGAAATCCTGTCGGAGGCCACCAACATCATCTCCGAAGGTGAAGTCCTGCAGTTGCTGAACATGCATGACGCCGACGTGGACGAGGCGCGCTACATGCAGGTGATTCGCTACAAGACGGCCAAGCTGTTCGAAGCGGCCGCCCAGCTCGGCGCGGTGCTGGCCGGCGTCGACGCGACCACGGAAGCCGCCGCGGCGGAATTCGGCCGGCGCATCGGCACGGCCTTTCAGATCATGGACGACTGGCTCGACTACACGGGCACGGCGGAATCCATGGGCAAGAATGCCGGCGACGACCTGCGCGAAGGCAAGCCCACGCTGCCGCTCATCTATCTGATCGAACGCGGCACGCCGGAACAGTCCGCGCTTGCACGTGAGGCGATCGAACAAGGTGGCACGGACCGCTTTGAAACGATCTTCGAGGCCATCACCCGCTCAGGCGCACTGGATCACACGCTGGAATGCGCCAAGCAGGAAGCCCAAGCGGCGGCAGCAGCAATTTCTTCGTTTCCCGATTCCATTTTCAAAGATAGCCTGCTAGAATTATGTTCTTACTCGACGGCGAGACAGTCTTGAACGAGACTGAAGCGCCAAGTTAGTCCAGTTGAGTACAGAGCAGTACAAATCGGGGTGTAGCTTAGCCTGGTAGAGCGCTACGTTCGGGACGTAGAGGCCGGAGGTTCGAATCCTCTCACCCCGACCAGATTTTGAAAAAACCGCACAGCTTCGTGCGGTTTTTTTTCGCCTGCCTTTTGCCTTGCTGTTTTTCACCCCCTGTTCGCGGCTGCTTAGCCAGTCCGCAAAAGCCTGCCCGGCACGAGCTGTCCTATGTCTTTTGGCCAGGCGGGCGGGCGCGGTGCCCTCTGCTATATTCTTCCCATCCTGCCCCTTTCCAGTTCGCGACACGTGGAACAACTACCCTTATGGGCGCAGATAAGCGCAGTCTTCCTGCTGCTTGTCTGCTCCAGTTTCTTTTCGATCTCCGAAACGGCGATGATGGCACTCAACCGTCACCGCCTGAAGCATCTCTCCAATCAGGGCGCGCTCGGCGCAAAGACGACGCAAGGTCTGCTCGCGCGCACGGACGAACTACTGAGCGTCATCCTGATCGGCAACAATCTGTTCAACACGATCATCCCGGTCCTCACCACCTCGGTCGCACTGCATACGTTTGGCCGCAATAATCTGGTGCTGTCGATCGCGACCGGAATCGTCGCATTCCTTATCATCGTGTTCGCGGAAATCACACCAAAGATCGTGGGCGCGACCTTCCCGGAAAAAATCGCGTTGCCGGCAAGCTTGCTGATTGCCCCGCTCATGCGGGCGACAAGGCCGCTCGTCTGGTTCGTCAACCTGTTCGCCAATGGGATCCTGCGCATCCTGCATATCAATACGAAGGGCGCACACGAGCAGCGGCTGTCAACCGAAGAGCTGCGCACCATCGTCCTCGAGTCCGGCAGTTTCATGCCGACCAAGCACCGCAGCATCCTGCTCAACCTGTTCGACCTGGAGAACATCTCCGTCGACGACGTGATGATTCCACGCCGCCGGATCGAAGCGCTCGATTTCGACGCACCGTTCGAGCAGATCCTGCATCAGCTCGAGACCTGCTATCACAACAAGCTGATCGTCTATCAGGGCGACATCGATCGTGTGCTTGGTGTATTGCATGTGCGCAAGACGCTCTCGGCGCTGCACAACCAGGAACTCGAGCGCGAGACCTTGCGTGAACTGCTCGCGGAACCTTATTTCGTGCCGAGCGGCACGCCCGTGTTCCAGCAGTTGCAGTACTTTCAGGAGAGCCGTCATCGCACGGCGCTGGTCGTCAACGAATATGGTGAACTGCAGGGGCTGGTCACGCCGGAAGACATCATTGAGGAATTGATTGGCGAGTTCACTACGTCGATCCCGCGTAGCGCGAATTCGCGCGGCGGCTGGAACGAGAACGGCGAGTGCATCGTCGCCGGCAGCATGCCGCTGCGTGAACTGAACCGTTGGCTGCAACTGACCCTTCCGACCGACGGCCCGAAGACGCTAAATGGTCTGATTCTGGAAATTCTCGAAGAGATTCCCGACGGCGATGTATGCGTGCAGATCGGCGGGATCAAACTCGAAGTAATGCGCAGCGACGACCAGGCGATCCGCACCGTCAAGATTTTCAAACCGGGCGCGCGCTCGGGTACGAAGGGCAGTAAAAAGCAACGGGGTTGATGTAGCGGTTGCGGGACGTGCCTCATATAACCCAACGGGTTCGACGCGGCGGTCGCGGCACCTGCCTCATACAACCTCTGCGTGCCTCGGGTAGTTCAGGTCGTGTGGTGCTTTGCGTAACACCTGGCCATCCGGCCGAATGGCGGACACACGCAGCCTGCCGGATGATGGAGTCGTCATGTTCTACAGGCGGCTCCTGGCCGGTTTCAGATGTCATCCTCACCCCGCTCCACACCGGCTAGCTCTCCTCAACATTCTGGCAATCCACTTACGACGGTGCCGCCCTATCGCGCCGTCGCTCCCGATCCAGAGTCACTCACTGCACCCACAACGCCGGCTCCATCTGTCCCGCATGCGGCCCGCCCGTTCGCTGGCGCCATGCGCGAAGAATCACAGCGCCGCGATCGCGAGCGCGATATGGCAGCCAACCTTGCCGAGGCCGACAACACCCCTGCTGTCCGCCTGCTAAGCGACACGCTGCGGGAGGCCACGCGCCGCAATGCGTCGGACCTCCATATCGAACCCGCCGAACATGGCTGGCGCATGCGTTTGCGCATCGACGGCGTGCTGCATGCCATCGCACAACCGCCGGCGCATCTGCGCGACGCTTTCATCACTCGCGTAAAAGTGCTCGCACGCATGGACATCGCCGAGCGGCGGGTGCCGCAGGACGGGCGTCTGCGCATCGCCACCACGCCCGGCAAGTTCGAAGACTATCGCGTGAACTCGCTGCCCACCCTGTTCGGCGAAAAGCTGGTTCTGCGTCGACTGGATGCACTGCCCACGAGTCTTTCGCTCGACTCGCTCGGGCTCGCCCCCACTCAGCGCCAGACGCTCGAGGCCGCCATCATGGCGCCGCACGGACTGGTACTCGTGACAGGCCCAACAGGCAGCGGCAAGACACTTTCGCTTTACTGCTTCCTGCAGATGCTGAACGGCGAATCGCGCAACCTCTGCTCGGTCGAAGATCCGGCTGAAATCCAGCTCGCAGGTATCAATCAGGTCAGCGTGCGCGAGAAAGCCGGACTGACTTTCGCTGTCGCGTTGCGCGCATTTCTGCGCCAGGACCCGGACGTGATCATGGTCGGGGAGATCCGCGACGAAGAAACCGCTGACGTCGCAGTCAAGGCGGCGCAAACCGGCCACCTCGTTCTATCCACCCTTCACACCAACGACGCGCCGGCAGCCATAGCGCGCCTGATCGACATTGGCGTCGAGCCGTATAACCTTGCCGCGGCGCTGCGCATGGTCACCGCACAACGGCTCGTGCGGCGGCTCTGCGTCGTGTGCCGGATACCGGCGCCGCAATCGGCAGCGGCACTGCGCGCAGCCGGTTTTGCCGACGACCAGCTCGATGGTTGGCACCCCTATGCAGCGTCGGGCTGCGAGACATGCCATGGCATCGGCTACCGGGGGCGCGTGGGCATCCACCAGGTGATGCCGGTGTCGGAGGCGATGCGTGAGCTGATCGTCGCGAATGCAGGCACGTACGCGCTCGCCCGGCTTGCTCAGGCGGAACGCGTGAGGACGTTGCGCGATGCAGCACTGGCGCTTGTGCGCGATGGCACGACCAGCCTTCCTGAAGCACTCAGCGCGACAGAGGTCGCATGACGAATCGGACCACTGAAACCGAAGCGCTCGAACTACGTTTTGCATGGCGTGGTGTCGACGCGACCGGTACGCCGCGCAGCGGCACCCTCATTGCCGCAGATGCCACGGCCGTGCGTGCCGTGCTCCAGCGCGACAAGCTGTTCATCGTCGAACTCACGGCACGCGGACCCGCGCCACGTCCCCAGGCGCCCGCTGCAGAGGTTACGCGGTTCACGCGCCAACTGGCCAGCCTGTTGCGCGCCGGCTTGCCGCTTGCGCCTTCGCTCGAATTGCTGGCGCAAGCACCTGCGCCGCGTCGCCACGGCATGTCGCGCATCGTCGGCACACTGGCGCGCGATATCACGAGCGGGTTGAGCTTCTCCGCTGCGCTGGCGCGGCATCCAGCCCAATTCAATGCCCTTTATTGCCAACTGGTCGCAGTCGGCGAAGCGGCCGGCGCGCTCCCCGCAGTGCTGGCGCGCATCGCCGACGACCGCGAGCGCGGTGCTGCGCAGCGCGCCAAGGTCAAGGCGGCGCTCACCTACCCCGTCGCGATCCTGCTACTGGCACTCGTCATCACTGCTGCACTGCTGATATGGGTTGTGCCGACCTTCAAACAGATCTTCGACGGCTTTGGTGCCCGCTTGCCGGCACCCACACAATTCGTGCTGGTGCTATCCGCCGCCGTTGCGCGCTGGAGCGTGCCGGTGCTCGCGTTGAGCGTCGGCAGCGGCTTTGCTGTCACGTACCTGCTGCGCCGCTCAGAGCCGGCACGC
Source organism: Paraburkholderia sp. GAS41 (assembly GCF_050436545.1). Taxonomy (NCBI): domain Bacteria; kingdom Pseudomonadati; phylum Pseudomonadota; class Betaproteobacteria; order Burkholderiales; family Burkholderiaceae; genus Paraburkholderia; species Paraburkholderia sp. GAS41. Next base: position 115,764 of record NZ_JBNDMK010000021.1, read on the forward strand.
GTTGAAGTTGCCCGTCTCTCGTTACGCCTGCCGGTCGCCGGCACTTTGCTTGCGACATTGTGCGCGGCCCGCTGGAGCCGCGCGCTCGGCACGCTGCTGTCAGCCGGCACACCGCTCGCCGACGCCTTCGACTCGCTGACCCACGCCACCGGCAACGCGTGGTTCGATCGCGCCACGCTCGACATCGCCGAGCGCCTGCGGCGTGGCGAACGGCTCGCGGCAGCCATGCGTGCGGCGCGCTGCTTTCCGGCTGAGGTCGTTCAACCGGTGGCCGTCGCAGAGGAGTCCGGCGCATTGGATGCCATGCTGATTGACGTCGCGTCGCTCAGCGATCGTCAGGTCGACGAAAAGATCGGCACACTGGCAAGTCTCTGCGAGCCCTTGGTCATCATCGTGCTCGGGACGCTCGTCGGTGGCCTCGTCATCGCGATGTATCTTCCCATTATTCAACTCGGCAACGTGGTGTAGCATCGCAGCCGAATCCAACTTTTTCGCCATGCCAGCTACCCAAGCACTCGTGTCAGAAACTTCCTTCAACGCGCTTCACGATCACCTCGCAACTAGCGTGGGCGCCACTTTCGGCAGCTTGCCGGCCAGCGTGCAGATTGCGTTTGCAATCGTGTTCGGCCTGGTCATTGGCAGCTTTCTGAGCGTAGTCGCGCACCGGCTGCCTATCATGCTCGAACGCGCCTGGCGCGAAGAGGTCAGCGAGGCGACCGAGCAGCCGTTCGAGGACGACGGCCTGCCGGCCCGTTATAACCTGTGGCTGCCGCGTAGCGCGTGCCCGCACTGCGGCCATGTCCTGCGCACCTGGGAAAATATTCCCGTGCTGAGCTATCTGCTGCTGCGTGGACGATGCTCCGCTTGCAAGACCCATGTTTCGGCACGCTATCCGTTGCTCGAGATCGCCAGCGCCGCCTGCGCGGCGGGTGCGCTCGCCGTGTTTGGCCCAGGCTTCATGGCGCTGGCCGCATTCGGGCTGTGCGCGACCCTGCTGACCATGAGTGCGATCGATATCGACACGCACTTATTGCCCGACTCGCTGACACTGCCGCTGCTATGGGCCGGCCTGATCGTCAATTTCAACGACACCTTCGCAAGCTTGCACGACGCAGTGATCGGCGCAATTGCGGGCTATCTTGTATTGTGGGTGGTGCACTGGGTGTTCAAGCTCGTGCGCGGCGTCGAAGGCATGGGCTACGGCGACTTCAAGCTGCTGGCCGCCCTCGGCGCGTGGCTCGGCTGGGCAGCGTTGCCGCAGATCGTGCTGATCGCTGCAGTGGCCGGGGCCGTCGTAGGGCTCGCGGCAACCTGGCGCGGCCGCATGCGCTTCGAGGAGCCGCTGCCATTCGGTCCGTTTCTGGCCGCGGGCGGCGCCATTACCCTGTTTCTCGGTACGCCCCTCTATCTGGCACTCGGAGGCTGACGCATGTTTGCTGTAGGACTGACAGGCGGCATCGGCAGCGGCAAGTCTACCGTCGCGGACCTGTTCGCCGCGCGGGGTGCGGCGATCGTCGACACCGACCTGATCGCCCACCGGATCACCGCACCGCACGGCGTCGCGATGTCGAAGATCGCCATCGAGTTCGGCGCCTCGTTCGTCGCACCGGACGGTTCGCTCGACCGCGCCCGCATGCGCGCCTTGATCTTCAGCGACGAGGCGGCGCGCCGGCGCCTCGAAGCCATCACGCACCCGCTGATCCGCACGGAGACCGAGCGTGCACGAAATGACGCCAGCGGACCTTATGTCATGCTGGTGGTCCCGTTGCTGGTCGAGTCGGGCAACTGGAAAGCGCACGTGGACCGCGTTCTGACAGTGGACTGCAGCGTCGAGACGCAGATTGCACGCGTCATGCGCCGCAACGACTTCAGCCGTGAACAGGTCCTCGCGATCATCGCCCGTCAGGCGACCCGCGAAGCACGACTGGGCGCCGCGGACGATGTGATCGTCAATGAAACCACCTCGGTGGAAGAACTCCGCGCGCAGGTCGAGGCGCAACATCGCCGGTATTTATCGCTCGCTGGAGCGTGAAACCGCCGTGCGTCTCTCAGGAAGTATGAAGGCGGCTCGCCCAACTGTCGCAATAAAGCACGCGGACCGCACTCAATCCCGCGCGAAACAGGCGAAAAATCTCGCGAAAACGCGCCAGAAAAGTGTGTGATTGCTAGGGTAGTCTCACGGCATTAGAATGTTCTGCATTCCCGTCACCGACCACGCCCGAGGCGAGCCCGCTTGATCCTTTACGAGTATCCCTTCAACGAGCGAATCCGGACGCTGCTGCGCCTTGAAGACCTGTTCGAGCGCTTCACGTTCTTTCTGACTCAGGAAGATCCCAGGGAACATCACGTCGCGCTGACGACGCTGTTCGAAATCTCGGAAGTCGCCGGTCGTGCGGATCTGAAGTCGGATCTGATGAAGGAACTGGAACGGCAGCGTCAGACACTGGCGCCGTTCCGCGGCAACCCGGGTATCGAGCAGAACGCGTTAGAGGCTGTGCTTGGAGAGATCGAACAAACGCTCTCGGGACTTTCGCAGATGCAGGGCAAAACGGGCCAGCATCTTGCCGATAACGAATGGCTGGCAAGCATCCGTAGCCGCGCCATCATCCCGGGCGGCACCTGTAAATTCGACCTGCCGTCGTACTACGCGTGGCAACAGATCCATCCGGACCAGCGCCGTCAGGATATTGCCAAGTGGGTGACCCCGCTTCTGCCTTTGCGTGACGCCGCCACGATCGTCTTGCGTCTTGCGCGCGAATCCGGCCAGGCCTCGAAGGTCATGGCGATGCAGGGCAGCTACCAGCAGATGCTGTCGGGCCGCTCGTATCAGTTGATGCAGGTGCGTGTCTCGCCGGAATTGCGCGTGATTCCCGAGGCAAGCGCCAACAAGTACATGCTCTGGGTGCGTTTCACCGTGCAGGACGGCGACCTGCGGCCGCGTGCGGTCGACGTGGACGTGCCGTTTCATCTCACGCTTTGCAGCCTGTAACGCATTACGCCATGACGGGGCGACATCTTTGAAGCCGTAAAAATGCCCCCATATCGACCACCTGTCCCGATTGCGATTGACCGCCTGACCGAATAATGATTGTCGTTAAATGCCCAACGTGCGCGAAGGATGTCCGCTGGACACCCGAGAACCGCTTCCGCCCCTTCTGTTCCGAGCGCTGCAAGCAGATCGACCTCGGCGCCTGGGCCGCTGAGAAGTACAAGATTGGCGGTACAGACGAAGAAGCGCCCTCCGACGACGAGCCCAGTGGCGACTACAACGCGCATTGAGCGCGCTTCTCGGCCCTGCTTCTCGCCCCCGCTACTCGTCCGTTCTTCTCGTCCGTGCTACTCGGCAGCGAGCCAGTCAAGTACCGGAATGGTCGCCGGCAATAACGGCGACACCTCGGCGGGCAGCGATTGCCAGACAAACGCCTGACCTTCGCGCCCATGAGGCTCGCCAGCCCACTGCGTCACCTTGCAGAAGTACAGCCGCACGTAAGCGTGCGGGTAATCATGCTCCAGCGTATGCCAGCGGTGGCTCGCCTCGACCTCGATTCCGAGTTCTTCGTGCAGTTCACGCGCCAGCGCCGCCTCGACTGACTCACCGGGCTCCAGTTTGCCGCCCGGAAATTCCCAATATCCTTCGTAGGGTTTGCCGGCCGGCCGTTGGGCGAGCAGATAGCGCCCATCCGGTTGCACCAGCACGCCCACGGCCACTTCCGTCACCGGGCGCCCATCCGCGTTCACGGCGGGATTGGCAGGAGTCGTGGAGGCCGTCATACCTGCGATTTCCGGCCGGAACGATCACGGGCAAACTGCCATGCCACCCGTCCCGAGCGCGAGCCGCGTTCGAGCGCCCACACGAGCGCATCACCACGTGCCGCCTCGATTTCCGCAGCGTCGCAGCCAAAATGCTGCAGCCAGTGCCCGACGATCGTCAGATAGTCGTCCTGCTTGAACGGATAGAAGCTGACCCACAAGCCGAAGCGCTCGGACAGCGAGATCTTCTCCTCAACCACCTCGCCCGGATGAATCTCGCCATCGGACGTGTGCTTGTACGTCTCGTTGTCGCTCATGTACTCGGGCAGCAGATGACGCCGGTTCGACGTCGCGTAGATCACCACATTGTCGGATTGCGCGGCCACCGAACCGTCGAGCGCCACCTTCAGCGCCTTGTAGCCCGACTCGCCGTCTTCGAACGACAGGTCGTCGCAGAACACGACGAAGCGCTCCGGACGCTGCGAGATCAGGTCGACGATATCGCCCAGATCGTGCAGATCGTCCTTGTCCACTTCAATGAGCCGCAGCCCGTCTTTGGCGTATGCATTCAGACACGCCTTGATCAGCGACGACTTGCCGGTGCCACGCGCGCCCGTCAGCAGCACGTTGTTGGCCGGCAGCTTTTGCACGAACTGGCGTGTGTTCTGCTCGATCAGGCCTTTCTGGCGGTCGATATTCTGCAGGTCGTCGAGCGTGATGTCCGAAATGGCCGGAACCGGTTGCAGATAGCCGCGACCCTGGCGCGTGCGCCAGCGGAATGCGACTGCGGCCGACCAGTCGACCTCCGGCGATGCGGGCGGAAGCACGGCTTCCAGGCGGCCGAGCAAGGCCTCGGCACGCGTCAGAAATTGTTCGAGTTTATCCATGACGAAGAATGCAATCTGATGAGGTATGGGATCTCAAAACACCGGCCGCTTACGAGCGGTAATCGGCGTTGATGCTCACGTAGTCGTGCGACAGGTCACACGTCCAGATCGTGGCTTGCGCGTCGCCACGGCCCAGCACCACGCGGATCAGAATCTCCGCCTTCTTCATCACGCGCTGGCCGTCTTCCTCACGGTACTCCGGATTGCGGCCGCCCGCCTTCGCTACCAGCACGTCGTCCAGATACAGATCGATCTTGCCGACGTCGAGGTCAGTCACGCCCGCATAGCCGATCGCCGCAAGAATCCGGCCGAGGTTCGGGTCCGAGGCGTAGAACGCCGTCTTGACCAGCGGCGAATGGCCGATCGCATAAGCAATCTGGCGACACTCCGCCACGTTCGCACCGCCTTCCACCTGCACCGTCATGAACTTGGTGGCGCCCTCGCCGTCACGCACGATCAGCTGCGCGAGGGTCTGCGCGACCTCCGTCACCGCATCGCGTAACGCCGCGTAAGCCGGCGAATCAGTGGACGTGATCGCCGGCAGGCTGGCTTTCCCCGATGCGATCAGAATGAACGAATCGTTGGTCGACGTATCGCCGTCGATCGTGATGCAATTGAACGAGCGGTCCGCCACGTGCTTGACCAGCGCATCCAGCACCGGCTGCGACACGGCTGCGTCGAACGCGAGGAAGCCGAGCATGGTCGCCATGTTCGGCTTGATCATGCCCGCACCCTTGCTGATGCCGGTCATCGTCACCGTATGACCGTCGATGCTCACCTGACGCGACGCCGCTTTGGCTAGCGTATCCGTGGTCATGATGGCCTGGGCGGCGTCATACCAGTGCGCGGGCTGGCGGTTCGCCAGCGCAGCCGGCAGGCCGGCCTTCAGGCGCTCGACCGGCAATGGTTCAAGGATCACCCCGGTCGAAAACGGCAGGACCTGTTCGGGCGCGATGCCCGCCAGACGTGCCAGCTCAACGCAGGTTTCGCGAGCGTGCGCGAGGCCCGGCTCGCCGGTGCCCGCATTCGCATTGCCCGTGTTCACCACCAGTGCGCGAATCCCTTTACCGCCGGCGCGCACGTGCTCGAGATGCTCACGGCAAACAGTGACAGGCGCCGCACAGAAGCGGTTCGACGTGAACACGCCGCCGACCGTCGCACCTTCTTCGACGGAAATGACCAGCACGTCCTTGCGGTTCGGCTTACGGATGTTCGCCTCGGCCCAGCCTAGCGTAACGCCGGCGACGGGGTGAAGTTGGGCGGCATCGATGGAGGGGAAATTGACAGCCATGGTCGCGACCTGTTGTCCAAGTTGAAAATGCCGGCATGAAGCCGGCATCGGAAAATCATAAAAGGGCGGTGCGGTATGGACCTCACCACCGCGGAATGACCAGCAAAGGCGCTGGCTAAAACGACGCGGCGCGCATGATGCGCGCCGCCTTTTCAGTTTCACGCAATCTTGCCGTGGCACTGTTTGTACTTCTTGCCGCTGCCGCATGGGCAGGGGTCGTTGCGACCGACCTTCGGCACGTTGTCACCAAGCGGCTCGGCCGACGCATGTGGACCGTGGCTCATCGCGTCGCCGATCATCGCGGCCGTAGCGGCTTCAGCGGCCACCGGAGCGGCCGTTTCGGCAAACTCGGCGTGACGGAACTCCGCGTGCTCCAGCTGGCTCGTGCCCTGCTCTTCGAGATCCTCGGCAACCTGTTCCAGCTGCTCGGTCGACTCCACTTGCACGTTCATCACCACGCGCGTGACGTCGAGCTTCACCGCGTCCAGCATCGCCGCAAACAGTTCGAACGCTTCGCGCTTGTATTCCTGCTTCGGATTCTTCTGCGCATAGCCGCGCAGATGGATACCCTGGCGCAGGTGGTCGAGCGCGGCCAGATGTTCGCGCCAGGCGCGATCCAGCGTCTGCAACATGATTGAACGTTCGAAGCCGCTGAAGTTCTCGCGGCCCACCAGTTCGACCTTGGTGTCGTACGCCTCATCGGCGGCGGCGATCACGGCTTCGAGGATTTCGTCCACGCTGATCGACGACGACTCGTTGATCATTTCCTGGATCGCGAGGTCGAGCTGCCACTCGTTGCGCAGCACTTCTTCCAGCTCAGGCACCGACCACTGTTCTTCGATGCTGCCAGCGGGGACGAACTGATGGACGATGTCGGCAATCACGCCATGACGCATGGCGCCGATGGTTTCGGTGATGTCGTTCGCCTCGAGCAATTCGTTGCGCTGCTGATAGATCACCTTGCGCTGATCGTTCGACACGTCATCGTATTCGAGCAATTGCTTACGAATATCGAAGTTGCGTGCCTCGACCTTGCGCTGCGCCGATTCAATCGAACGCGTGACGATGCCCGCTTCGATCGCCTCGCCTTCCGGCATCTTCAGACGATCCATGATGGAGCGCACGCGGTCGCCGGCAAAAATACGCAACAGCGGATCTTCCAGCGACAGGTAAAAGCGCGACGAACCCGGGTCACCCTGACGGCCGGCACGGCCGCGCAACTGATTGTCGATCCGGCGCGATTCGTGACGTTCAGTGCCGATGATGTGCAGACCGCCCGCGGCCTTCACCTTATCGTGCAGCTCTTGCCATTCGTCGTGCAGCTTCTGGACACGGCGCTGTTTCTCGTCGGCGGGGATAGTCTCGTCGAGTTCGATGAAGGTCGCCTGCTTCTCGGCGTTGCCGCCCAGTACGATGTCGGTACCGCGACCGGCCATGTTGGTCGCGATCGTGACGCGCTGCGGACGGCCCGCTTCTGCCACGATCTCCGCTTCGCGCGCGTGCTGCTTCGCGTTCAGCACTTCGTGCGGCAAGCCAGCCTGCTTCAGCAGATGCGACAGCAGCTCGGAGTTCTCGATCGAGGTGGTGCCGACCAGCACCGGCTGGCCACGCTCGTGACAGTCGCGAATATCGCGAATGACCGCGTCGTAACGCTCCTTCGCCGTCTTGTAGATCTGATCCTGCTTGTCGATCCGCTTGGGCGGACGGTTGGTCGGGATCACGACCGTTTCGAGACCGTAGATCTCGTTGAATTCGTACGCTTCCGTGTCCGCCGTGCCGGTCATGCCGGACAGCTTCGTGTACATACGGAAGTAGTTCTGGAACGTGATCGAGGCGAGCGTCTGGTTCTCGCTCTGGATCTTCACATGTTCCTTGGCCTCGACAGCCTGGTGCAGACCATCGGACCAGCGGCGGCCCGACATCAGACGGCCGGTGAACTCGTCGACGATCACCACTTCGCCGTTCTGCACCACGTAATGCTGGTCTTTGTAGAACAGCGTGTGCGCGCGCAGCGCGGCGTACACGTGGTGCATCAGCGTGATGTTCTGCGGCGCGTAGAGGCTTTCGCCTTCGCCGATCAGGCCCCACTCGGAGAGCAGACGCTCAGCCTTCTCGTGACCCGATTCCGTCAGGAATACCTGACGGCCTTTTTCGTCGAGCGTGTAGTCGCCCGGCTTTTCGACGCCCGTGCCATCGGCTTTTTCCTCACCGATCTGGCGCTCGAGCAGCGGCGGCAGCGCGTTCATCCGCACGTACAGATCGGTGTGATCTTCAGCCTGGCCGGAGATGATCAGCGGCGTGCGGGCTTCGTCGATCAGGATCGAATCCACCTCGTCGACGACCGCAAAATTCAGCGACCGCTGCACGCGCCCACTGGTCTCGTAGACCATGTTGTCGCGCAGGTAGTCGAAGCCAAACTCGTTGTTCGTGCCGTAGGTGATGTCCGCAGCGTAAGCCTGCTGCTTCATGCCGTGGTCCATCTGCGACAGGTTGATGCCGACCGACAGCCCCAGGAAGTTGTACAGACGCGCCATCCATTCGGCGTCGCGTTGCGCAAGGTAATCGTTCACCGTCACGACGTGCACGCCGCGCCCGGTCAGCGCATTCAGATAAACCGGCAGCGTCGCGACCAGGGTCTTGCCCTCGCCGGTACGCATTTCGCCGATCTTGCCGTAATGCAACACCATGCCGCCGATCATCTGGACGTCGAAGTGACGCATTTTGAGCACGCGCTTGCTCGCCTCCCGGCAGACCGCGAAGGCCTCGGGCAGCAGCTTGTCGAGCGACTCGCCGCTGGCGATGCGTTGGCGGAATTCACCCGTTTTGGCGCGCAGTTGATCGTCCGTCAATTGCTCGATCTGCGGCTCGAGCGCATTGATCGCCGTGACGGTCTTTTGATATTGCTTGACTAGCCGCTGGTTGCGGCTGCCAAAAATCTTTTGTAGAAAACCGGTGGTCATCGGATCGGTGTCTGCGTCGCGGCTTCGGCTGGTTCACGGCATGTGATTGGCCCACATGCTGGTCCGGGGTCGGAAATGCCTCGGCGGCTTAGTCCAAGAGTGAATTCGAATCGGGCATTTTAGCACGCGCCCCAGCGCACGCCTGTGTCAGAGGCGCGACGTAGGGACACCGTGCAGAGCGCCTGCCGAACCGCATTGGAGCGGGCCGGCAGCGTATCCCGCGCGGTACAATCCGGGCGTGGGTGCGCATCGTGCGCGCTCACGCCGTCACTATCCTACATGAGCCGCTCCCCTTCGTTTTCAAGGCCGCCGCCGAAGCAGTTCAACGCCCGCCGCCCGCAACCGGTCTCCGAGGTACTGAAGCGCACCGATGCGTTTGCCGCCCTGCGCGCCGGCGTGGAGCAGATCGCCTCGCTCGAACGGGATCTGCGCCAGTTGCTGCCGGACTATCTGGCCACGAGCGTCGAACCCGGCTTTATCAAGGAGGGCGTCCTGGCACTATTTGCGGCCCATAACGCACTGGCGGCCCGCTTACGGCATCTCGAACCGCGGCTGTTGTCCGATTTGCAGCAGCGCGGCTGGCCGGTGAACGCGTTGCGCATCCGCGTGCGTCCGCAGGCCGTCAAGGAGCCGCCGCCCATCAAGCAGGCCCGCATGACGCCGGTCGGGGCCGACGCGCTGTACGCGTTGAGCGAATCGCTCGCGCCGTCGCCGTTACAGGAGGCGCTCGCGAGAATGGCGGCCCGCCACCTGAGGAATCGCGAATCCAAAAAATAAACGGCCCAGGAGGGCCGTTTATTTTTCATCCGCTCCGACTACGCGCCATGCGCGCCCTGATCTTCAAAGATCAGGCGAACGCCGTCTGCGTGTCATACGCAAAACCGCGCGGGGCTTTCTGCGTGTCGTTGAAGGAAACGATTTCGTACGCGTCTTCGTGCGCCAGCAACTCGCGCAGCAACGCATTATTGACACCGTGGCCCGACTTGTACGCCGTATAAGACGCCAGCAACGGATGTCCGACCACGTACAGGTCGCCGATTGCGTCGAGCATCTTGTGCTTCACGAACTCGTCGTCGTAGCGCAGGCCGTCGTTGTTGAGGATACGGTACTCGTCCAGTGCGATCGCGTTGTCCATGCTCGCGCCACGGGCGAGGCCCATTTCACGCAGCATTTCCACTTCGTGCGCATAACCGAACGTACGGGCACGGGCGATATCGCGCACATACGATGTATGCGCGAAGTCCACTTCCAGCGCCTGGCCGGTCTTGTCGACCGCCGGATGACGGAAATCGATCGTGAACTTCAGTTTGAAACCAAAAAACGGATCCAGCCGCGCGAACTTGTCGCCGTCGCGAACTTCGACCGGTTTCGTGACCTTGATGAATTTCTTCGCCGCGCCCTGCTCTTCGATCCCTGCCGACTGGATCAGGAACACGAACGACGCTGCGCTGCCGTCCATGATCGGGATCTCTTCCGCGGTGACGTCGACATACAGGTTGTCGATGCCGAGACCTGCGCAGGCCGACATCAGATGCTCGACCGTCGACACCCGCGCGCCGTCTTTCTGCAGGACCGAAGCGAGGCGCGTGTCGCCGATCGCCATGGCGGACGCGGGAATGTCCACCGGCGTGGGCAAATCCACGCGCGAGAACACGATGCCCGTGTTCGGGGCGGCCGGGCGGAGCGTCAATTCAACCTTGCGGCCGGAGTGCAGGCCGATGCCGACTGTCTTGACGATCGATTTGATAGTGCGCTGCTTCAACATGGTGATCTTCTGTTCGATTGAAAATCCCAATCGGGACTTTTTATTCCATAGCGCGAAGTATACTCCATTACCCTGGGAAGGGTAGCGCCCGCTGGCGTATCAATCTGTTTCGCTACATTACCCCATAGCGAAAGCGTGACGGGCCGATGCTCCGGAACGGAGGCGTTTCCGGACATCAGCCCGCGTTACGGCTTGTCACATGAATGCCTTGCAGTCGTTGCCCCGGCACAACGTCGCACCGGAAAAACGCCGTTCAGCACTCTCTGGCTAGCTCAACGTAGCGAGGATACTCCCTGCATCGCTGACTTCGAACTTGCCGGGCGCCTCGACGTTCAGCGTCTTGACCACGCCGTCGTCGACCACCATCGCGTAGCGCTGGGAACGAATTCCCATGCCGCGCGCCGACAGGTCCTGCTCCAGACCGAGCGCCCGCGTGAAAGCCGCACTACCGTCCGCCATCATGCGCACCTTGCCCGAGGTGTGCTGATCGCGTCCCCACGCGCCCATCACGAACGCGTCGTTGACGGACACACACCAGATCTCGTCGATGCCGGCAGCGCGCAACTGCGCGGCGTGCTCGACGTAACCCGGTACGTGTTTGGCCGAACAGGTCGGGGTAAATGCGCCGGGCAATCCGAAGATCACCACGCGCTTGCCCGCGGTCTGTCCACGCACGTCGAAGCTATTCGGCCCGATCGTGCAGCCCGCACGCTCGTCTTCGATCAATTCGAAGACGATTGCGTCGGGTAGCTTTTCACCCACCTTAATCATGCTCAGTCCTTCACATCGATGCGGAGCGTGCCCGCACGTTGTCGTGTCGCAGTGGATCGTGCAGTCGCGCCCCTGCCTCTACGTTTGCGCTACCTGCCGGCGACAGCCACCCCTTCCGCTTCGCGAATCCGAAGAGGGCACCTGTCCTTGCCGCATGTCTGACGAAATGCAGCCTGCTTTGCCGTTCCACCCGCCACGCTCGTGCACTTGCCCGCTGGCACGCAATCGGCGTGCCGCAGCAAAAGCCTGCTCGCGCGCGTCAGTCCGCCTGCTTGCGCAGGAATGCCGGAATATCGTACGTATCGACGCCCTTTTCCTGCAGCGCCTGCACGTGCGAAGCCGCCGTGTCACGCGAAGTACGCCACACCGCCGGCGTATCCAGCGCGCCGTAGTCTGCCGCGCTGGCGTGATGTTGCGGAGCGTACACGTGCTGCATTGCGCCAATCGGCTGGTTGTCCGTGCCAGTGCGCAGCAGCGTCATCGGTGCCGATTGCTGCTTCTTCGCAACCCGGCCCAGACCCGTTGCCACGACCGTCACGCGCAGCGCGTCGCCCATTGCATCATCGTATACCGCGCCGAAGATCACAGTTGCGTCTTCTGCCGCGTAGCTCTTGATGGTGTTCATCACTTCACGCGTTTCCGACAAACGCAGCGAACGGCTCGACGTGATGTTCACCAGCACGCCACGCGCACCCGACAGGTCCACGCCTTCCAGCAGCGGGCTGGCCACGGCCTGCTCGGCAGCCAGACGCGCGCGGTCGACGCCGGCAACCGTCGCCGTGCCCATCATCGCCTTGCCCTGCTCGCCCATCACCGTCTTCACGTCTTCGAAGTCGACGTTCACCAGACCGTCGACGTTGATGATTTCCGCGATACCCGCCACCGCGTTGTTCAGAACGTCGTCGGCGCACTGGAAGCACTTGTCCATCTCGGCGTCATCGCCCATCACCTCGAACAGCTTGTCGTTCAGAACGACGATCAGCGAGTCGACGTGATCCTCCAGTTTTTGCGAACCATCTTCTGCGACGCGCATCCGCTTGCCGCCTTCGAATTCGAACGGCTTGCTGACCACGCCAACAGTCAAGATACCCATTTCCTTGGCGATCTGCGCCACGACCGGAGCGGCCCCCGTGCCCGTGCCGCCACCCATGCCTGCGGTGATGAACACCATGTGCGCGCCGCGCAGTGCGTCTGCGATGCGTTCACGTGCTTCTTCTGCTGCAGCGCGACCCATTTCCGGCTTGGCGCCAGCGCCGAGACCGGTGTTGCCGAGCTGGATCACCGCGGTGGCACGCGAACGCGACAGGGCTTGCGCGTCCGTGTTCATCACGATGAAGTCGACGCCTTGCACGCCTTTGTTGATCATGTGCTGAACGGCATTGCCGCCAGCGCCACCGACTCCGACCACCTTGATGATGGTGCCGTTGGTTTCGGTTTCCAGCATCTGGAATTCCATGTTGCCTCCGTCAAGATAAAAAATTGCAGCCACTCGGCCGTTATTCGGCAGGAGATCGGGCAACCTCCTGTCGCGCGCCAGCCGCCGGCACCAGCGCGTATTTCTGAAATCTGTCCGTACAGCGAATGCTTTAGAAATTACCCAGGAACCAGTCTTTCATCCGCGTGAAAACCTGGCCCATCGAACCGGACTGCACCGCCACCTTGCGGCCGCGCATGCGTTGCGAACGTCCTTCCACCAGCAGGCCCATTGCCGTCGAGTAGCGCGGGTTGCGCACCACGTCCGCGAGACCGCCTGCGTACTCCGGCACGCCGATGCGCACCGGCTTCAGGAAGATGTCCTCACCCAGTTCGACCATGCCGATCATCATCGACGCGCCGCCGGTCAGCACCACGCCGGAGCTCAACAGTTCCTCGTAACCCGACTCGCGCACCACCTGCTGCACGAGCGAAAACAGTTCCTCGACGCGCGGCTCGACCACCGCCGCCAACGCCTGGCGCGACAACGTACGCGGACCGCGCTCGCCCAGACCCGGCACTTCGATCATCTCGTCCGGATCGGCCAGCGCCTGCTTGGCGATGCCGTAATCCACCTTGATGTCTTCCGCATCCGGCGTCGGCGTACGCAGCGCCATGGCGATGTCGCTCGTGATCTGGTCGCCCGCAATCGGAATCACGGCGGTGTGACGGATCGCGCCTTCGCTGAAAATCGCGATGTCCGTCGTGCCGCCGCCGATATCGACGAGCACCACGCCCAGCTCCTTCTCGTCTTCGGTCAACACCGCGAGCGACGACGCCAGCGGTTGCAGAATCAGATCGTTCACTTCGAGCCCGCAGCGGCGCACGCACTTGACGATGTTCTGTGCCGCGCTCACCGCGCCCGTCACGATATGCACCTTCACTTCGAGGCGGATGCCGCTCATGCCGATCGGCTCGCGCACATCTTCCTGACCGTCGATGATGAATTCCTGGGTCAGGATATGCAGCACCTGTTGATCGGTCGGAATGTTGATCGCCTTGGCCGTTTCGATCACGCGGGCCACATCGGCCTGCGTCACTTCCTTTTCCTTGATCGCCACCATCCCGCTCGAATTGAAGCTGCGGATATGGCTGCCGGCGATCCCGGTGAATACATTGGTGATCTTGCAGTCGGCCATCAGCTCGGCTTCTTCGAGCGCGCGCTGGATAGACTGCACGGTGGCCTCGATGTTCACCACCACGCCTTTCTTGAGCCCCTTCGATTCGCTCTGGCCGAGGCCGATCACCTCGTAGTGACCTTCGCCTTTCAGCTCGGCGACGATGGCCACGACCTTCGACGTCCCAATGTCGAGGGCGACCAGCAGATCTTTATAGTCTTTACTCATAGCGTGCTCATTGCGTGTGATGTCCTTTTACTTCTTGCCCTTGTCGGGTTCGGTGATAAAGCGCATCCCTGCTGCGCGAATCGCGAAACCATTCGGATAGCGCAAGTCCGCATACTCGATGTCCTTCCCCCAACGTTGCGTCACGGCCGCCCACGCCGCGGTCAGGCGCCGGCTGCGATCGAGCAGCGTTTGCGGATTACGCTCGCGCCCCAGCTCCACCTGCATGCCGTTCGAGAGCTTCACCGTCCAGGCATAACGCGGCGACAGCGTGACCTCGTCCGGCGTCGCGCCCAGCGGCGCAAACCACTTCTTGAAGTCGCGATACCGCGCGACCACTTCCTGCGCCGTGCCGTCCGGACCGTCGAAGGCCGGCAGATCCTCTTCGAGCTCGCCCTGATTCGCCGTGAACAATTCGCCGTCCACGCTCACCAGTTGATCGCTGCCCCACGTTCCAAGCGGTTTGTACTCTTCCAGCGTGACAGCCAGCGCATTCGGCCAGACGCGCCGCACACTCGCGTGACGCACCCACGGCATCTGTTCGAAGGCCTGGCGTGCCGCGTCGAGATCCACGGTGAAGAAATTGCCCTTCAGCCGGCCCACGACGCCCGCGCGCACCGTGGGCGAATTGATGTGCTCGGTATCGCCGTCGATCTGGATTTCGCGCAACGCAAAACCCGGCCGCTGCACCAGCCACAGTCCGCCCGCCGCCAGCAGCACGAGCACCAGCAACGCATGCAACGCGTTGGCGGCGAAATTGAGCTGGCGAACGTTGTTCCACATATCGATGACGTCAGTCCTTCAGCGTGAGCGCCAACACGCTCACGACCAGATCTTTGTAGCTGATGCCCACCGAGCGCGCCGCTTTCGGCGGCAGCGAGTGATCGGTCATGCCCGGCGCCGTATTCACTTCGAGGAAGTACGGGTTGCCCTCGCCGTCCAGCATGAAATCGGCACGGCCCCAAT
Organism: Paraburkholderia sp. GAS41; assembly: GCF_050436545.1. NCBI lineage: Bacteria > Pseudomonadati > Pseudomonadota > Betaproteobacteria > Burkholderiales > Burkholderiaceae > Paraburkholderia > Paraburkholderia sp. GAS41. The sequence goes on from NZ_JBNDMK010000021.1 coordinate 130,970, forward strand.
CGGTGCAGCAAAGCACGTCGAAGGCGCGGCGCGCCAGCGTCTTCAAGCGGGCTTCCACGTCCGGCGCCACGCCGCACGGGATCAGGTACTGCGTGTCGTCGGCCACGTACTTCGCGTGATAGTCGTAGAACTCGCCCGCCGGCACGATGCGGATCACCGGCAGATCCAGTTCACCTGCGATGCACGCGGTGTACTCGCCGCCGCCTTCGATGCTCTTTTCCACCACGACGATCTTGTCGAACTTCGCGGCTTCTTCCAGCGCCGCCGGCAACGCATCGGCGCTTTTCACCTTGATCACCGCGACGCTCGAGCCTTCGCTTGCCGGCTTCACGAAGAGCGGCAGACCGAGCTTCGCGACGATCTCCGCGCCGCGCGCCGCATAGTCGTCACCGCGCAGCACTGCCTCGAACGGTGGCGTGGGCACGCCCACTTGCTGCCACACGAGCTTGGTGCGGAACTTGTCGAGACCGAGCGCCGAGCCCAGCACGCCGCTGCCGGTGTAGCGAATGCCGTAAAAGTCGAGCGCGCCCTGAATCTGGCCGTTCTCGCCATAGCCGCCGTGCAGCGCATTGAAGGCGCGCACGAAACCTTCTTCCTTCAACGCCGCGAGCGGACGCTCAGCGGGATCGAACGGATGAGCGTCGATGCCGGCCTCGCGCAAGCCTTGCAGCACGAGGCGACCCGAATTGAGCGACACCTCGCGCTCGGCGGATTCACCACCGAGCAGGACTGCCACTTTGCCGAACTGCTTAGGATCCAGACTGCTCATTTCACACCTTCGTTTCCTGCGCGAGGCGACCCGGCACACCGCCGATCGATCCCGCGCCCATCGTGATCACCACATCGCCTTCGCGCACCATTGCTGCCAGCGCATCCGGCACTTCATCCACCGTTTCGACAAACACCGGCTCGGTCTTGCCCGCCACGCGGATCGCGCGTGCGAGTGCGCGGCCGTCGGCTGCGACGATCGGCGCTTCGCCCGCTGAATAGACTTCGGTCAAGACCAGCGCGTCGACGGTCGACAACACCTTCACGAAGTCTTCGAAGCAGTCACGCGTACGCGTGAAGCGGTGCGGCTGGAATGCCAGCACCAGACGCCGGCCAGGAAACGCGCCACGCGCCGCCGCGACCGTCGCGGCCATTTCGACCGGGTGATGACCGTAGTCGTCGACCAGGGTGTACGTACCGCCCTTGTTGTCACCCGTCGTCACCGGTACTTCGCCGTAACGCTGGAAGCGTCGGCCTACGCCGTTAAAATCTGCAAGCGCTCGCTGGATATCGGCATCTTTCACCTCAAGTTCAGTCGCAATTGCAATTGCGGCCAAAGCGTTCTGCACATTGTGTGTGCCAGGCAGGTTCAAAACGATGTCGAGCGGCGCCGCGTCTTCACGCATTGCCGTGAAATGCATCTTGCCGTCGTGAGCCTCGACGTTCACCGCGCGCACCTGCGCATCGGCCGCGAGACCATAACGAATGATGGGCTTCGAGACGAACGGCAGGATCTCCTTCACGTTCGGATCGTCGACGCACAACACGGCGATGCCGTAGAAAGGCAGCCGGTGCGTGAACTCGATGAACGCCTGCTTGAGCCGCGCGAAGTCGTGGCCGTACGTGTCCATGTGATCCGCGTCGATGTTCGTAATGACTTCGATCACCGGGAACAAGTTCAGGAACGACGCATCCGATTCATCCGCTTCGGCGACGATGAAGTCACCCGTGCCCAGACGCGCATTGGCGCCCGCGCTGATCAGCCGGCCGCCGATCACGAAGGTCGGATCGAGCCCGCCCGCGGCCAGCACGCTCGCCACCAGCGAGGTGGTCGTGGTCTTGCCGTGCGTACCGGCGATCGCAATGCCCTGCTTCAGGCGCATCAGTTCCGCGAGCATCACCGCACGCGGCACGATCGGAATACGTCGATGGCGCGCGGCCAGCACTTCCGGATTGTCACTGCGCACCGCCGTGGAAACGACCACGGCGTTCGCCCCTTCGATGTTCTCAGCGGCATGGCCAATCGCGATGCGCGCGCCGAGCACGGCGAGCCGGTCGGTCACCGCGTTCTTCGTGAGATCGGAACCGCTCACCTGATAGCCGAGATTCACCAGCACCTCGGCGATGCCGCTCATCCCTACACCGCCGATACCGACGAAATGAATATGTTTGACGATGTGTTTCATTGTTGCCTTCCTTCTGTGCTCGGGCTCGGGACTACACCCGCCACGTCCGCGCAAATCTGCGCGACCTGTTCCGTGGCGTCGGGTTTCGCGAGCGAGCGCGAACGCTCTGCCATCTCCGCGAGACTCTCGCGGCTCTGGCCGCGCAACCACGAGGCGAGGCCATCCGCCGTGAGGTTGCGTTGCTGCACCAGCAGCGCCGCGCCGTGATCGGCGAGGAACGCTGCGTTCGTGGTCTGGTGATCGTCGACCGCGAACGGGAACGGCACGAAAAACGCCGCTACGCCCACTGCCGCGATCTCGGCGACGGTCATCGCGCCCGAACGGCAGATCACCAGATCCGCCTTCGCGTAAGCGCCCGTCATGTCGTCGATAAAAGGGACGAGTTGTACATCGGCGCCGGTTTGCAAGCCAGCTTCCGCATAATTCGCGCGCAGCGCCTCGATATGCTTCGCGCCAGCCTGATGCACGACGTGCGGACGTTGCTGCGGATCCAGCATGGCCAGCGCGCGCGGCACGATCTCATTGAGCGCCGTAGCGCCCAGACTGCCGCCCACCACCAGCACATTCAGCGGACCGCTGCGTTGTGCGTAACGTGCTTTGGGCGGCAAGGTGCGCGCAAGTTCCTCACGAATCGGATTGCCGGTCCATTCGCCGTGCGGCAACGCGTTCGGGAATGCCACGAGGACGCGTCTGGCGAGCCTGGCGAGCACCTTGTTCGCGAGGCCGGCAATCGAATTCTGTTCATGCAGCACGAGCGGACGGCCGCTCAGCGCGGTCATCAAACCAGCGGGAAAGGTGATGTAGCCGCCCATGCCGAGCACCACATCGGGCTTCACGCGCCGCAGCACGCTCAAGCTTTGCGTACACGCGCGCAGCAGATTGACGGGCAGCATCAGCTTGGTCTTCATGCCCTTGCCGCGCACGCCGCCAAAGCGCACGTATTCCATCGGGATGCCGTGCTTCGCGACGAGCGTGGCTTCCATGCCCGCGGGATTGCCGAGCCATACGACCTTCCAGCCCCACGCCTGCATCAGATGGGCGACCGCCAGCCCCGGGAACACGTGTCCTCCGGTGCCGCCGGCCATGACCATCAGCGTGCGTTGCCGCATGGAGGTCATACCTTCCCTCCGCGCATCAAGACCCGGTTCTCGTAATCGACGCGCATCAGCAAGGCCACCGCCACGCAGTTCAGCAAGATGCCCGACCCGCCGTAGCTGACGAGCGGCAGCGTGAGACCTTTGGTCGGCAGCAAGCCGAGGTTCACGCCCATATTGATGAAGGTCTGCGCGCCGAACCACAAGCCAATGCCCTTCGCGACCAGTCCTGCAAACGTGCGGTCCAGCGCCAGTGCCTGACGGCCGATTTCGAACGAGCGGCGCACGATCCAGTAAAACATCAGGATGACCACCAGCACGCCGACAAAACCCAGTTCCTCGCCGATCACCGCGAGGATGAAGTCGGTATGCGCTTCCGGCAGGTAGTTGAGCTTTTCGACACTGCCGCCCAGGCCCACGCCAAACCACTCGCCGCGACCAAACGCGATCAGCGAGTGCGTCAATTGATACGCCTTGCCTTGCGCGTAACGGTCGTCCCACGGATCGAGGTACGCGAAGATCCGCTCACGCCGCCACGGCGACGCCCACACCAGCAAACTGAAAGTGCCGACCGCGGTCGCCACGAGGCCGCCGAACAGCTTGCCGTTCACGCCGCCGAGGAACAGCACGCCCATCGCAATCGCTGCGATCACCATGAACGCGCCCATGTCCGGTTCGAGCAGCAGCAGCGCGCCGACCACGCCGACCGCGAAGGCCATCGGCAGAAAGCCCTTGGCGAAGCTGTGCATGTACTCCTGCTTGCGCACCGTGTAGTTGGCCGCGTAAATGGTCACGGCGAGCTTCATGATTTCCGACGGCTGCATGTTCGTGATGCCGAGCGGAATCCAGCGCCGCGCGCCGTTCACGCCCTTGCCGACGTGCGGCACCAGCACGATCACGAGACTGACCAGCGCCAGCAGAAAGATCTTTGGCGCGTACTTGTCCCACGTCGAAACCGGAATGCGGAAGGAGATCACGCCGATCACCGAGCCGAGCACCACGAAGATGATCTGCCGCACGAGGAAAGCCCAGTCGCGATACGACGAGTACTTCGGCGAGTCCGGCATGGCGATGGACGCCGAGTACACCATGACGATGCCAAGGCCGAGCAGCGCGATCACTACCCACAGCAGCGAGTGGTCGTAGTCCAGCATGCGCGAGCGAAGCGGACGCACGCCGTTGACGGCGCTCGCGAGTCCGTTCGCCGTGCGGCTGGCGCTTGCATCGCCGACTGAGCCGCGCTGTTTGGCGAGGCGCGAACCGAAGCGTTCCGACCAGCTCATATCATCGTCCCCCGCTCGGCAGCGATCTCTTCAACCGCGCTGCGGAACACCGCGGCGCGATGGGCGTATCCCTTGAACATGTCGAAGCTCGCACAGGCCGGCGACAGCAGCACCGCGTCGCCGGGTTGGGCGAGCGCCGCTGCGGCACGCGTGGCGTCTTCAAGCGTGCCGTGATCGGTGAGCGCAATGCCGGTGTCGGCAAGCGCGGCGCGAATCCGTGGCGCGTCGCGGCCAATCAGCATCACCGCGCGGCACCAGCGCATGACCGGCGCGGCGAGCGGTTCGAATTCCTGGCCCTTGCCGTCGCCACCGGCGATCAGCACCGCGCGCTGCGCGAGACCGTCGAGCGCCGCGACCGTCGCGCCGACGTTGGTGCCTTTGCTGTCGTCCACGAAGTCGACGCCTTCGATCGAGGCGATCAATTCAACCCGATGCGGCTCGCCGCGGTATTCGCGCAAGCCGTGCAGCAACGGCGCGCCCGGCAAGTCGACCGCACGTGCGAGCGCATACGCGGCGAGCGCGTTGGCGGCGTTGTGCAGACCGCGGATGCGCAAGGCGTCGGCAGGCATCAGGCGCTTCAGGCCGAGGTTCGGCGGCGCGGCGGTTTCGCCCTTGCGGCGGCGCGTCGGCGCGGGTTCGTCCGTGGCATCGCGATCGTGCGCCTCCACCAGCCAGATGATGCCGTTTTCGCGCAGCAAACCGTAATCGCCAGGACGCGTCGGCTCGGTGACGCCGAAAGTCATCACCGTTGCCGGACTGTCGCCTGCGGCGCCATCCTTGGCGGGCGTTTTGGCTAGCGCCATCACGCGAGCGTCGTCACGATTGAGCACGCGCACGGTCTGCGCCCCGAAGATCCGGCCTTTGGCGGCCGCGTAGGCATCGAGGCCGCCGTGCCAGTCGAGGTGGTCCTGCGTGATGTTGAGGATGACCGCGGCATCCGGCGCGAACGTGTGCGCCGTTTCCAGCTGGAAGCTCGACATTTCGAGCACCCAGACATCGGGCAGCGCGGTGTTGTCGATGGCTTCGGTGAGTTTGTCGAGCGCGGCCGGGCTGATATTGCCCGCGACCGCGACCTTCTTGCCGGCACGTTCGCACAGCAGACCCGTCAGGCTCGTGGTCGTGGTCTTGCCGTTGGTGCCGGTGATCGCGATTACCTTCGGCGCGTAACCGCTTTCGCCGAGCGTCTTCAACGCCTGGGCAAAAAATTCAAGCTCGCCCCAGACTGGGATGTCCTTGTCGCGCGCCTCGGTAATCAGCGGCAGGAGATCCGTTGCGAGCGGCGACAGACCCGGACTGATCGCCACCAGTTCGACGCCCTCGAGCAACACGGGCGAAAACGGGCCGCCGACGAAGTCGGCATCGATGCCATGCGCTTCGAGTCCGGACAGGTTCGGCGGCACCTCGCGCGTATCCGCCACGCGCAGCCGGCACCCGTGCCGCGCGCACCAGCGCGCCATCGCGAGACCCGATTCACCGAGTCCCAGCACGAGCACCATCGGCTTTTGCCGATCCCGAAACTTCTCGCCAAACATCGCTTTCCCTTTTACTTCGACAACGGCTTAACGCAACTTGAGCGTGGACAAACCGAACAGGCACAGCATTAACGTGATGATCCAGAACCGCACGACAACCTGCGTTTCTTTCCAGCCAGACAATTCGAAATGGTGATGCAGCGGCGCCATCTTGAAGAGCCGCCGGCCTTCGCCGAAACGTCGCTTGGTGAATTTGAACCACATCACCTGCAACATCACGGAAAGCGTCTCCGCGACGAAGATGCCACCCATGATGAACAGCACGATTTCCTGACGGACGATCACTGCGATCGTGCCAAGCGCGCCGCCGAGCGCCAGCGCGCCCACGTCGCCCATGAACATCTGCGCGGGATGCGTGTTGAACCAGAGAAACGCGAGCCCTGCGCCGCCCATCGCGGAGGTGAAAATCAGCAACTCGCCGGCGCCGGCAATGTGCGGGAACAGCAGATACTTCGAATAGACCGAACTACCCATCACATACGCGAACACCCCGAGCGACGCGCCGACCAGCACGACCGGCATGATGACGAGACCGTCCAGGCCGTCGGTGAGATTCACCGCATTGCTGGCCCCGACGATCACGAGATACGTCAGCACGATGAAGCCCCACACGCCGAGCGGATAGCTGATGGATTTGATGAACGGCAGCATCAGGTCGGCGTGCGGCGGCAGGCCCATGGAAAGGCCGCTGCGCACCCACGCCATGAACAGGTCGTAGACGCGCACATTGCTCGCTTCGGACACGCTGAAGGCGAGATATACAGCAGCGAACAGCCCGATCACCGATTGCCAGAAATACTTTTCACGCGACGACATGCCGCGCGGATCCTTGTAGACCACCTTGCGGTAATCGTCGACCCAGCCGATCACGCCGAAACCGAACGTCACCAGAATCACGATCCAGATAAAACGGTTGGTCAGATCGGCCCACAACAACGTCGACACCGCGATGCCGAGCAGGATCAGCACGCCGCCCATGGTCGGGGTGCCGGATTTGACGAGATGGGATTGCGGACCGTCTTTACGGACGGCCTGGCCCACCTTCATCGCCGTCAGCTTGCGGATCACCGCCGGGCCGCAGACGAGCCCGATCAGCAGCGCGGTGATCGTCGCCGCCACCGCACGGAAAGTCAGGTAACTGATCACGCGCAAGAAGCTTGCGTCATTCTGCAGCCATTGCGCCAGCGCCAGTAGCATGCCTCGGTCCTTCTATTTCAATGTGCACCGGACGCTGCGTCCGGTGCGATGGGTTGTGGACTCGTTACGGCGTCCACCACGCGTTCCATTTTCATGAACCGCGAGCCTTTCACGAGAAGCGTTGCCGCCGGGCCGAAACCCGCCTGCAGCAGTTGAGCGACGAGCGTCGCGACGTCGTCGACGTGATGCGCCTGCGCGCCAAAGGCCGCACACGCATCGCGCGATGCATCGCCGAGCGCGTACAGCGCGTCGATGCCCCGCTCGTTGGCGTAGGCACCGATTTCGCGGTGAAATGCCGGACCGTTATCGCCGACTTCGCCCATGTCGCCCATCACCAGCACACGCGGTGAGGGACGGGAGGCCAGCACGTCGATCGCGGCGCGCATTGAATCGGGATTCGCGTTGTAGGTGTCGTCGACCACCGTGGCGCCAGCCAGCGCGCCCAGCGCGGCGCGCTTGACCTGCAGACGCCCTTTCACCGCGCCGAACGATTCGAGACCGCGCTTGATGGCATCGAGCCCAACGCCGGCGGCCAGCGCGGCGGCGGTGGCCGCCAGTGCGTTGTGCGCGTTGTGGTCGCCAAGTACCTGCAGCGTGACGTCGAGATGACCTTCCGGCGTGTCGATACTCAGCACGTTGCCGGCGAATACACCTTGCACTGCGGCTTCGGTGGCTTGACCGTCGTTATTTAGAGCGAAATCAATGATGCGGTTGCCGGTGGCGGCGACGCGCCAGATGCTGGCGTAGGCGTCATCCGCCGGGAACACCGCGACACCTTCCGGCGCGAGCGCGTGAATCACGCTCGCATGTTCGAGCGCCACCGCTTCGACCGTCGCCATGAACTCCTGATGTTCACGCTGGGCGTTGTTCACCACCGCGACCGTCGGCTCGGCGATATGGCCGAGCAACGCGGTTTCGCCCGGGTGATTCATCCCGAGTTCGACCACCGCCAGTCGATGCGCGGCGCTCAGACGAAACAGCGTCAGCGGCAGTCCGATGTCGTTGTTGAAATTGCCCGCGGTAGCAAGCCGCGCGTCCACGCCGACGGCGGCGGCGAAGATCGACGCGATCATTTCCTTGACCGTCGTCTTGCCGTTGCTGCCCGTTACCGCGACGAGCGGCATCGTGAAGCGGCGACGCCAGCCGCGCGCGAGCGCGCCGAGCGCTGCGCGCGTGTCGGCGACCTGCAAGGCCGGCAGACTCCAGCCGGCGGGCGTACGCGTCAGCAGCGCCGCGGCGATCTGATGCGTGGCCACGTCCGGCAAAAAGTCATGCGCGTCGAAACGATCGCCCTTGAGTGCGACGAACAGATCGCCGTGACCGGCGGTGCGGCTGTCGGTCGACACACGCTCGAAGGTGACGCTGTCGTCACCGAGCACGGTCGCGCCCGGAATCAGCGCAGCGGCTTCGCGCAGAGAAAACATCACGACGTCTTGCCGGGTCATTCGCCACCTCCGCGAGCCTGCGTAGCACGGGCGGCGAGCGCCAGACGTGCGTGATCCTGATCGGAGAAAGCGCGTTTCTTACCCATGATTTCCTGAGTGGCTTCGTGCCCCTTGCCGGCCAGCACGATCACGTCTTCGCGTGCCGCGCCGCGGATAGCCTGCAGGATGGCACTGGCGCGATCCTCGACCCGGCGGGCCTTCGACGCGTCTTGCATGCCGGCAGCGATCTGGTCGAGAATTTTCTGCGGGTCTTCGCTGCGCGGGTTGTCGCTGGTCACGACGACGCTGTCGGCGAATTTTTCCGCAATCGCGCCCATCAACGGACGCTTGGTTGCATCGCGATCGCCACCGCAACCGAACATGCAGATCAGCTCGCCGCCGCGCGCAACCGCCATCGGACGCAGTGCTTCGAGGGTTTTTTCCAGCGCGTCGGGCGTGTGTGCGTAGTCGATTACGACGAGCGGCTCGTCGTTTTGCAGGCGGCCGCCCAACCGCTGCATGCGGCCGTTGACCGGTTCCAGTTTCGCCAGTTCGGCCAGTGCCGCGTCGAACGGGACATCCGTTGCCAGCAGTGCGCCCAGCACACCCAGCAGGTTGCTGACGTTGAAGGCGCCGAGCGTCTGCACTTCGACTTCGGTGTCACCCCAATCGGACGTGCTCAGATGGAACGCCGTGCCGGTTGCGGTCGCGCGCACATGGGCGGCGTGCAGCCAGGCGTCGGATTGCGGCGCAGCGGCGTCCGGCGCCTCGGCGGACGTGCCAAGACCGTAGGCGATGGTGCGCGCGTGGCCCTGCGTGCTCGCCAGCAAGCGGCGACCCGCTGCGTCGTCGTGATTGATCACCGCGCAACGCAGCTCCGGCCACGCGAACAGACGCGCCTTGGCGGCCTCGTAGGCGGCAAAGGTGCCGTGATAATCGAGGTGGTCCTGGGTGAGATTGGTGAACACGGCGATCTCGAACGCCGTGCCGTTCACCCGGCCCTGGTGCAGCGCATGCGACGACACCTCCATGGCGACCGCCTGTGCGCCCGCATCGCGCAACTGCGCGAGGCTGCGCTGCAACTGCGGAGCGTCCGGCGTCGTGAAGCCAGTATGCACGAGGTGGCCCAGCATGCCGGTCCCCAGCGTGCCGACAATCGCGCAGCGGGTGCCGAGCGCACTGAGCGCCGCCGCGATCCACTGGCTGCATGAAGTCTTGCCGTTGGTGCCCGTGACGCCGATCACCCGCACTGTATCGGTCGGGTCGCCATACCAGCCGCTCGCGATGGAGCCTGCCAGTTCGTTCAGCGCGGGCACCGCGAGCGCGAGCGACGGATCCACCGCAGCGTTAAAGTTTTCCGGCTGATACAGCACCGCAGCCGCACCGCGTTCGATCGCGCCGTCGATGAACGGCCGGTTGTCGGCACCGTCGACCCCATAGGCCAGAAACACGTCGCCGGCCGCGAGCGAGCGCGTGTCGGCGTGCAGATGAGCACCGGGCTGCGCGCGAGCGTGTAGCCAGCCGAGTGCGTCGGCAATCTGCCGATGAGCCGGATGCTGCGAACGTAGCGCGCTCATCGCACCACTCCAGGATGGTTCTTCGCGCTGGAGGCGATGGTCATTTTCTTGGCGCCGCTGCTGGTGGACAGCTTCTTCGCTGCCGCGGGCGGCAGCGTCGGCGCGGCCGGCACGACCGGTGCCGAATCATCCGACACCACCATCTGTTTGACCGGCATATCGGGCGGAATATTGAGCGAGCGCAGCGTGTCGCCGGCGATGGTCGAGAACACCGGTCCCGACACCTGGCCACCGAAGTGGCTGCCGGCCGTCGGTTCATCCACCGACACCGCGACCACAATGCGCGGATTCGGCATCGGCGCCATGCCGACAAACGACGCGCGGTACTTCGATTTGTCGTACCCGTGCGCGCCGTGCTTGTACGCCGTGCCGCTCTTGCCGCCTACGCGATACCCCGGCACGGCGGCATCGGGCGAGGTGCCGCCGGGCGCGACCACGGTTTCGAGCATCGCGCGTACTTCACGGGCGGTGACCGGCGAGAAAATCTGCGGACCGGTGGCGGGCTGATCGCCCGGTGAGCGGAAGATGGTCACCGGCATAATTTCGCCATCATGAGCGATTGCGGTGTAGGCGCGCGCCAACTGGAACAGCGACGCCGACAAGCCGTAGCCGTACGACATGGTCGCCTGTTCGATACGGCGCCAGCTCTTCCACGGACGCAGATGGCCCGCCGTCGCGCCCGGGAAGCCGATTTTCGGCGCCTGGCCAAGACCGATGCTGGTATACATATTCCACATCTCTTCGGGCTTGAGCGTCATCGCGATCTTCGTCGCGCCAATGTTGCTCGATTTCTGAATCACACCGCCGACTGTCAGCACGCCGAACGCGCTGTCGTCGGTGATCGTCGCGCCGTCGAGATTGAAGTGGCCCGGCCCCGTATCTACCAGTGTAGTCGGCGCCACGCGATGCAGATCGAGCGCAAGCGAAACCGTGAACGGTTTCATGATCGAGCCCGGTTCGAACTCGTCCGTGAGCACACGGTTGCGCAGCTGGTCGCCGGTCAGGTGGCTGCGGTCGTTCGGGTTGAAGGTCGGGTAATTGACGAGCGCGAGCACTTCGCCGGTACGCACGTCGATCACCATGGCGGCACCTGCCTTGGCCTTGAATTTTTCAACCGCGGCCTTGAGGTTGGTGTAGGCGATGTACTGGATCTTGCTGTCGATCGCCAGGTTCACATCCGTACCGTTGTGCGGCACGACCTGTTCGTCGACATCCTCGATGATGTGCCCCATCCGGTCCTTGATGACGCGGCGGATGCCCGGCATGCCCACGAGCTGCTTCTGGTCGCCCAGCTCGACGCCTTCCTGACCCTCGTCCTCGACGTTGGTGAAGCCGATCAGGTGGGCCGCGATTTCGCCTTCCGGATAGAAACGCTTGTATTCGTCACGCTGATAGACGCCGGGAATGTCGAGCGCGGTCACCTGCTCGGCCACGTCGACCGGCACCTGACGCTTTACGTAGACGAAATTCTTGTCCTCGGACAGCTTGGCGCGCAGTTCCGTATTCGTCATGCCTAGCAGCTTGCCGAGCGCGGCCAGCTTGTCGGCGCCGAGATCGTCAGGCACGGCTTCGGGAATCGCCCAGATCGCGCGCACCGGCAAGCTCGTGGCAAGCACGAGGCCGTTGCGGTCGAGAATCTTGCCGCGCGTAGCCGGCATTTCCAGCGTGCGCTGATAACGGCTCTCGCCCTGCTTCTGATAGAACGCGTTGCCCGGCCCCTGAATCCAGAATGCACGGCCAGCGAGTGCGACAAACGCCATGAACAGCATGAACACGACGAGTTTCGAACGCCACATGGGCAGGCGCACGGAAAGGATCGGGTTCGACGCGAAGGCAACGCTCTTGCGGCTCGAGGACTTTTTCATCGCACGCCCCCATGACGGGTGGTGAGCGGAGTGGAAGCGGACACCGGGGCCGAGGTCGGCACGGGCGCATCTTCAGCCATGGCGGCACCCGCGTCGAGCGTCAGATATTGAGTGAGGCCGGTCGTCACGCCCTGCATTTTCAGCGAGTCCGTCGCGAGCTGTTCGATGCGCGAGGTCTTCGAAAGCGCGCTCTGCTGATATTGAAGCTGTGAGTAGTCCTGCTGCAACTGGCGCTCCTGCGACTGCGCGCGCTGCAACTGGATGAAGATCTGACGCTGCTGATTCGTTGCGTTGACCACGGATAACGCACAGCCCATTACGACGATCAGCAGAAAGATATTGAGGCGGCTCATGGCGCGATACGCTCCGCCACGCGCATCACAGCAGAACGGGCGCGCGGGTTGGCGGCGACTTCAGCGTCGCTCGCGAACACGCGGCCAATGAGTTTGAGCGGCGGGCTGGGCAGATCGACTGCGCGGATCGGCAGTCTACGGTCGACCGTAGGCGTACTGGCGTGCGCCTGCATGAACCGTTTGACGATCCGATCCTCGAGCGAATGAAAGCTGATGACCACCAGCCGCCCCCCTTGCTCCAGCAGCGCGTGCGCTGCTTCTAAAACGACTTGCAGCTCCGCAAGCTCTTGATTGATGTGAATCCGTATAGCTTGAAAGGTGCGGGTTGCCGGATCCTTGCCCTTCTCACGGGTCTTGACGACGTTAGCCACGATTTGGGCAAGCTCGCCCGTGCTGACGAGAGGCCCAAGACGGTCGGACTCTGCCCGGCGAGCAACAAGCGCCTTTGCAATCTGAAAAGCAAACCGTTCTTCCCCATAATCTCGTATTACCTCCGTCAATTCCTGCACCGTGACCCGCGCCAGCCAGTCAGCAGCCGATTCGCCGCGCGTCGGGTCCATCCGCATGTCGAGCGGGCCGTCGGCGCGGAAACTGAAACCGCGCTCCGGGTCGTCGACTTGCGGCGACGACACGCCCAGATCCAATAAAACGCCCGACACCTGCCCAACCCCGCGCGCCGCAATCGCGTCACGCAGTGAAGCAAAACTCTCATGCACGATCTCGAAGCGCGGATCGGCGATTTTCTGCGCCGTCGCAATGGCGAGCGGGTCTTTGTCGAACGCGATCAACCGGCCCGACTCACCCAGCTTGCCCAGCACCGCGCGGCTATGACCGCCGCGTCCGAACGTACCGTCCACATAGACGCCGTCCGGGCGGTTCACCAACGCCTCGACCGCCTCTTCCAGCAGCACCGTGCGATGCTGCAATTCGTTTCCCATCGCAGGTGCCATATATGTATGTATGCCGCGATCAGAACGTGAAATCTTTCAACGCTTCGGGCATGCCCTCAGCCATGGCCGCCTGTTCCTTCGCGGCGTACGTTTGCGTATCCCACAACTCGAAGTGACGACCCATGCCGAGCAGGGTCACTTCTTTTCCCAACCCGCCGGCCGTGCGCAATTCCGGTGATACGAGCACGCGTCCTGCGCCGTCCATTTCGACGTCCATGGCATTGCCGAGAAAAATGCGCTTCCACCAGGTGGCGTTCATGGGGAGCTTGTCGACCTTGTCGCGGAAGATTTCCCATTCCGGGCGCGGAAATAGCAACAGGCAGCCGTCCGGGTGCTTGGTGATCGTCACCCGGCCTTCTGCCTGTCCTTGCAGCGCGTCCCGATAGCGAGACGGGACGGACATCCGCCCCTTCGCATCGAGTGCCAGCGCCGACGCCCCTTGGAACACTTCTGCTCTCCCCATGACGACGCCGCGCGCCGCTTGCCTGTTCTTGAAAATCTACCCGAAACCCCTTCGGGAATCACACAAAAATACACTTTCTCACACTGTCTCCCACTTTAGAGGAAGCCTAAACAGGGGTCAAGGGAGAAGCGCGGATTTTTAACGAAATTTGTTTGTTAGAACAAGGACTTAGCGCGACTCCTTCACGTCGGACTTAAAACGGAAAACCGTTATAAATGAATGCACTACTGCAACTTGTGAAGGTGATACGTGAAAAGTCGGGGCGAAAGGCGTGGAATCTAAGCGATCTGCGGCGGGGGATTGAATGAATCGGCGGAGGGTTTGAGGCGATTTAGCGGGAGGCGCACGGTGCGCCGTCCCACTTCCGAGCGATTAAACGTAGTAAGCAGTCCGAGTCATGAATTTCGACGCGGCACGCATCAAGGCGCGCGCGGGAAAAGGCAGTTCGACACCCCCCGCATCCATCGCACTTTTACCATGCGCCGCTTCGTCCACGCGCATCTGTTCGACGATGGCACGCGATTCGAGATCCGTTTCAGGCAACTTTTCCATATGACTATCGAGATGCTGCTCGACCTGACGCTCGGTCTCGGCCATGAAACCGAGACTCACCCGATCGCCGAAGCGGCCGGCCACCAGGCCGAGCGCGAGCGCGCCGGCGTACCACAGCGGATTCAGCAGGCTGGGCCGTGAATCGAGCGCCTCCAGTCGCCGGGAAGTCCACGCGAGATGATCTTCTTCCTCGCGTGCCGCGTGCTCGAACGTTGCTTTCAAAGTGGGAGAGCGAGTGGCCAGCTTTTGCGCCTGATAAAGCGCCTGTGCGCACACCTCGCCAACATGATTCACGCGCATCAACCCGGCGGCATGTTCGCGCTCTGCCGACGACAATTCCGGGACTTCCGTCGACGCAGGCGGCACCGGCACCGGCCGACTCATCCGCGACACGCCCGTCATTGAGCGTAAACCCCGATCCAGCTCGGTAATCAGTTCATCCAGCACCATCCAACTCTCCTGGTTCGACGCCTCAATCCAATCTCCCAAAGGTCCGCACAGCATGCGTTTGCGGAGCAATTTCGCACGCGCAGAGCGTTGGTTAACGACTGATTTTATGGCTAATTTTCAATTCTAGACCATGTTGCGTAAACGAAACAACGGTCTTCTGGACGCCCTGCTTTCTCTTTGTGCGAGATAGGCCTTTTGTTACATTACGTGCAACTTCTCGCTGAAGTTAGATGGCAAGGCCCCGCTGCACCAAAAATATTCGCCTTGTACAAAAAATTGGCAGTTCCTTGGAGATCACTCGATGAAAAAGTCGCTTCTCGCTTTTGCGGCATTGGGCGCGTTCGCTGGCGTCGCTCATGCGCAAAGCAGCGTGACCCTGTACGGTATTATTGACGAAGGCTTTAACATCAACACCAACGCTGGTGGCAAGCATTTGTACAACTTGTCTAGCGGCGTGCTGCAGGGCAGTCGTTGGGGCCTGCGTGGTACGGAAGATCTGGGCGGCGGTCTGAAGGCTATCTTCGTACTCGAAAACGGTTTCGACACCAACACCGGCAAGCTCGGTCAAGGCGGTCTGCTGTTCGGTCGTCAAGCGTTCGTGGGTCTGTCGAGCAACTACGGTTCGCTGACTCTTGGTCGTCAGTACGACTCCGCGGTTGACTATGTCGGCCCGCTGGAAGTCGGCGATCAATGGGGTGGCTACATCACCGCTCACCCGGGTGACCTCGATAACCTGAACAACGATTATCGCGTCAACAACTCGATCAAGTTCACGAGCAACAACTACAACGGTCTGACGTTCGGCGGCTTATACAGCCTGGGCGGCGTGGCTGGCGAAACCGGCCGCAACCAGATCTTCTCGGTAGGCGCCGGTTACGCGAATGGCCCGCTGGTTCTCGGTGCGGCCTACCTCAACGCCCGCAACCCGGCTGTGAGCTTCTTCGGCAACAACACAGCCACGTCCACGCTTTCCACAGTAACGTCGCCGGTTATTGCAGGCTACACCTCGGCGAACACGTACCAGGTGATCGCTGCAGGCGGCGCGTACACGTTCGGCGCTGCAACGATTGGCGGTACGTATTCGAACACCAAGTTCATGAACCTGGGTTCCTCGGCCGCTACGCCGTTCGCTGGCCAAACGGCTACCTTCAACAACGGCGAAGTCAACTTCAAGTATCAGTTGACCCCGGCGTTGCTGGTCGGCGCAGCCTACGACTACACGCGCGGCAGCAAGGTGGACGGCAACTCGGCTCCCGAGTATCACCAGGGTTCGCTGGGCATCGACTACTTCCTGTCGAAGCGCACCGACATCTACATCGTAGGCGTGTATCAACACGCGCTGGGCGACACGCTGTCGACGAATGGCAAGACGGTTGTGCCGGCCGTTGCATCGATCAGCAACCTGACGGCGTCGGCGAACCAGAACCAGTTGACGGCGCGCGTCGGTATCCGCGCCAAGTTCTAATAAGTCGTAATAAAGCTGTATGCCTCAAGGGCGCCTTCGGGCGCCTTTTTTTTGGCTTGGCTCTTTTCGATTGACGTCAGATTGGCGCTGGTGTGGCGTCGAAGTTTCAGCTGGTTGAAATGCGAACGGCCCAACGAGCGTAAGTTCGTTGGGCCGTTCTTCTGGGTCAAGCCAACAGCTTATGTAGTAGTTGTCCGCCGTATGGTGGTTTCTGGCAACGTCTTATACACGCCCGTCGCGTAACTCGCGCCGCAAGATTTTGCCGACGTTGCTTTTGGGCAGCTCAGCCCGAAACTCGATCAGCTTCGGCCGTTTGTAACCCGTCAGTTGTTCTTTGCAGAACGCGAAAATGTCGGCGTCGGTCAGCGCCTGATCCTTCTTCACGACAAAGAGTTTCACCGCTTCGCCGGAATGTTGGTCCGGCACGCCGACCGCCGCGACTTCGAACACACCCGGCAATTTGGCGACGACATCTTCGACCTCGTTCGGATAGACGTTGAAACCCGACACCAGAATCATGTCCTTCTTCCGGTCGACGATCTTCACGTAGCCTGCTTCGCTCACGATGCCGACGTCGCCGGATTTGAAGAAGCCGTCCGGGGTCATCACCTTGGCGGTTTCATCAGGCCGGTTCCAGTAGCCCGCCATCACCTGCGGACCGCGAATGCAGATCTCGCCTGGTTGGCCGAGCGGCACCTCGTGGTTATCGTCGTCGCGAATCGAGATTTCGGTGGACGGCAGCGGCAGGCCGATCGTGCCGCTATACGAAGTGACCGTTACCGGATTACACGTTACGCACGGCGACGTCTCCGACATACCGTATCCTTCGACGATCGGGCTACGCGTGCGTTCGTACCAGCGCTTCGCGACGGCTTCCTGTACCGCCATCCCGCCGCCGTTGGCGACCAGCAGCTTCGAGAAGTCGAGCTTGTCGAAATCAGGATGATTGAGCATGGCGTTGTAGAGCGTGTTCACGGCGGGAATCGTCGTGATCGCATAGCCCTGCAGTTCCTTGATCATGCCGCCGATGTCACGCGGATTCGGAATCAGCAGGCCAAGTCCGCCCGTACGCACGGTCAGCAATCCGCAGACTGTCAGCGCAAAAATGTGATACAGCGGTAGCGCGACAACGGTCACGAACTGGTCGATATCGTCCCGTCCCGTGCGGGCGGGGTCGAGCCAAACCTGCGACTGCAGGACGTTGGCAATCAGGTTCCGATGCAGCAAGGTTGCGCCTTTCGCCACACCCGTCGTTCCGCCCGTGTATTGAAGGAACGCGACATCATCTGGGCCTTGCTTGACCGGCTTGAACTCGCGGCGAGCGCCTTCGGCAATGGCGGTGTTGAACTCGATGTGGCCCGGCAGGCTCCACGCAGGGACCATCTTTTTGACGCGACGCACGACGAAGTTCACCAGCAGGCCCTTCGCGCCCATCAGATCACCCATCGCCGCGACGATCACATGCTTGATCGCGGTGTTGCGCACCACCGCCTGCAGCGTTACTGCGAAATTCTCGAGCAGGATAATGGCTTCGGCGCCGCTGTCCTTCAGTTGATGTTCGAGTTCACGCGGCGTGTACAGCGGATTTACGTTCACGACCACATAGCCGGCGCGCAGCACGGCGGCAATCGCCACCGGATACTGCAGCACGTTCGGCATCATGATTGCAATGCGAGCGCCGCGCACGAGGCCTTTCGACTGAAACCACGCGGCAAGCTTGCCCGACAACGCGTCCAGTTCGCCGTAAGTGATCTGCTTGCCCATGCAGACGAAGGCCGGCCTCGCGCGATATTCACGGAAGCTTTCTTCGAACAGCTCGGCAACGGACGAATATTGACTCGGATCGATCTCTGCTGGAACGCCGGGCGGATATGATTTCAGCCAGATTTTTTCCATGCGGCGTCTCCTCCTTTTTTTCGAATGGTCGTGCTAAAAACGCATCCTAGCACGCGCCCTGCCCTGCAATTAGTGGAATCTTCCCGGGTTAGACGACGCCCTCGAACGTCACCCGTAAGAATCGCCGCGTGATACATACGGCCGTTTTGCGCCCGGGATTTCAAACGCGTTCGACCTCGACAAGGCAGTCGTAGAAGGTGGCGGAACCACCGAGGTCCGTGAGCGCCTGGCTCGTAACCTCGTTGGCATTGCATCCGTCGGGAGACAGCTTTTTCCACCAGATGGAGAGGCCAACCACCAAGCCCTCGCGCGCCCTGTCTGTCACGCGGGCACGCGCCCGCATCGAGCCGCGGTCATTGAAGATACGGACCAGATCTCCGTCAAGCACTCGGCGCCGGCCTGCATCGAAGGGGTGGATGTCGATATGCGGTTCGCCCTCAGTGGAACGCAAGCTTTCCACATTGACGAAGGTGCTGTTCAGAAAATTACGCGCGGGGGGCGAGATCATGGCCAGTGGATAGCGCGCCGCGAGCTCGGGGTCGCTGTCAGCGGATTCGTGGGGCGGCAGATAGTCCGGAAGCGGATCGAGCCCTTGTTGTGCGAGGCGCTCACTAGAGAACTCGCACTTGCCCGATGGCGTACGAAAACCACCGTTGGCAAACGGCGCATCGGGCAAATTGAGCTTTGCCCAGCCGGTTTGCTTCAACGATTCCCAGTTGACGTTTTCGAATACCGGATCATCCCAGCGTAACGCGTTTGCCGCGACAGATTCGTCGGACTCGAACAGGGCCGGCTCCTGCAGATTCATCTGGCGGGCGATCCCGCGGAAAATCTCGGTGTTGGGCCGGGCGTCTCCCACCGGTTGGATCGCAGGAAGGTTCACCATGACGTGCGTGTGGCCGTAGGACTTGTGGAGATCGAGGTGCTCTAACTGCATTGTCGCGGGTAGCAATAAGTCGGCGTAGTCCGCCGTATCGGTCTGGAAATGCTCGAGGAGGATCGTAAATAGATCTTCCCGCGCAAAGCCAGCCGCAACCCGCGCGGAATCTGGCGCAACGGCGACCGGATTGGCGCTATAGACCACCACGGCCTCGACTTTCGACCCGAAGCCGGCGTCGCCCGGATGCAGCAAGGCGTCGCCGATTGCGTTCATATTGATGACGCGCGGCGGCTGCGACGGCCAGCCGGGCATCAGGTCGGGGCGCTGCAACGCGTGTGAGTTCACCGGTACCCAGCCCGACGAGGAAAGCAACGTGCCGCCTGAGCGCTCGCGCCAGGCGCCGGTCAACGAGGGCAAACAGGCGATGGCGCGTACCGCGTTGCCGCCGCCGCGCACCCGCTGCAGCCCGTAGTTCATGCGGATCGCCGCCTTTCTG
This sequence comes from Paraburkholderia sp. GAS41, assembly GCF_050436545.1. NCBI lineage: Bacteria > Pseudomonadati > Pseudomonadota > Betaproteobacteria > Burkholderiales > Burkholderiaceae > Paraburkholderia > Paraburkholderia sp. GAS41. Next base: position 150,621 of record NZ_JBNDMK010000021.1, read on the forward strand.
GTGCCGCCGTACAAACGCGCGAGATCGACAATCGTCTGCTCGTCGATGCCGCAAATCTGCGCGACACGCGACGGCGGATAGCGCAACGCGCGAGCCTTTAACTGCTCAAAACCGAGCGTATGGTCCGCAATATAGGCGTGATCGAGCCGATCTTCAGTGAACAGCACGTTCATCATGCCGAGTGCGAGCGCACCGTCAGTACCGGGCTTGAGCGCAATATGCTGATGACATTTTTCTGCCGTCAACGAGCGATAAGGGTCGATCGCGATCAGGCGTGCGCCGCGGCGCTTAGCCTCCTGCGCGCGAGTCCAGAAATGCAGATTGGACGCAATCGGATTCGAACCCCAGATCAGGATCAGCTCGCTCTCCGCGAAAAACTCAGTGAGCATCCCAAGGCTTGCGCCGTAGGTGTACTTCAGCCCGGCCGCACCGGCTGCCGCGCAAATTGTCCGGTCCAATTGGGATGCACCGAGCTTGTGGAAGAACCGCTGGGCGATGCTGTCACCCTGCACGAGGCCCAACGTACCCGCGTAGCTATAGGGGACGATTGCTTCGGGAGCACGTGCCGCGATTTCCGACAGGCGCTCGGCGGCCATTTTTAGCGCCTCATCCCAGCCGATGGCTTCGAAACGACCTTCGCCCTTGGCACCGACCCGGCGCATTGGCGTCGTGAGCCGGCGCGGATGATGTACACGCTCGGCATAGCGGCTGACTTTGGTGCACAACGCCCCTTGAGTTGGCGGATGGTCAGGATCACCGACCACTTTGATTGCACGCCCGTTCTTAACCGTCACGCGCATTGCGCAGGTATCCGGGCAGTCGTGCGGACACACTGCACGGGCAAACTCAGTCGGGGCATTCATTGGGCAATCCGTGTAAGAGGCGGCAGGACACAAAGTGCTATTTTATTGCGTCCTTAATGACCTGCATCCCGCGACGTCGCCAAAAATTTAGGTGGGCGTAGAATTGACTCGTACCGAGCCAAGGCGAAGGCGCCTCGAGTCATTCAATGCACAGCGAAACACAACGCACCATGAAACTCATTCCCGAAATCCAGGCCGCGCACGGCGAGATCCAGACCCTCCGACGAACCATCCACTCGCATCCCGAATTGCGCTACGAAGAAACTCAGACGTCTGACCTGGTGGCGAAAAGCCTCCATGACTGGGGTATCGAAGTGCACCGCGGCCTTGGCAAGACCGGCGTGGTTGGCATTTTGAAGCGTGGCACAGGCAAGCGGTCGATTGGGCTGCGCGCGGATATGGACGCGCTTCCTATTCAGGAACTCAACAGTTTCGAGCATCGCTCTCGCCACGACGGAAAGATGCACGCGTGCGGACACGACGGGCATACAGCCATGCTATTGGGCGCAGCGCGGCACCTCGCCAAACACGGCGAATTCGACGGAACGATCGTGTTCATCTTCCAGCCTGCAGAGGAAGGTGGTGCGGGCGCGCAGGCGATGATCGACGACGGCCTTTTCACGAAATTTCCTGTCGATGCAGTGTACGGAATTCACAACTGGCCGGGCATGCGAGCGGGACAGTTCGGCGTGACCGAAGGTCCGATCATGGCATCGAGCAACGAATTCCGCATCGAGATCACCGGCGTCGGATCGCACGCAGCGATGCCGCACAACGGGCGCGACCCGGTTTTTACTGCAGTACAGATCGCCAATGGACTGCAGGGCATCATCACGCGCAACAAGAAGCCGCTTGACACCGGCGTACTGTCAATCACGCAGATTCACGCCGGCGACGCAGTGAACGTAGTCCCCGATCGAGCATGGATTGCAGGCACCGTTCGCACATTTACGACGGAAACGCTCGACCTGATCGAAACACGGATGCGCAAGATTTCCGAGAACACGGCTGCAGCGTACGACTGCTCAGTGAAAATTTCCTTCCATCGCAACTATCCACCGACCATCAACAGCAGCGAGGAAACTCGCTTTGCCGCTGCTGTTATGAAAGAGGTGGTGGGCGCGGAAAATGTCGATGACGCCGTGGAACCGACGATGGGCGCCGAAGATTTTTCGTTCATGCTGCTTGCCAAGCCAGGATGCTATGCCTTTTTAGGCAACGGTATGGGCGGACATCGCGATGCAGGACACGGAGCCGGTCCTTGCATGCTGCACAACGCGAGTTACGACTTTAACGATGAGTTGTTACCGGTTGGATCGACTTTTTGGGTCAAGCTTGCCCAGAAGTATCTTGCACTGGGATAACTGTAGAGAGGCAGTTGGGATGGTGGAGACGCTTTGGCCAGCGGCCCGAGGGGGCTTGCCGATCCGTAGCGTGGCTGCCTCATGGGAGCCGTGGCGCGGTCTGGCGATAGCGAGTTATCTGTGTTTGCAGAACAGATCGCGTGTTCCTCTTCCTGGTTTTTGGCGCGTAAACGCAGAAACCCCACCTTGTGGGGTGGGGTTTCTGTTGCTGCTAGGGAGCCTGACGATTACCTACTTTCACACGGGTAATCCGCACTATCATCGGCGT